>JBBDJG010000001.1:0-52614 GCA_040880005.1 Solirubrobacterales bacterium
GGTGGGGCCAAATCAAGCCATCACAGTGGGGCCAAGTCTGGTCAGCATTCCCACGCGAGCAAGCTCCAAGCCCCGAGCCGCGCATGGGGTCCGTACATCCGTCCAGATGGGGTCAAGACCCTAGGGTCGCGAGTCGATACAGGCTGGGAAGCAAGAGGGCCGAGTAGCCGCGGTGCCATGGGGGCGCTGGAGGGGCTGTTCGGGTCCTGAACAGCCCATATCAAGGAGGAGCAAAGACATGTTGCAGAAACTCCGCGAGCGCGCCCAGAACGAGAAGGGATTCACCCTGATCGAGCTTCTGGTCGTGATCCTGATCATCGGCATCCTCGCCGCGATCGCCATTCCGTCGTTCATCAACCAGAGGGGCAAGGGCAACGACGCCGAGGCAAAGTCGGCAGTCGTCACCGCCACCGAGGCGACGGAAACCTGTGCGACCGACAACGCCGGCAGCTACGCGAACTGCCGGAAACTCCCGGCCGCAAACATGACAGCCCTCGTGGACATTGAGCCGACGTTGAACGACGTTGGTCCGCCGAACGGCACTCGTCTGGCATTGGGTGCAGTGAGCGCGAATACCACTGCGGCCACCATTGCTGGCGAGGACTGTGCAGGGAACCCGGCAGCGGGCTCCTACGCCGTGTGTGTCATGTCTACGCGCAGCCCAACCCAAGTGAGGTTCAGACTCGACCGGTTTGCGGACGGTACGACCGTGCGTTCCTGCACACTCGGTACCGAGACAAACCAAGGTGGCTGCCCGGCGAACTCCAACTGGGGTCAGCAGTAGAAGAGCAGCACTGCTGCTTTCAGCAGATTGCGAAAAGGCGGGCCGCGAGGGCCCGCCTTTGTTTTGGTTGCATGACGGGCCGGCTCCCCATACTGGATTGCGGCTCAAGTTCAGGCCAGTACGTGACCGATAGGCCACGCATGAAGCGGAACCGGCGCCAAAAGCGAAGACATCTGTCGGCCAATGACGGCTTCAGCCTCGTCGAGCTGCTGGTGGTGCTGATCATCATCGGCCTGCTCGCCGCGATCGCGATTCCGCGCTTCATCGACCAGCAGAACAAGGCCCATGATGCCGAGGCCAAGACCGCGGCGCGAACGGCGTTCGTGGCGATCGAGACCTACGAGATGGACCATCACGGCTACGGTGGCGCCGATGTAGCAGGAGCACTCGAGCAGGTGGACCCCACCCTGAACGATGCCCCCAACCTGCAAGTCGCGGTTGACCCCGGCGGTGACGGATACACACTGAGCACCGAGTCGGATTCGGCTACGCCGGTCACATTTACGGTTAGGCGCGATCCCACCTCCGTCCCACCTGTCGTTCGTTCCTGTAGTCCGATAGCGACCGGCGGCTGCAGCTCGAGCGGCGACTGGTAGCGGCGCCAGGGCGCCCGGGCCGGAGCCTGGACGGGCAGGCGACACGCCGGCCGGTGTCCATGCGATTGGCTTGCGCGATTAGCGTTTTGCCGCCAAGCTGGACTCAAGGGCAGGGATGATCGGCAAGCTAGACAAGCGGGGAAACGGGGCGCAAGTCGTGGGCCTCGGACGCGAGGGCGGGTTCAGCGTGGTCGAGCTGCTGGTGTCGATCCTGATCGTCGGCATCCTCGCCGCAATCGCGATCCCCAATTTCCTGAATCAGCAGAGCAAGGCTCAGGGCGGCCAGGCGAAGACCGCGGCACGTAGCGCGCAACTAGCCATGGAGACCTGTGCCGCCGACGATTACGGTCGGTACACCAGGTGCGACGTTGGAGCCCTGAGGGGCATCGATCCTACTTTGAATGACACTCCGAGTCTGGTTGTCGACAGGCACGAGATCGACAATTACGAACTTCACACGGTCTCGACCTCGACGCAACCGGTCACCTACACGGTCGAGCGGCTCGGCGACGGCACAACGAGTCGCACGTGCGACCCCAGCTGTAGCTGGTAGCGATCACCGCGTAGCCGTCATCGTGGCTTCGGGGCGGCCATGTAAAGTCGCGGGCCAGTGATGCCGACAATCATGGCCCGGTGGAAGCAAGCGCTTACGAGATAGTGGCTGTGGCCATCGCGGGCCTCGCGGTGGGAAGTTTTCTCAACGTCGTCGCGCACCGGCTGCCGCGCGGCGAGTCGCTGCTGCGGCCACGGTCGCGTTGCCCGAGTTGTGGAGTGCAGATTGCCGTTTACGACAACGTCCCGGTGATCTCGTGGATCGTCCTGAGAGGCCGCTGCCGTCACTGCGGCACACGGATCTCCGTGCGCTATCCGCTGGTCGAGGCCGCGACGGCCGCGCTGTTCTTGGCCTGTCTGTTCCAGCAGGGGACCGATGCCGAGCTGCTGCCCGCGCTCGCGCTGATGGCGACGCTCGTCGCCGTCACGGCCACCGATCTTGAGCACCGGATCGTGCCCAACAAGGTGATGGTCGTATCGGCGCTCGCCGCGGTCGTGCTCTGGGCGATCGCGGACCCGTCTCAGCTATTGGACAACTTGCTGGCCGCCGCGATCGCGGGGGGGTCGTTGCTGCTGGTCTCGGAGCTGTTCCGCCTGCTGCTTGGAAGGGATGCGCTCGGGATGGGTGATGTCAAGCTCGCCGCGGTGATGGGGCTCTATCTCGGGTCGGCGGTCGCGCCCGCTCTGTTCGTGGGTTTTGCCGCCGGTGCAGTCGCCGGAATCGCCGCCGCCCGCATCGCAGGCGCTCGCGGCCCCGATGCGCGCCGCTACGCCATTCCGTTCGCTCCCTTTATGGCGCTCGGCGGGGTCGTCGGCCAGTTCTGGGGGCCTCAGCTCGTGGACTGGTACTTGCGCGTCTCCGGATTGAGCTGAAAAGCCTCTAAAGAGGCGGCCCCAAGGGGTCGATAAGAGCCAGGACGGGCCAGGGGAGGGAACTGGATTGCCCCCAGTAAGCGCTGGCTCCGCCACGTTCTCAATCGGATGGGATTGCTCGGAAAAAAGACAAGGTCGGTCGTAGGGCTCGACATCGAGCCCGGGTTCGTTGCCGCGGCCGAGTTCTCGAACAACGGCAGCCCCACTCTTAACCGCGCCGCCACATCGGAGCTGATGCCGGGATTGTTCAACGAGGGCGAGGTAACGGATGTCGATGGACTCTCGAATCAGTTGCGCGCCTTCTTCCGCGACAACAACCTCCCGAAGGTCGTGCGGCTTGGCGTCGCGAGCCAGAAGATCGTCGTGCGCGTGATCGAGCTGCCCGACATCGAGGGCGAGCAGGAGCTGGAGGCCGCCGTTCGCTTCCAGGCCCAGGAGGAGTTGCCGATGCCGCTCGAGCAAGCCGTGCTCGCGCATCGCGTGCTGGAGAAGTTCAATGACGGGGAGACCGCGCGGATGCGGGTGCTGATGGTTGCGGCTCGGCGCGAAACAATCGAGCATCTGCTCACGGCCGCGCGCAAGGCAGGGCTCGACCCCCAGCTCGTCGACTTGTCAGCGTTCGCGATCGTGCGCGCGTTGTACGTGCCACCGCACAAGGTTGTGCCGCTCGACGATGGCAACGGCGCTTCCGCTCAAGCGACGGTCGCGCCACCCGACATCAGCCCATCCGTAGTCGACGCCGGCGAGCACTTCGAGCCGATCGCTTCCGCCGCGCAAGACGACTCGCAGCTCGACGATGTGGAGCCCGTCGGTGACGCGCCCGAAGTTGAGTCTCAGCCTGAAGTCGTCCCGCAGCAAGACTTCGAGCCACAGCCACAAGTCGAGCAGGCATCCGATGTTGCCGAGGTCTTGCAGCCGATGCTCGACGTGGCAGACGAGGCAACGCCTGAGCCCGAGGCGGCTGCTGCCATTCCGGCAGAGCAGATATTTGCGGAGCCCGTGGCGCAAACTGAAGAGACCGCGACGCTTTACTGTCACGTCGGCGGACTGACGAATCTGGCAATCGCCGCGGGGACCAACTGCGTCTTCAACCGCGTGCTCCAGAACGGCATCGAGTCGATGGTGGCAGCGCTCGCGGAGCGCAAGGCACTCACGCTCGAGCACGCTCGTCAATGGCTTCGACACGTCGGTCTCGAGCGGGAAGTGGAGCAGATCGAGGGTGAGCGTGAGATCGTGGTCGAGGCGCGCAACGTGCTGGTTGGCGGCGTGAGCAAGATCGCGGACGAGATTCGGCTCTCGCTCGAGTACTACCAGGGCTCCGTTTCGAACGCCCGCCCGGTGGATCGCGTCGTGCTTGCCGGCCCGGCGATCGCCCTCGCGGGCTTCCCGGCAAGGCTCGAGCACGAAGTGGGGTTGACGGTGGAGCCGCGCAGCCTCGGTGCCATCGCGGTTTCCCCGGGTGCGCTCGACGGCGTTGATGGGGCGCAGTTGACGGTTGCCGCCGGCTTGGCGATCGACGAGGTGGTGCAGTGAGGCCCGTAAACCTGATTCCGGTGGATGAGCGCCGCGGGGCGTCGCGAGCGCGTCCCAAGGGCGGTGGAAAGGGCGCGTACGTCGTGCTCGGCGTGCTCGGCGCTCTAGTCCTCGGCGTGTTCGTGCTGACGTCCACCAACAACCAGATCAACGAGCACAAGAGCAAGAAGGCCGAACTGGACAAACAGGCCGCGCAGGCCGAGGGCGTGGCGCAGAAGTTCGCGGCCTACGGCGACACGCAGACCGCCGCTCAGCAGCGCTTCGACGCGGTGTACGGCGTCGTCAAGGGCCGCTTCGACTTCGAGCGGCGCCTGCGCCAGCTCACGCACGTGATCCCGGACGACGTCACGATCGACACCCTCAAGGCCACGCTGGACGCAGGTGCGGGCGGCGGGGGCTCCGGTGCGGCCGGTGGCGGACCAGGGAGCGCCGGTGAGTCTGGCGGAGAGGAAGGCGAAGGCCGTTCCCAGATCCCCGGACCGGCGTTCGAGATGTCCGCCTGCACGAGCAGCGGCGGATGGCCGTCGGTCGCCGTGATGATCACCCGCATGCGCAACATCGACGGAGTCACCAAGATCCTTGCGGGCAAGCCCAGCAGGTCTGACTCATCCGGCGACGCGGCCGGTGGCGACGCGGCCGGCGGTGCAGAAGGCGGCGGGTGCAGCGCGGGCGGCATCACGTTCGATCTCGTCGTCGGCTTTGAGGCTCCGGCGGAGTCTGTGCCGGCCAGCTCGGATCCAGCGGGATCCGCGCGCACCGCGACCCAACAGGCGCAAGGAGCTGCCCAGACGGCCGATCAGGCCAACGCCACTGCCGGGTCGGATCAGTCCGGCGGAGGGACCGCACCGTGAGGCAGCGCGACGTGATCATCCTGGCGGTGATCGGCGTGGTCGTGGTCGTCGGCGGCTATTGGATGCTGCTTCTGTCGCCCAAGCGCAAGGAGCTTGCAAAGCTCGACAAGGAGGTTGCGGAGCAGCAGCAACAACTCAAGGACGCCCAATCGCAGGCTAGAACGGCTCAGGACGCGAAGGTGAACTTCGCGTCCACCTATGAGACGCTGGCGAAGATCGGCAAGGCCGCTCCGCCCGCCGGCTCGGTCGATGACGACATTCCCGCGCTGATCCTCCAGCTCGATCACGCGGGGATCGTGAGCAAGACGGCCCTGGGCTCCATCGAGATGCAAGCTGCTGCCGCTGAAGCCGAAGCGCCCGCTTCCGCTTCGCCGCCAGCATCCGGTGAGGGGTCCGAGGCCGCGCCAAGCAACTCCGAAGCACAGGGCGAGACTGCGCCGGCCGCAGGCGGTGAGGCCGCGCCGGCGGCGGGCGGCGAGCAGGCCGCCGCGGCCTCGACGCTGACTCCGGTGCCGTTCACACTGGACTATTCGGGCGACTTCTTCCGCCTAGAGAACCTGATCAACTACCTCAACAGCATGGTGCATGCCGACGGCAAGGCGCTCAAGATCAAGGGGCGCCTGTTCAACATCACGGCGATCGAGTTCACCACGTCGGAGACCGAGAGCGGCGGGAGCACGAGCGGCGGCGGTGGCTCGCGCAGCCCGAAGATCAAGGCCCTGATCACCGTCGATGCCTTCAGCGTTCCCGGTGAGACTGAGGGCGACGGTGCTGCTCCTGGCGGCGCGGCACCGAGCACAGCCGCCGCTCCGCCCACGGACGGTGGCGGCCCCGCTGCGAGCTCGGTCCCTCCCGCTCCACCGGCCACCGTGAGGCGTCCATGAGCGCCGTACGAGGCATGTTCGAGGATCTGCGAGGAAAGCCCGCGTTGATGATCGTTGCGCTGGCACTGCTCGTTGTGTTGATCGCGATCCCGCTGCTGCTGGCGAAGCCGGTCAAGAAGCCCAGTGACGCGGCCACGCCGGCGGCCGTGCCGGCCGCCGGGTCGGGCGACGACGCTATCGCCCAGATCGCAAATGCCCAGCAGCAGGTCACGGATCAGGAACCCTTCTACGCCCAGACCGGCAAGCGCGTGCGCGACTTCCCGCGCAAGAACCCATTCGGCTCGGTTGCGTCAAGCGCTGAGAGCACGGCCGGGGAGGCCGGCACGCCGAGCACGGCTGGTGACGACGGGGCAACGACCGGCTCCGGCACGGTCCCCGCCACCACCGGCGGCGGAACAACAGGGACTGGTTCCGGCGGCACCGTCACGTACTACAGGTACACAGCGAAGGTGAAGTTCGGCAAGGAGGGCAGCAGACTAGACAAACGTACTCTCAACGGCTTCAGCGCCCTTCCCAGCTCCAACAATCCGATCATCATCTTCCTCGGCATTCGATCGGACGGCACGACCGCGGTGTTCCTGCTGTCCTCCTCGGCTACCACAACGGGTGACGGCAAGTGCCAGCCGAGCGACGACGAATGTTCCTTCATCTATATGACGAAGGGCAACTCGCAGACGATCGAGGCGATAGCCAGCGATGGCGCTGTGACTACCTACACGTTGAAGCTGACGGGCATCGGCGTCAAACAGGTCTCCGAGCCTCAGGCCTCGTCACGCTCGAGTCACGGGTCCAAGCGCGTCCGCAAGACCGAGGTGCGCAAGCAGCGGCGCCAGGCCAAGCGCAAGGCCAAGCGGACGCAGAAACGTTTGGTTGGCACGCTCGACGGCGCCGGCTTCTGACGTAGCGTCAGGAGGTCCACGAACGGGCTGTCAGGTTGCCCGGGACCCCAGTGGATAGCCTTCAATATATGGCCGGCTTCGCCGGACACCTCAGTCATGAGCGTCCCAACAAGGGGGCTTCGCCCCCTTTGATCCCCCCTCGTGGGAGAGCGTCAGCCTACGGCTGCCGCAAATCCGTGATGGCGGCCGCCGAGACATAATGGGCACGCTGCACTTCTCAACGGCTGGTGAGTCGCACGGACCAGGGCTGGTGGCCCTTGTCGAAGGCATGCCGGCCGGGCTCGAGCTGACCGCGCAGGACATCGACGGCGAGCTGGCCCGTCGCCAGCTCGGCCACGGGCGAGGCGGACGGATGAAGATCGAGTCCGATCGCGCCCGGGTGTGGGGCGGCCTCAGGCACGGGCGCACGCTCGGCAGTCCGATCTCGCTCCTGATCGATAACCGCGACCACGAGAACTGGGCCGATCGGATGAGCCCGTGGCCCGTCGAGGGAGAGGTCGAGGAGGTTCACCTGCCGCGTCCCGGTCACGCCGATCTCACCGGGTTGTTGAAATACGCGCACACCGACGTCCGCAACGTGCTCGAGCGCGCAAGCGCGCGCGAGACGGCGGCGCGCGTGGCTGCGGGGGCGATCGCCAAGTCGTTCCTCCGTGTGCTCGGAGTAACGATCTACAGTCACGTGATCCGCATCGGAACCGTGACGGCGCCCAATGGCGCGGGCGGCAGTGCGGCCGAATACTCGGCCGTCGACGACTCGCCCGTTCGTTGCCTGGACCACCAGACGAGCGCGGCGATGGTCGCCGAGATCGACGCCGCCCGCAAGGCCAACGAGAGCCTCGGAGGCGTGTTCGAGGTGCGGGCGTTCGGGTTGCTGCCCGGGCTCGGCTCGTACGCAAGCTGGGACGCGCGGCTCGACGGGCGCGTCGCGAAGGCGATGATGTCGATCCATGCGATGAAGGGAGTCGAGATCGGCGACGGCTTCGAGCTGGCCGGGCGAGTGGGCTCCGCTGCGCACGACGAGATCTTCTGGACCGAGCAGCACGGGTACGGGCGCGAGACCAACCGCGCCGGAGGACTCGAGGGCGGCATGAGCACGGGACAGCCTTTGGTCGTGCGCGTGGCGATGAAGCCGCTGCCGACGCTGACCAAGCCGCTGCGCTCGGTCGATACCGAGACCAAGCAGCCGGCCGAAGCGTTGCGCGAGCGAACCGACTCCTGCACGGTGCCGGCCGCCGGCGTCGTCGGCGAGGCGATGCTGGCGCACGAGCTGGCGCGCGCCTACCGCGAGAAGTTCGGCGGCGACGCGATGCGGGACGTCCACGAAGCGATCGAGGCCTACAAGCGGCGCATCGATTGGCGGGAGTAGGCGACACGAACGCCGAGCGCGCACGCGAATCCGATCCCGCGGCCGAGCTTGACCGCTCCCGCAAGATCGTGCTGGTCGGTTTCATGGGAGCCGGCAAGTCGACTGCGGCGCGGCTACTGGCCGTGCGTCTTGTCTGTGAGCATGCGGACTCCGATGCCGAGCTGGAGCGCCGGCTGGGAGAGCCGATCGCGGACTTCTTCGATCGCGAGGGCGAGGAAGCCTTCAGGCGACGTGAACAAGGCGTCGTGCACGAGCTGCTCGGACCCGACGGGCCGCGAGTGGTCGCACTCGGTGGCGGTGCTGTGACGAGCGAGGCGACGCGTTCGGCGTTGGCGGCCCACGTGGCCATATATCTGGAGACCGACGCGGAAAGCGCGTGGCGCCGTGCGCGCGGCGCTGGGCGGCCCCTCGCGCGCGATCGCGAAGCGTTTGCGCATCTGCTCGAGCGGCGTGTGCCGCTCTACCAGGGCGTCGCGCGTGCGACCGTCCCATCCGTCCGCATGGACGAAGTCGATCGGGCGCTGGCTGCCGCGGTTGCGCTGGCGTCCGACGAAGTACCACCATCCGTGCGGATGTTCTGGGCGACCTGCCGGGACCACGGCTACCCGGTGTATGTGGGACGCGGTGCGACTCGCGCGGCCGGCGCGCTGTGGTTCGCTGGCGCACGCTGTTTCATCGTCGCCGACGAAGGCGTCGCGGCGCTTCACGGGCCCTTGGTGGAGGGTGCGTTGCAGGATCGGATCGAGCTTGGCGGCAAGATTGCCGTGTCCTCTGGCGAGCAGCACAAGACCCTTGCCGAGGCCGATCGGATCGTGCGGGAGCTGGCGCGCAACGGGATGCAGCGCGACGACGCACTGCTGGCGCTGGGCGGCGGAGTCGTCGGCGATCTCGCCGGATTCTGCGCGGCCATCTACCAGCGTGGCGTGCCGATCGTGCACGTGCCGACGACGCTCGTCGCTCAGGTCGACTCAGCCTACGGCGGCAAGACCGGCGTCGACATCCCCGAGGCCAAGAATTACGTCGGCGTGTTCCACCAGCCGGCGGCAGTGATCGCCGACCCCGAGCTGCTTCGCACGCTGCCGGGCGCCGAGCTTGCTGCCGGCTTCGCCGAGGTCGTGAAGACGGCCCTGATCGCGGGTGGAACGCTGTGGTCGAGCGCGCTCGAGTTGAGTCCGGTCACCGAGCTGGACGACGACAACCTCGACTCGCTCACGGCCGTCATAACCGCATGCCTGCGCACCAAGCTCGCGGTGGTGGCGGCGGACGAGCATGATCACGGCGTTCGCGCGTCGCTCAATCTCGGCCACACCTTCGCCCATGCGCTCGAGGCGGCCACTCACTATGACTCCTACCGCCACGGCGAGGCGGTCGCGGTCGGCCTGCTGGTGGCGCTGCGCCTGTCCGAGCGCGAGTTCGAGCTGGACCCGCAGGTCAGAGGTCAGGTCGCTGCGCTGCTCGAGCGCAACGGACTGCCGACGACCTTCTCGGGGCCGGCGATCGAGGAGTTGCTGGCTCGTGCCGAGCGCGACAAGAAGCGAGCCGGCGGCAGCCGCAACCTCGTCCTGTTGCGCGAGCCCGGAGATGTCGTGACCGGCTGTGACGTTTCAGACGAGCTGCTGGTCGAGGCGATCGAGGAGCTGAGGTCGTGATCGGCGCACGCATCGAGGTGCTGCACGGCGTGAACCTGGACATGCTCGGCAAGCGCGACCCCGAGCACTACGGCACGCTCACGCTGATCGAGCTGGAGGTGCGGATTCGCCACTGGGCGCGCGAGCTGGGCATGGAGACGATCTTCTTCCAGACGAACAGCGAGGGCGAGTTCGTCGAGCGGCTCCATCAGGCTCCCCAAAACGCGGACGCGCTGGTGCTCAACCCGGGCTCGTGGACGCACTACAGCTGGGCGATTCGGGATGCGCTGGAGATCGCCGGGCTGCCAACGATCGAGGTCCATCTCTCCGACGTGGAGAGCCGTGACCAATGGCGAAGGGTGTCGGTGCTCGATGGGCTGGTGCTCGCCAAGGTCTCCGGGAAGGGCGCGGACGGCTACCAGGATGCGCTCGCCCGACTCGCCGCCGAGCTGGGCGTCGAGCCGCCGCCTGCGGCATGAGCGTCTTCAGCGAGCGCGCCGACCGCCTCGAGTGGCTCGCGCAGCAGGAACAGCTCGATCTGCTGCTGGTCACCAATCTGACCAACGTGCACTATCTGACAGGTTTTGCCGGCACCAACGGCTTGTGCATCGTGGGGTCCGGCAAGCGTGTCTTCGTCACCGACTTCCGCTATACGGCGCGCGCCGAGAACGAGGTTCGGGATTGGGAGTTGCACGAGGGCAAGCGCGATTTGCTCGAGTCGGTGGTCGAAGTGGCCATAGCGGAGTCGGAGGAGGGCCCTGTGCGCCTCGGCTTCGACGACGCTCACATGAGCGTTCGCCAGCACGCGCGGCTGGCCGGGTTGGCCGGCGACGAGGTTGAGCTGGTTGCCGCGGCGGGTCTCGTCGAAAAGCTGCGCGAGGTCAAGGACGCGAAGGAGATCGAGGCGATTCGCGCTGCCACTTCGCTCGCCGACGACCTCTATCGGTGGCTGATCGCCGAGCACGGACTCGCCGGTCACACCGAACGCGCGGTGGCAATCGCGCTCGAACGGCGCGCGCTCGACATGGGAACGTCGATGTCGTTCCCCCCGATCGTCGCCGCGGCCGAAAACGCAGCGCTGCCACACGCTGAGCCTCGCGACGCCGAGATTCCCCGCGACACGCTGGTCGTGGTCGACATGGGTTGCACCAGGGACGGCTACTGCTCCGACTGCACGCGCACTTTCGCCACCGGGGAGATCGGCGGCGAGGCGCAAGGGTGCTACGAGCTGGTGAAGCAGGCGCAGGCCGCGGCGCTCGAGCGGGCTCGGGCCGGGGCGGCGGCACAGGAGGTCGACGCCGCCGCGCGTGAGATCATCGGTCGGGCTGGCCACGGCGAGCACTTCGGGCACGGGGTCGGCCACGGAGTGGGCCTGGAGGTGCACGAAGGCCCGCGGCTGGCGCCCGGCACCAAGTCGCTCCTGGCGGAAGGGAACATCGTGACGATCGAGCCAGGCGTCTATCTGCCCGGGAGGTTCGGAGCGCGCATCGAGGACTTGGTCGTGGTGCGCGACGACGAGCCCGAGGTCCTCACGGGCGTTTCCAAAGACTTGACGATCGTGTAGGAGATCTGGCGCGTCCGCGTCTTGCCTTGCCGCGACCCGTCGGCCAATCTCCGATGCCATTGCACTTGGGCATGACATGGATGCCAAACGTCAATCGCGCCGCGTGGATGCGGCGATCGCGGCGCTTGCGGAGCGGCAGCACGGACTCGTGGCGCGCGCCCAACTCGTCGGCCTGGGGCTCGGCCACGGAGCGATCGACTACCGGGTGCGCTGCGGTCGGTTGCACAATGTCCATCGCGGCGTGTACGCGGTCGGCCACCGGGTGCTTTCAAGGGAAGGAAGGTGGATGGCCGCGGTGCTGGTGGCGGGGCGGGACGCGGCTCTCAGCCATCGCTCCGCAGCGGCCCTTTGGGGGGTTCACAAGAGCGCTCGAGGCCGGATCGAGGTCTCCGTGCCGCGGGCGGTTCGTTCCCATGCCGGCCTTCAGGTTCACGTCTCAAGAGTGAGGCCCGACGAGGTGACCGCGCTGCACGGCATACCGGTCACGACTCCACCACGGACGCTGCTCGATCTGGCTGGAGCGGTCGGTCGCCGGCAGCTGGAACGAGCGATCGAGGAAGCCGAGGTGTTGCAGCTGACGGACGCGCTGTCCCTCGAAGATCTCGTCCTTCGCCATCCACGTCGCCGCGGCGCGGCCGCCATCAGGGCCGTTCTGGCCGCAGGAAGGGTCGGCGCCACCGTCACACGCAGCGAGCTGGAGGAGCGCTTCCTCGTGTTCCTTGAAGACTTCGATCTGCCTCGCCCCGAGGTCAATGTGTCGCTGTGGGTGTCCGATCGCTGGATCGAGGCTGACTGTCTGTGGCGAGAGCAGCGGGTCATCGTCGAGCTCGATGGCCACGCGAGCCACGCGACCGATTCCGCCTTTGAGCGCGACCGGGCCCGCGATCGCACCTTGCAGGCGGACGGCTGGCGCGTGCTTCGCATCACCTGGCGGCAGCTGCACAGGGAGCCCGACGCAATCCTGCGAGATCTGACAGCGCTGCTCATTCGGGAACGAGGCCGCTCTACTCGGCCATCCAGGATCTGACCGCCGCAACGAATGTTCGGGCTTCGCCTAGCGCGAGCTTTGCTTCATCCTTGGGAACCTCGGCAAAACCATAGTCGGCTTCGTTTCGTCTCTCGAACAGGGAGCGAAGATACCTGCCCGTGCTCTCGTCGACATGGCCCTCTTTGATCACATGCTTTCCGAAGGCGGAGATCACCCCTGAGTGCTTGGACCGTGTCTCGCCCAACTCTAATAGTGCCGCCTCTGCCGCATAGAAGACCGCGAAGTACGCTCGCGAGATCGCCTGCGAGAAAAAACCTCCGTCCATCAGTGCCTGAGAGGCGTTGAGCTCTTGCTCGCTTCTTTGAAGTGGGGGCAAAGCCGCCTCAGTCGATTGTTCGTCCCTCGGACATAGCCGTGATCATCGCTGGGGTGCTTGGTGAGCGAAGCTGGTCTTCGGACGCCACGCTCGCGCTGATTACGCTGTCGCTGCGAAGGGAGTTTGTCCACAGGATGTCGTCCATGCGCCTGTGCTCCTCCCACGGTGAGTCCACATGATCGAGAACTACGAGCAGATCGATGTCGGAGTCGGGGTGGGCATCTCCACGCGCCCAGGACCCGAACAGGGCCACCCGGCGCAGCCGCTCGCCATAGAGGCGGCGCAGATCGGCTGCTACCGCCTGCGCAACGCCCTGTGCATCCAGCGGCTCCGATGCCTCTGGGAGCTGTGGGTCCACACGCTCGGCCAGCGCAGCTTCAGCGTGGGCAGGATCGACGAGCTCCTGCTGCAGTAGCCACTCGATTGCCCGCCGTTCCATGCGCACGTCGTGAAACTTGAACCAGGCTTCTCTTAGCTCGGGAAACTCGAACAGCGTGTCCTTGAACCGGCGGAATGCCCCTCGCCCCGCGATGGCGCGCTCGAGCAAATCGCGCGCCTTGCTGTTTTGCACCTCAGCGGTGAAGTCTTCCAGGTCGCCGTAGCTCTCGTATGAGGGAACCGGATCGATCGCGATCAGCTCTTCGGGATCGATGTCGAACTCCCATGCGTCTTCGAGCGAGCTCTCCGGCGCCGGGTATGTCTTGCCGGCACGCGGGTCCAGCAGCCAACCGTTCAAGGAGGAGTGATCCTCCAGAGCGATGCAGAGGTCGCTCAAATCCAGCTTGTCCAAGTCGAGCATTCGTCATCTCCTTCATCTAGCTCGTCCGGGTGGTGTCATTGTAGATGAGCCGGTCCGGGAGGCAAGACTCGACTACGCTTTGAGCCGTGATCAGCACCAACCAGTTCAAGAACGGAACTCACATCGAGGTCGATGGCAACATCTTCAGGATCATCGAGTTCCAGCACGTCAAGCCGGGCAAGGGCCCGGCTTTCGTACGCAGCAAGCTGCGCAACGTGGCGACCGGGACTGTGCTCGACAAGACATTTCGCGCCGGGGAAAAGGTGCGGCCGATCCATACCGAGACGCGCAAGATGCAGTACCTGTACGAATCGGGCGACGAGGTCGTGATGATGGATCTCTCCGACTACGAACAGACGCCGCTCGAGCGCTCGGCGCTCGACGACGCGCTCGACTGGATCCTGCCAAATGACGAGGTCGAGGTGCTGTTCGTTGATGACCGGCTGAGCGGCATTCAGCTCCCGAGCGCGGTTGAGCTGGCGGTGACGAAGACCGATCCCGGGGTCCGCGGCGACACGGCATCCGGTGGCGGCACCAAGCCGGCCACGCTGGAGTCAGGCGTGATCGTCCACGTCCCTCTCTTCGTGAACGAAGGTGATCGCGTGCGCGTCGATACGCGCACGCGGGAATACGTTTCGCGCGCGTAGAGAAGGATCGCGGTGAGCCGTACCGATCAGCGACGAACCGCCGTCTTCCATCTCTACCAGCGGGACGTGGCCGAGCGCGAGCGACACGACCAGCTCGACGGGTTCACGCGCGAGCTCGTGGAAGGCGTCGATTCGCACCGGGACGAGTTGGACGGACTGATCTCACAGTCCGCGATTGGCTGGTCGCTCGAACGCATCGCGCCGCTCGAGCGAGCGATCCTGCGCGTCGCTCTGTTCGAGATGCTGCACAGGCCCGATGTGCCCGCGGAAGTGGCGATCGATGAGGCAGTGGAGCTGGCGAAGCGATACTGCGGGGCAGAGGCTCCCGGTTTCTTGAACGGCATACTTGGCAACGTCATGAAGGAGGGCAAGGTCACATGAGCACGCAGACCCAGACTGGAACGGCTCGGCTCGAAGAGATCGCGAAGCAGCTCGAGCAATCGGCTTCCGAGCTGCGCTCGGGCGAGTTCGACTCCGAGCGCACGACAGCACTTGTAGCGCGCTGCGCGGAGCTTGCGTCGCAAGCCTCGATCGAGCTGGATCGGATCGCAGGTGCCGCACCGGAGGGCTCGCTCCCCGGTCAGGAGGAGCTGCTCTGAGCGAACGCAGCCCAGCGGAAGGACCCGCGGCGACCCGCGAAAGCTATCCCGACGATCTGCGCGAGCAGGTCGAGTCGTACCTCGGGACGCTGCGTTTCTCCCGCGAGCCCGCCACGCAGGGGCTCGACGAGGCGATGCGCTACTCGCTGCTCGCGGGCGGCAAGCGCATCCGGCCGGTGCTGACCCTCGCCACCGCGCGGGCTCTGGGGGGTGTTTCCGAGGACGTGCTCCCCGCAGCGGCTGCGATCGAGCTGATCCACACCTATTCACTGATACACGATGACCTACCGGCGATAGACGACGACGAGTTGCGTCGCGGACGCCCGACCTGCCACATCGCGTACGGCGAGGACGTCGCGATCCTGGCCGGAGACGGACTGTTTGCCGAGGCCTACAAGCTGATACTGAACCATCAGCCCGGCGAGCCCGCACGGGTGCTGGCCGCGCTTCGTGAGCTCTCGGATGCGATTGGCGCCGGCGGCATGGTTGGCGGGCAGTACGTGGACGTCGCCGAGGTCACGGACATGGCGGCCGACGAGCTGCGCCACATGCACGAGCTCAAGACGGGCAGGCTGATAGGCGCCAGCATCGCCGTGCCGGCGCTGCTGCTGGGGGCATCGGATGCGGCCAGACAGGCATTCGCTCGATTCGCCGACGAGTTGGGCGTACTCTTTCAGATAGTTGACGACATACTGGACGTGACCGGCTCGTCGCAGGAGCTGGGAAAGCCCCGGGGCAGCGACGAACGTCTCGGCAAAAAGACGTATGTCAGTGTGTTCGGGCTGGAGCAGGCGCGCGAGCTCGCCGGCGAATCGCACCACAAGGCATGTGATGCGCTGGAGGCGGCGCGCTCGGCGCTGAGCGGCGATGCATCGGCTCTCCAGGGAATAACGGATTTCATCTACACGCGCAACGAATGAACTCACCGAATAGCGACGAGCAAGCACAGCGTTTACTCGACGAGGTCGATGGCCCGGCCGATCTCAGGCAGTTCGATGACGACCAGCTCCAGCAGCTCGCGCAGGAGGTGCGCGAGTACATCATCGATACGGTTGGCGAAGTCGGCGGGCACTTTGGCGCCAACCTCGGCGTGTGTGAGCTTGCGGTCGCGCTGCACAGCCTGCTCGACTCGCCTCACGACAAGATCATCTGGGACGTCGGGCACCAGGCATACCCGCACAAGGTGCTGACAGGCCGTCGCGAGCGGCTTTCGAGCATCCGACAGTACGGTGGTTTGGCCCCATTCTGCTCGCGCGAGGAGTCGGTCCACGACATCATGGGAGCTGGTCACGCGTCCACCGCCGCGAGCTACGCTGTCGGCATCAGAGAAGCGATGCGCGTTCGCGAGCGTGCGGGCATTGAGGGGGATGAGAGCAACGCGCGCGTCGTAGCCGTGGTCGGTGACGGTGCGATGACGGGCGGAGTGAACTTCGAGGCGCTTCACAATGCGGGTGGTCTCGAGACGCCGGTCGTCATCGTGCTCAACGACAACGGGATGTCGATCTCGCCGAACGTCGGGGCGCTGTCCAGCTACTTCAACCGCATGCGCCTCAACGCGACCGGCTGGCACGCGCGCGAGTCGGTCGAGGCGGGGCTGACAAAGCTTCCGGCCGGGATCGGAAAACAGATAGAGCGCCTCGGTCCTCAACTCAAGGAGGCGCTCAAGGCATTCTGGGCGCCGGGACTGTTCTTCGAGGAGCTCGACCTCGCCTACGTCGGCCTGATCGACGGTCACGACGTCAAGCAGCTCCGCCGAGCATTGCGCCAGGCGCTCGACGCGCAGAGGCCGGTGGTCGTGCACATCAAGACGGTGAAGGGCAAGGGCTTCGCCCCGGCTGAGGAGGGCGGACTCGCGGGAATGGAGAAGTGGCACGCCGCCAAGCCGGGTTCGATCGCAAACGGCGAGGTCACGGCGGCTCGACCAGGGGCCAAGCGCTTCAAGCGATCGAGTCCACCGCAGTACACGGAGGTGTTCGCCGAGGCGATCACCGCAGAGGCGAGGCGCGATCCTCGCGTGGTGGCGATCACGGCGGCGATGGCCGGCGGTACCGGCCTGTCCAAGCTCGCCAGCGAGCTTCCCGACCAGTGCTACGACGTCGGCATAGCCGAGCAGCACGCCGTGCTGTTCGCGGCCGGGCTGGCCCTCGAGGGCCTCAAGCCCGTGGCGGCCATCTACTCGACCTTTCTTCAGCGCGCATACGACCAGATCGTCCACGACGTCTGTCTGCAAAAGCTCAACGTCGTGTTCAGCATGGACCGCGCCGGCCTGGTCGGCGACGATGGCCCGACGCACCACGGAGCGTTCGACATCTCATACCTGCGGCCGCTGCCGAACATCGTGTTGATGGCACCGCGCGACGAGGCGATGCTGGTGAACATGCTCCACACGGCGCTGCAGTACGACGACGGGCCGATCGCGTTGCGCTATCCGCGCGGCGCGGCGGCTGGCGTCGAGCTGCCTGCCGCACCGGAGTCGATCGACATCGGGCGCGCCGAATTGCTTGCACAGGGTGAGCGCGTCGCCCTGCTTGGCTACGGCGCCGGTGTGGGCATCGCGCTAGAGACAGCATCGCTGCTGAGCGACGCTGGAGTCTCGCCAACCGTGTGCGACGCACGCTTTGCCAAACCGATCGACTCCCGGTTGATCGACGAGCTGGCGGCGGAGCATGAGCTGCTCGTCACGATCGAGGACAACGTGCTTCCCGGCGGGTTCGGATCGGCGGTTATCGAATCCCTGTCCGACCACGGCCTCGACGCCAATCTGCGGGTGATGCGGTTCGGCCTACCCGACCGTTACGTGACCCACGGCAAGCCCGACTTGCTCCGCGAGGAGGTTGGCCTCACCGCGGATCGAATCAGCGACAGGGTTGCAGCCGCGCTGGAGATCGCCGCACCGGCCCGCGGCGCCTGACACGGAAGCAAGGGTCCGAGCTGTAGAAGGCAGACGCCCCGCGTGAGCGGGGCGTCTTGGGGGAGGAGAGAGATTCGCTGATCTCTTCTATGTGTGGTTGGGGGAGGAAGTCACCTGGCCGCTCGTTTGGCGGCGCTGTAGCTGGTATTTGCGGAAAGCAGTAGTTGAAAGGCTGCCGCGGCCGCGAAGAAAATCGCGGCGGCAAGCTCGCCGGTGAGCGCGAGCCCGACAGCGAGGCCGACCGTGCCGATTGTCACCAGTAGATCGAGGCCGAGATGCGCCGAAACGCGCGGTGCGCGCCCGCTCCCATGCAGGGCCGACCCCATCAACAGCGCACCTATCACGATCGCGCCAACGAGCGCGGCGGGCGGGAAGCCGAATGCGAACGGCGCGACCATGATCGCCGGCGCCATCAGCGCCTCCAGCACCGCGTGAAGCTCGAATGGAAGTAATCGCGAGAGGGTCATTTGCCTGTCCAGATCGACGGTTTCCGCTGCCGGTTTCTCCGGTCCTTGGAGTTGTAGCGTTCGAACGCTTGTTCTTGTGTGAATGCGATCACAGTGGGTTTTGCAGTCCCCATTCGGTTGCCCATGTACCTTTTGAGGCGATGACGAGCGAAGCTCGCACACGTGGCAAGAGCACGAAGGAGCGACTCGACGCGTTGCTCGTGGAACGCGGGCTGTTCGAGTCGCGCAACCAGGCTGCCGCGTCGGTGATGGCGGGCTCGGTGATCGTCGGTGACGGATCGAGGCCCGCCACCAAGCCCGGCACGCTCGTGGCGCCGGATGCCGAGTTGAGCGTGAAACAGGGCCGGCGCTACGTCTCGCGCGGCGGGCTGAAGCTCGAACGCGCGCTCGAAGTGCTGGACGTAACGGTGCAGGGGCGCTCGGCGCTCGACGTCGGGGCCTCGACCGGCGGATTCACCGACTGTCTGCTGCGCGCGAGGGCGGAAAGAGTCATCGCACTGGACGTCGCATACGGCGAGCTGCACTGGAGCGTGCGCCGGGACCCGCGCGTCACGGTGATCGAGCGCTTCAATGCGCGCGAGTTGGAGCCTTCCAAGCTGCCCTACCGACCGGACCTCGTCGTGGTCGATGTCTCCTTTATTGGGCTGTCGAAGATCCTGCCGGCGATCGTCGCTGCCGCCGCCGAGCGGTTCGATCTGCTGGCGCTGATAAAGCCGCAGTTCGAGCTGGGGCGCGACCGCGTGGGCAAGGGGGGAGTGGTGCGTGACCCTGGCGATCGAGCAGATGCGCTGGTCTCGGTCGGCGAACGTGCGCGCTCCCTGGGTCTCGCCGTGCTCGGCTATTGCTCGTCGGGGTTGCCAGGACCGGCGGGCAACCGTGAGAGCTTCGTTTGGTGCGCTCGATGAGCGAAGCGAGGACCGCACCCCGCGCCGTGCGACTCGCGGCGGTGATGACGCACCACCGCCCCGAGGAGACCGCCGAGGCGGTGCAACTCCTGATCGACGCGGCGCGCAGCGCCGGAGCGGAGCTGCAATTCGACGACGAAGAGGCGGCCAAGCACGACCTCGCCGGAGTCAGCTCGGGCTCGGGCGGCGACGATGCAGGCCGGCCGCAGCCCGACATCTGCTTCGTGCTCGGTGGCGACGGCGCGACTTTGAGAGCGTTGCGCGCGTACACCGGCACCGATGTTCCAGTGTTCGCGATCAACTTTGGCCGCATCGGGTTCCTCGCGACGGTCGACCGTGCCGGGCTCGAGGAGGGTCTCGATCGCGCGTTCGGCGGCGCGTTCGAGGTCGCCGAGCTGCCCGCGATGACGGTTGCCGGAAAATCGCAGAGTGCTTTCGCGATCAACGAGGTCTCTTTGCAGCGCCGCTCGCACTTGAACGTGACACACCTCTCCTACTCGCTCTCCGACGAGGAGATCGTGCGTGCTGTTCCTTGTGACGGCCTGATCGCCGCCACGCCGGTCGGATCGACCGGCTATAACCTCTCGGTCGGCGGCCCGATCGTGGCGTGGGGCGTGCACGGATTCGCCGTCAGCCTGATCGCGCCGCACGCGTTGAGCTACAGGCCGCTGGTGGCAGCGCCCGACGACGAGCTTCGCGTCACCAACGAGGGAGCCGAGCCGGTCGACGTGGTTGTTGATGGAATTCACACGGGCGAGATCGGGGCGGGCGAGAGCGTGAGCATCACCTACAGGCCACGTGCGGTGGGGCTGGCGCAGTTGCCCGGCTCGAGCTTCTACGGTCGGTTCCGCGAGAAACTCCTGCGTCTGACCCGGTAACGGTCAGTGCGCGCCTGCGCTCCGTCGGGCCCCGCTGCTAGAAAGAACTAGGGGCTGCGCCCCACCTCAGTCAAGAGGGTCGCGCTACGCGCACCCCCAGAAATGAGCTGCATGCTGCTGGAGTTGCGTGTCCAGAATCTCCTGCTTGTCGAGCAAGCCGAGTTGCTGCTTGGTCCAGGCCTGAACGTGATCACGGGCGAGACCGGTGCCGGCAAGACGATGCTCACGCATGCGCTCGATCTGCTGCTGGGGTGCAAGCCGAGGCGCGACATAGTGCGCCCTGGCTCGAGCGAGGCATACGTGGAGGGCCTGTTCGAGGTGCCTCCCGCGCTGCTCGAGGCCGTCGAGCCCGAACAGCTGCGCGAGCGGATCGACCTCGATGACGGTGAGCTCCTGCTCGCTCGTCGCGTGACCGCGCAGGGGCGCTCTCGTGCTTATCTCCAGGGGCGCTCGGCCTCCGCCGCGGATCTTCAGACGGTCGGCTCGGTGTTGCTCGCGTTCTACGGTCAGCACGAGCACCGAAAGCTGACCCTCGCCTCAGCGCAGCTCGACGTGCTGGACGGGTTCTGTGGCGAGGCGCATGTCGCGACGCGACGCGCGTACGAGCGCGAATGGACGCGTGGGCAGGCGCTGCAAAGGGAGCTTGGTCTGCTGCGGGAACGGGCCGGTGCGCGCGAGCGCGACCTCGACCTGCTCGACTTCGAAATCGACGAGATCGAACAGGCCGCGCCGAGCGTTGCCGAGGAGCACCAGCTCGCAGAGGAGCGGCAACGCCTGAGTTCGGTCGAGACGCTGCGCGTTGCAGGCGACACCGCGCTCGGTGCGCTCGAACCCTCTCCCGACGGAGCTGCGCTTGGCGTCGCGGATGGGCTTGCCGCGGCATCCGGCGAGCTCGAGCGCGCCGGCGGCGACGATCCAGCGATGGCCCAGCTCGCCGCGCTCAGTGCCACGCTGGTCGAGGAGGTACGCGACCTGGCTCGCGAGCTGGGCGACTACACGAGCTCGCTCGAGGCCGACCCGGCCCGCCTTGCGGCGATCGACGAGCGGCTCGAGGCCCTTGGGCGCCTGAAGCGCAAGCACGGAGGCTCGATCGACGCAGTGCTCGCACATGCCGAGCACGCGCGACTGGAGCGCAATCGCCTCGCCAATCTTGCCGACGAGACGGACCGTGTCGAGCAGCAGTTGACGACGGCGAGCGCCGAGTTGCGGCGGCTCGCCAAACGGCTCACCGCTGCACGGCGCGAGGCCGCCGCCAGGCTGTCGGGAGCGCTTTGCGCCGAGCTAGCCGAGCTGGCGATGCCCGACGTGCTGTTCGAGGTTGAGTTGGAGCCGGTCTCCGGACGCTCGCCGGGCCTGGATCTCGGCGCCAAGGGCGCCGAAGTGGTCGAGTTCTCGATCGCTCCCAACCCGGGCGTGCGGGCCGGGCCGCTTCGCGAGGTCGCCTCGGGCGGCGAACTCTCGCGCGTGATGCTCGCGCTGATGAGTGTGGCGACGGCGGCTTCCGGGTCTCCAACGGTCGTGTTCGACGAGGTCGATGCAGGGGTCGGTGGCGGCACCGCTCGTGCCGTGGGCGCGAGATTGCGAGCGCTGGCGACCTCGCGGCAAGCGATCTGCATCACCCATCTGCCTCAGGTGGCCTCGCAGGCGAGCCAGCACTTTCGCGTCACCAAGGCGATGCCGTCGAGGCGCCGCAATGCCGGCGTGGAGACCGTGGCCAGCACCAGCGTTGAGCGGCTCGAGGGCGACCAGATCGTGGAGGAGCTTTGCCGAATGCTGGGCGCCGATGCGGACGATCGGGACGCGCGACGCCACGCCGAGCGGCTGATCGAGGCCGCGTAGCCCCTCGGGGTGGCGGCGAAGCCCTCCGTCATTCATCATTGCGGGGGGCCTCCGGCCCGAGCCCGAAATGGCAGCCGCCCGCACACCAGCCAATACCACTGCCCAGACCGCCGCGGACGCCACGGCGGGCAGGGCCGCGCTTCCTGCCGACGCCGCCGCGCCACCCGCATTCGGAACTGCTCCGGCTCTCGGCCGCGAGATCCACGGCAGGGCGAGACTGGGCAAACGGACCAAAGACCTCGTACGGCGCCTCTGCGATGCCGACATCGCGGTGATCGACCACTGTGACCTCGACCGCGTGGCGGCCGAGGACCTGGTCGAGGCAGGCGTGCGAGCGGTGATCAACGTTTCCCCCTCGACTTCGGAGCGCTATCCGAACCCCGGCCCGCTGATCCTCGTGCGAGCCGGCGTTCCACTCGTGGATGCCGTCGGCGCCTCGTTGTTCGACGATCTCAGCGACGGGGACCGGATCGCCCTGCGTGGCGGCACGATCATGGCCGGCGACGGTTCGGTTCTGGCGGTGGGCACGTTGCGCACGCTTGACGAGTTGACCAGCGTGTCGCGGGTGCAGCAGTCGCAGATCGGCGAGGCGATCGAGCAGTTCGCGGAGAACACCCTCGCTCACATCAGGGACGAGCGCGAGCTGCTCGCCGGGCGCTTGAGCATTCCCGAGCTGGAGACCGACTTTCGCGATCGTCACGTGCTGATCGTCGTGCGCGGGACCGACTACAAGCGCGACCTGCGTGCGCTGCGTCCCTATATCCGCGAGGTGCGTCCGCTGCTGGTCGGCGTGGACGGCGGCGGTGACGCGCTGCTGGAGTCCGGACTGCGGCCGGACCTGATCGTCGGTGACATGGACTCGGCGTCGGACCGCGTGCTCGAGTGCGGCGCGGAGCTGATCGTGCACGCCTACCGGGACGGACGCGCGCCGGGTGCCGAGCGGCTCGAGCGCATGGGAGTCGAGCACAAGGTTCTGCCGGCGCCCGGAACGAGCCAGGACGTGGCGATGCTGATCGCCCACGAGCGGGGAGCCAGGCTGATCGTGAGCGTGGGCTCGCACCTCAACCTGATCGAGTTCCTCGACAAGGCGCGCGCCGGGATGTCGTCCACCTTTCTCACTCGTCTGCGGGTTGGCGAGATCCTGGTGGATGCCAAGGGTGTGAGCAGGCTCTACCGCCCGGCTCCGAGCAGGCGACTGGTGATCCCTTTGGTCGCGGCCTTCGGCGCGGTCATGGTCGCGGTCGGGTTCAGCTCACCGCAACTCCATCGTTTGATCGACTTGGTGTGGCTGAAGATTCAAGTGCTGCTCGGCGGTTAGTGGAGGGACCGATAACGTTGCCGGTGTTCTGGGGAGGCGCAGCGACCGCCGGGCAAGGACGCAGGAGTCCGTCGTAGCAGCGCTACGGCGGACCTCCGAGGACGCGGCACGGCGGTCGCTGCGACCACCAGAAGCCGGCTAATGTTGTCGGTTCCTCCACTAGCTCACTCGACTTGATCAACTTCCGCTACCACGCCCTTTCACTGGTCGCAGTGTTCCTGGCCCTGGCGATCGGCGTCGTTCTGGGAGTTGCGATCGGAGACAAGGGAGTGGTGTCCGGCGCTCGCCGCGACCTCGAGCGCTCGCTGCGCGGAGACCTCGACAGGGCGCGCGGGCGCAACGCGGACCTCGATTCGCAGCTCAGCGCGCGCGACGACTTCGAGCGCCAGGCCTACCCGGGGCTGGTGCGGGGGATGCTGCGTGGGCAGGCGGTCGGCATGGTCGCGGTCGGCAATCTGCCCCAGGACTACGTGCAGGACGTCAGCTCGGCGATCGAGCCGGCGGGTGCTCGGCTGTTCTCGGTCAACGTTGTGGCTGCGCCGCTCCCATTGCGAGACATCGCCGGCGACCTCTCGGGCACGCGCTATTCACGCTTGCGCTCGAAGCGCCAGGTACGGCGTTTCGGGCGCAGCATCGGACGGCAGATCGTGGCGGGGGGAGCGCTCCCGCAGCGTGTGCGCCACAGCCTGTTCTCCAGCTCGCGGGGGGAGTTCGAGCCGCTCGATGCGGTTGTCCTGGTGCGTGACAGGGAGGGGTTGAAGGGCCGGCAAGAGGCGCTGGAGGACGCCTTCGAAGAGTCTTTTATCGCCGGCCTCGGGCGCTCGAAGGCCGCGCTGGCCGCGGTCGAGAGGCAGGACGCGGATCCTTCTCAGGTCGGCTTCTTCAAGGACAGGGGCGTTTCGACCGTTGACGACATCGATCTCGTCGCGGGCCACGCAGCTCTCGTTTACGTGCTTGCCGGGGCCGAGGGCCAGTTCGGCACCGGCGGTGGCAAGTTGCTTCCGCCGCGGCCCAGGACCAGATAGCGGGAACGGCCCGCGTGTACTTCGTTCCCCTCATCGTCTCGGCGATCGCCGCCCTTGTCATCACCCCCGCGTTCGTGAGCGCGCTCGCGAAAGCCGGGGTGGTGCGAAGCAACTATCGCGGCGTCAGCATCCCGGCCGCGTCGGGCGTGGTCATCGGCGTGGCCGCTCTGATGGCGCTTGGGCCGCTGGCCGCGTTCGACGAACTGGCCGACGCCGGTTTTCTGCACAGTGGGCTTGGCCCGGTGCTGCTCTACACGCTCGGCGTGGCCCTGCTCGGGTTGGTCGACGATCTGCTGGGCGGCGGCGCACCGGCGGGTGCCGCTTCGAGGCCCGATGCGCCTCGCGGCTGGCGCGGACACGCCGGCGCGGCCGCGCACGGGCGACTCAGCACCGGCGCGCTGAAGGCCGTGGGAGCGCTTGGCTTGGCGCTCTACGCGCTCTCCGGCGGCGGACGGGGCTGGGGGGAGCACTTGCTCTCAGTGGCGGTGCTGTTGCTCGCCACGAATCTGTTCAACCTGCTCGACCTGCGACCCGGTCGCGCGATCAAGAGCCTCGCGCTGGTTGGCGGCGCGCTGACGTTCTTTTGGTGGAACGTCGCTCCGCTTCAAACGCTCGGACTATTGGTGGGCCCGGTGATCGTGCTGGTTCCCTACGACCTGCGCGAGCGTGCGATGCTGGGCGACGTCGGGTCGAACGCGCTCGGGGCGATGGCTGGATTCTGGCTGGTGATGACCCTGCCGGTGGAGGGGCAGTTGGTGGCGCTTGTCCTGCTCGTGCTGATCACGGTGTATGGGGAGTTTCGATCGATCGGAGCGCTGGTGGAACGAAACCGGCTGCTCCGTCGGCTAGACTCCATTGGCAGGTTGGAGCCCGCCCGCCACAGTCAGTCGCGAGCCGCCCGGGAACGGGCCGATGGCTGACCGCTCCACAGGCAAGGCGCGGGCGCCTTACTACATCTTCGTAACGGGCGGCGTGGTGTCCTCGCTCGGCAAGGGCATCGCGGCCGCTTCGATCGGGCGTCTGCTCGTGAGCCGCGGGTTGCGCGTGCAGATGCAGAAGTTCGATCCCTACATCAACGTCGATCCAGGCACGATGAGCCCCTTCCAGCATGGTGAGGTGTTCGTCACCGAGGACGGTGCGGAGACGGACCTCGATCTCGGTCACTACGAGCGTTTCACCGACGAGAACACCTCGCGCACCTCGAACGTGACGTCGGGCGCCGTCTACTACTCGGTGATTCGCAAGGAACGGCGCGGCGACTTTCTCGGCGGCACGGTGCAGGTGATCCCGCACATCACCAACGAGATCAAGCAGCGCGTTCAACTCGTGGCGGAGTCGCAGGACCTCGACTTCGTGATCACGGAGATCGGCGGAACCGTGGGCGACATCGAGTCGCTTCCCTTCCTGGAGGCGATCCGCCAGCTCCAGGGCGAGCTGGGACGCGACCGCTGCATCTTCGTGCATCTGACGCTGGTTCCGTTCATCGGTCATGCGGGCGAGCTGAAAACCAAGCCGACTCAGCACTCGGTCAATGAGCTGCGGCGCATCGGGATTCAACCCGACATGGTCGTATGCCGGTCCGAAGAGGCGCTGTCACGCGAGATACGCGACAAGATCGCGCTGTTCGCGAGCCTGCCGGTCGATGCCGTCATCTCGGCGCGCGACGTCGATGACGTCTACAAGGTTCCGCTGATGTTCCGGGCGGAGGGCGTCGACGATCTGATCCTCGATCACTTCGACATCGAGGCGCCGGCGCCCGACCTGGCCGAATGGGAAGCGATGGTGCGGCGTGCGGAGGCGGCGACCGAGACCGTTCGGATCGCCTTGGTCGGCAAGTACGTGCGGCTCGCCGACGCCTACCTCTCGGTGGTCGAGGCGCTGCGCCACGCCGGATTCCACCACGGAACGCGCGTCGAGGTCTTCTGGGTCGATTCCGAGAGCCTCGACCCCCAGGACGCTGCGGCGCTGCTGGAGGAGGCGGACGGAGTCCTGATCCCCGGAGGCTTTGGCGGGCGGGGAGTCGAGGGCAAGATCAACGCTGCGCGCATAGCGCGCGAGCGCGGAATTCCGTTCCTGGGCATCTGCTTGGGGATGCAGATGATCGTGATCGACTTCGCACGCCACGTCGTCGGCATGAGTGGTGCCAACTCCGCCGAGTTCGATCCGGAGACGCCGTTCCCCGTCATCGACCTGCTGCCCGAGCAGAAAGAGGTCGACGACATGGGTGGCACTATGCGACTGGGCGCTGACCCGGTCAAGCTGCACGACGGCACACGCGCACGCGAAGCCTACGACGAACCGGTCATATACCAGCGTCACCGGCACCGCTACGAGATGAACAACCTGTTGCGGCGTAGGCTCGCCGACGCAGGTCTCGTGTGCAGCGGAACCTCACCCGACGACCGTTTGGTGGAGGTGGTTGAGCTTCCCGAGCACCCGTTCCTCGTCGCTTCGCAGTACCACCCTGAGTTCAAGTCGCGACCGGACAGGCCCGAACCGCTGTTTCGCGAGTTCGTCGGCGCATCGCTCGAGCGCCAGCGATCGCGCGCGGTATCGGATCACGCTCCGATTGCGCGACGTGTCGGTAGCGACGCCGGCGTCGAAGGGTCCGACGCGGCTTCCAGTCGCCATTAGTGGCCCTTCCAGAAACATTTGACCGGAAATGGCGGCCCCGGAGCACCGCCATGCAGCGTCCTCGGTCGCCTGAATATGCCTGCATATTCAGGCTCCAGCGCCGAAGGCGCGTGCGAGCGCGAAGCGCGAGATCCTCGCCTGACGGCACCCGGATCTCGCCATTTCCTGGCCAACATTCCTGGAAGGACCACTAAGCCTCAGGTGCCGGTCAGCCGTTCGATCGAGCCCGCGACGGCCGACGAGAAGGCCAGTCTTGCACGGACGTTCGTGGGGCTTTGCGAGATCGAGAGTCCAACCGGCCACGAACGCGAGGTCGGGCAGGCCGTTCGATCCGAGCTCGAGTGCGCCGGCCTGGAGGTGTACGAGGACGACACCGCCGCCGAGACGGGCGCGGAGTGCGGCAACCTGCTCGTTAGGGTGGCGGCTCCCCCGGGCGCGCGCACGATCATGATGTGCGCCCATCTCGACACCGTGCCGCTGGAGGACTCGGTCGAGGTTGAGCTGATCGACGGCTTCTACCGAAACCGTCGCGCCGCGATCCTCGGTGCCGACAACAAGGCCGCCGTCGCGATGCTGATCGAGCTCGCTCGTCGCTGCAGCGCCGCGCCGCCGCCGGTCGGAATCGAGCTGCTGTTCACGACCAGCGAGGAGACGGGCTTGAGAGGCGCCAAGGCATTCGACATCGACGCGCTGGAGGCCGAGTTCGGATACGTGTTCGACCACGCGACGCCGATTGGTGAGCTGATTGTGGCAGCACCGACCTACTACCGCGTGACGGCAAGCTTCACGGGTTGTGCGGCCCACGCCGGCCTGCGCCCCGAGGACGGTCGCAATGCGATCGTGGCCGCGGCCAAGGCCGTGACTGAGCTGCGGCTTGGTCGCCTCGACGATACGACGACGACCAACGTTGGCATGATCGAAGGCGGGACCGCCACCAACGTCGTCGCCGAGCGGTGCGTCGTGGACGCCGAGGTTCGCAGCCTCGATGACGCTACTGCCGGCGCGCGCATGCGTGAGATGGTGGACGCGTGCGGCTGGGCGGCCAGCGAATGTGAGGTCGATCTCGACACTTCGGTGGAGCAGCAATTTCGCGCTTACAGGATCTCGGAGCGTGAGCCGGTCACGCGACTGGCGGTCGCAGCGCTGTCGGATTGCGGGATCGATCCGGTGCTGCGATCCACCGGCGGGGGAAGCGACGCACACGCGTTCCAGGCGCGCGGATTCAGCTGCATGAATGTCGCCAACGGCACCGAGCGCAACCACACGGCGGACGAGCGCGTCGGCGCCGCCGCGCTGGAGGGGATGCTGGACGTAGCGTTGCGTATCGTGGCTCGCGCGGCGGAAGTCTGATGCTGTCCCTGCGCCGCGGCACGGTGGTTGCGACCGATGGTGGCGAACGGGTCACGCACGCAACCGTGAGGCTCGATGACGGAGCTGAGCGCACCGCGATTGCGTACCCGGAGCTGACGGGCCCGCTCGAGCTCGGGGACGATGTGGTCGTCAACGTTGAGGCGCAGGACTTAGGGCTCGGCAGCGGAGGGTTCGACCTGGTCCACGTCAATCTTGCCCGCTTGCCGAGCGGCAGCGGCTCCGGCGACGCGCACGTGATGAAGCTCAACTACACGTCTTTGCAGCACGCGGTCTCGCCGGTCGAAGAGGGGCTCGATCGAGTGGAGTCTTCAATCGGGTTGGCGGTCGGGGTGCTTGCCCTCCACGGTCAGCTCGCGGCGACCGCCCACGCGTTTGCGCAGGTCGCGGATGGCGGACGGCTCGGCTACGTGCAGACCGCCGGCGGGGCGCTGCCCGGATGGCTCTCCGACACGGTCGCGGAGCTGCTCGAGCGCGAGCTGCTGGTGGATCACGTGACGGCGGCCCCCTGCTTTGGCGGCGCGCACGAGTCGATCACGGTCGAGGGCGCGCTCGACGCGGGCGCCCGCAAGCTCGGTTGGGACGCTGCGCTCGTAGGTCCCGGCCCCGGCATTCTGGGCTCGGCCTCCGCTTTCGGTCACGGCGGGCTGGTCGCGCTTCACAACGCCAATGCGGCGATTGCCCTCGGCTGCCGTGTGGTGCTGATTCCGCGCCTGTCGAGTGGCGACCCGCGCGAGCGTCACCGCGGTTTGAGTCATCACAGTGCGACGGTTGCGGCGCTGTTGCCCGCGGCGGTCGCCTTCCCGCTTGCGCTCGAGCTGAGCGAGGATGCGGCGGCACAGGTTGAGGAGAGCGCCCGACGCAATCCGACGCTTGAAGTCGAGCGGATCAGCGTCGCGGAGTTGGCCGATGAATATCTGGCGAGCGGTCTGCCAGCTTCGACCATGGGCCGGGCCTTCGAGCAGGACCGCGACTTTTTCCTGTCGGCGCTGGCGGCCGGTTCGTTGCTGGCGCGCACCTTGTCCAAAGGCGGCGCCACGTGATCCAAGGAGGTGCGGCCGGCGAATAGAAACAGACCTCATGGCAGTCCCCACGGCGAACAAGAAGGACGCTCCACGGCCGAGCGCCGAATTCCAGCAACAGCTACTCGACTTTCTCGCCTATCTGGAGTTGGAGCGGGGGCTCTCGCGCAACACGCTCCAGAGCTATCGAACGGACCTGCTTCAGTTCGGCACGTTTCTGACCGAACACGAACTCGACTCCCGCAAAGTGGGCTCGGCCGACGTTTCGCGATTTCTGACCGGTCTCGCCTCGGGCTCCGAGGGCGTGGCGACGACGACGGTGCAACGCAAGGCCGCGGCGCTTCGCTCCTTTTACCGGCACCTGCGCCGCGAGGGACTGCGTGACTCCGATCCAACGGCGAGCGTCGCCGCGCCGCGCCGTCGCCAGAAGCTTCCGCACGTGCTGGGTCGCTCGGAGGTACGGAAGTTGCTGGCGCAGCCAAAGGGGACCGATCCGATCGCGCTGCGCGATCGCGCCTTGCTCGAGCTGATGTACGCCTGCGGCCTGCGCGCCAGCGAGGCGATCGATCTCGAAGTGTCCCACCTGGACCTGCAGGCAAAGATCGTGCGGGCCCGTGGAAAGGGCGCGAAAGAGCGCGTCGTTCCGGTGGGGCGCATGGCTGCTCGCGCGGCCTCGGATTACCTGCGCAAGGGCAGGCCGTCGCTGGTCGGCGACCGCACCACCGCGCAGCTATTCGTGAACTTCAGGGGCGGGCCTCTGACTCGCCAGGGTCTCTACAAGATCGTGCAGCGACACGCACGCAGCGCCGGGCTGCGTGGCCGCATGAGCCCGCACACGCTGCGTCACACGTTCGCCACCCATCTGCTCGCCGGTGGCTGCGACCTGCGCGCCCTTCAGGAGATGCTGGGGCACGCCGACGTGTCCACAACGCAGATCTACACCCATCTGTCCAATCAGCAGCTCAAGGACGTTTACTTCGAAGCTCACCCGCGGGCGAAGGAGCGATAGCGTTGCGCTGAGATGCCGGAGCTGCCCGAGGTAGAAACGATTCGCCGTCAGCTCGCGCCTCGAATCGCTGGTCGCACGGTGCGAGACGCGGAGATCCTCGATCCGTTGTGGTGCTCCCCGCGTGCGCCGCGTGAGCTGGAGCGAGAACTGGCAGGGGCGCGCATCGACGGGGTGCACCGGCGGGGTAAGTACCTGATGGTGAGCCTCGAACAGGATCGCTGGCTCGTGATGCACCTGCGAATGACGGGCAATCTGTTGCTGGTGTCCACGGGCGAGGACCGCCGCCCTCATCTGCGCGTGCGATTCGCGCTCGACGACGGCACGCGCCTGTTGTTCGTGGACCCGCGACGGTTCGGCACGGGAGCGGTGTTCGAGAGCGAGGCGTCGCTGCGTGCGTATCTGTCGGAGCGACTGGGACTCGAACCGCTCGAACCGGAGTTCACCGCCGCGGCGCTCACGCGAGAGACAGCGGGGCGCAGGACGCCGGTGAAGGCGTTCTTGCTCGACCAACGGCGGGTGGCGGGGATCGGCAACATCTACGCGGACGAGGCACTCTTCCGCGCTCGGATCCATCCGCTGCGCCCGACCGGTCGGTTGCGGCGTGCCGAGGTCGAGCGTCTGCGCGAGGCGATCGTAGCGTCGCTGCGCGCCGGCATCGATGCGCAAGGTGCGTCGATCGACGACTACCGGCATTTCAACGGTGAGCAGGGGACGATGCAGGACGAGTTTCTCGTGCATCTGCGCGAGGGCCAGCCCTGTCCGAGCTGCGCGCGGCCGATCGTCAAGCTGCGCGTGGCCGGGCGCGGGACGTACGTCTGCGAGCGCTGCCAGCCGCCGTCACGGCCGCGAAAGGTTCCGCCGCCCTGAGAGCCACTCACAAAATGAAACGCCGGCACTCGGTCGGCTGCAAACCTTCGCATCTCAGTCTTCCTCGGTCGGCCGAATGGCGCTGCCATTCGCGCCTCCCTGCGTCAGCTGATCTGCTCGGTTTTCGCTCGTCCGAGCACCACCGTCATTTTGTTCGAGGCTCTGAGCGAGCTACCGTGTTCGGTCCTCGGCCAACTCGCCACGCTCGTCGGCCTGCTGCAGCTCCTGCAGGCCGCCGAGCGGCTCACCGTCGATCACGATCTGGGGGAAGGTCATCTGCCCGGTCAGCTCGACCAGATCACGGCGCCCCTGCGGGTCCTTGACGAGGTTGACCTCCTCGAAGGCGATGCCGCGGCGCTTGAGCAGATCTTTAGCCCTGATGCAGCGTGCGCAGGGGTCGGTCGTATAGACCGTGATCTTGGGCTTTTCGTCTTGCCGGACGTCCATCCGCATCTAACGACAGAGTTTAGAAGCAAGGGGATCCTGCCAATGCCCGGTTACTACAAGACGGAAGCTGTCGTACTGCGCTCGATGCGGCTGCGCGAGGCCGACCGGATCGTGCACCTGTACACCAGGTCGCGAGGACAGGTGGGAGCCGTGGTGAAAGGGGTGCGTCGCACTCGTTCGCGTTTCGGCGGCCGGCTCGAGCCGTTCATGCGCTTGCGACTCGTGATGTATGCGGGCAGGGGCGACCTCGACACGATCACGCAGGCCGAGGCGCTCGAATGGCATCCGAAGCTGCGCACACGCGGAGCCTCGCTGCACATGGCGGGCCTGGCGTGCGAATCGGTGCTGAGGCTGTTCAGTGACGGTGAGTCGAACGAGGCCGCCTACAACCTTCTTTGCAGGGAGCTTCAGCTTCTCGACGCGCATGAGGACGTCGCCGGGGCGGCGAACCTGCTGGCGTTCCGCCTCAAGCTGCTGCTCGCGGCCGGGTTCGTGCCAGAGCTATCCGAGTGCGTGTGGTGTGGCGCCGATGTTGCGGAGGCTGGGGTGGCCGGGTTCTCGTCGGCAGCCGGAGGCGTGCTGTGCAGAGCCTGCCCGCGCGGGGATTGCATGGCGCTCGACGAGCGTTCGCGCTCGTTCATGGCGGCGGCGCTCGCAGCCCAGCTCAAGGACACGCCGGAGTCGAACCCGTCCATGCTTTCCCAGGTCGATCGCGCGGTCACCGGTACGCTCGAACACCATGCTCACGTGAGCCTGCGCAGCGTCGCCTGAGCGTCCTCTGTAGCCACGGCAATACAATCCGCCCGGCGCCGCGCACAACTCCGGCTCGAGGCATATACAGATGAACGCACTTGCGACACGCACTAAGTACGTCTACGGCCTCGCCGAGGGCTCCAGAGAGATGAAGGACCTGCTGGGTGGCAAGGGAGCGAACCTCGCTGAGATGGCGCGAATCGGGGGCGCGGTGCGCGTGCCGGCCGGATTCACCGTGACGACGCAGGCGTGCATCGCCTACATGAGCAAGGGCGAGTTTCCGAAAGGCCTGGAGAGTCAGGTCGGGCAGGCGCTAAAGGACCTGGAGAAGGAGTCGGGCAGACGGCTCGGTGACTCACGGGATCCACTGCTCGTGTCGGTGCGATCGGGCGCGCGCGAGTCGATGCCGGGGATGATGGATACGGTGCTGAACCTCGGGCTGGGTGACGGTGCGGTTGAGGCGCTGTCCGCTGCCACGTCGAACGAGCGCTTTGCCTGGGACTCGTATCGCCGCTTCGTGCAGATGTTCGGGAACGTCGTCTGCGAGATCGAGGGTGTGCTGTTCGAAGATGCGATCAAGCGGCTCAAGCAAGAGCGGTCGGTGCAGTTCGACACTGAGCTGTCCGCCGGCGATCTGCGCGGGCTCGTTGACGAGTTCAAGCGGATCTTCGAACGCCAGACAGGAGGGCCCTTCCCTCAGGACCCACGCGAGCAGCTCCTGCGGGCGATCCGTGCGGTGTTCGATTCGTGGAACGGCGCTCGCGCGATCGATTATCGCCGCATCAACCAGATTCCCGACGATTGGGGCACGGCGGTCAACGTGCAGCAGATGGTGTTCGGCAACAAAGGAGAGGGTTCAGGGTCCGGAGTTGCCTTCAGCCGGGACGAGACCACCGGCGCGCCCGAGCCATCCGGCGACTTCCTCCCCAACGCGCAGGGCGAGGACGTCGTCTCCGGCACACGCAACACGAAGGACCTCGACGACCTGGCGCGCCTCATGCCGGAGGTCCACGTGCAGCTGATCGAGATCATGCGCACGCTCGAGCGTCACTACCGCGACATGCAGGATGTCGAGTTCACGATTGAAGAGGGGACGCTGTACATGCTCCAGACACGCAGCGCGAAGCGGCCGGCGCAGGCGGCGGTGCGCGTGGCGGTCGACATGGTCGAAGAGGGGCTGATGACGCGCGAGCAAGCTCTGGCGAAGCTCGACGCTTCGAAGCTGGACGCTCTGCTGCACCCGACCTTCGATCCCGGCCACGTCTACGAGCCGCTCGCCAGGGGAGTGCCGGCTTCGCCGGGGGCGGCCAAGGGAGCGATCGTCTTCACCGCACAGGACGCGGTCGAGCAGACGGCCGACGGGCGGGCGGTCCTGCTCGTGCGGCCCTTCACGGAGGCCGACGACGTTGCGGGCTTTCACGCGGCCAAGGGCATCCTCACATCGGAAGGTGGAAAGGCTTCCCACGCAGCCCTGGTGGCACGCGGCATGGGCCGGCCCTGCGTGTGCGGCGCGGCTCAGCTCGACATCGATCTCTCCGAGCGCGTTGTGCGCGTCAACGGCACGGTGCTCCATGAGGGCGACGCGATCGCGATCGACGGGTCCACGGGCAACATAACCACCGATGACGTGCCTCTGGTCGAGGCCGGTATCGACCGTCACTTCGAGACGGTGCTCGATTGGTCAGACCAGATCAGGCGCCTGGGGGTTCGAGCGAACGCGGACACGCCGATCGACGCGGAGGCGGGTCGCCGCTTCGGAGCCGAGGGCGTCGGGCTTTGCCGCACCGAGCACATGTTCTTGGGCGACGATCGCCTGGCGAGGATGAAAGCGGTGATCCTGGCCGGCGATGAGAGTGGGCGGCTCACCGTTCTGCAGGAGCTGGAGACCCTCCAGCGCGAAGACTTCGAAGGAATATTCGAGGTGATGCGCGGAATGCCGGTGACCATCCGTCTGCTCGATCCGCCGCTGCACGAGTTTCTCCCGAAAGAGGTCGAGCTGGTCACGGAGATTGAACGTCTTCGTGTCTCGTCTCCCTACGGTGGCGAATTGGAGCGCCTGGAGGCGGAGCTGCATCGGGTGCGCGAGCTGGAGGAGGCAAATCCGATGCTGGGCACTCGCGGCTGCCGCTTGGGTTTGGTCTTTCCGGAGATCTACGAGATGCAGGTGCGAGCGATCGTGTCGGCGGCGGCGGCCGTCCGAGAGCGCTTCGGCGAGCAGCCCGAGTTGGAGATCATGATTCCGCTGGTCGACTACGAGCAGGAGCTGGAGACCCTGCGGGATCTGGTACTGCGCGTCGCGACGACGACGCTCCCCGCGGCGTCCGGCGACCCGGTTGCGTTTGCCGTCGGAACGATGATCGAGCTTCCGCGCGCGTGCCTGATCGCGGATCGACTTGCACAGCACGCCGACTTCTTCAGCTTCGGCACCAACGACCTGACGCAGACGGCGCTCGGCCTCTCGCGCGACGACGCCGAGGGCAGATTCCTCAGCGAGTATCTGGAGCGCAGGATCGTGGACCGCAGCCCGTTCGAGACGATCGACGTGCCGGCGGTCGGTGCCCTCGTTCGGATCGCCGTCGAGAAGGGGCGAGCCGCCAAGCCGCAGCTCGGTCTCGGTATCTGCGGCGAGCACGGTGGGGATCCGGCGAGCATCGCCTTCTTCGATCGGGTGGGGCTCGACTATGTGAGCTGTTCCCCGTACCGAGTGCCTATCGCGCGCGTCGCCGCGGCGCAGGCGACAATCGTGGCCGACGCAAACGGCATTGGCTGACGCGCGGCGGCCGCTCAGGGTCGCGGTCGTTGCCGAGTACTACCCGCGGCCGTCGCACCCCGGTCGGGGAATCTGGGCCCACCGCCAGGCGATTGCAGTGCGCGACCACGATGTCGAACCCTCTGTGCTGGCGCTCGATCGACCGATTCCGCCGTTGCACGCTTTGCGTTCGCTCGCTCCCAGGCGGAACGGGCGCCCGACGATGGCGCCGTTGCGCGAATGGCTGAGCGGCGCGCGCTCGCTGCCGCGGCGCGCGGACCTCGACGAAGTCGAGGTCCGCTACGTTCGCTTCCTGGCGCCGCCGCGGCCGACGAGCTATGCGAGCTGGGGCCGCTGGGCCGCAAGGCCGCTCGGACGTGCGCTTTCGGCTCTCGAGGCGAGCTGGCCATTCGATCTGGTCCACGCCCATTATGCGGTCCCGGCCGGCGACGCGGTGTTGCGCTGGAGGTGCGCGACCGGTCGAGCGGTGCCGCTGGTCGTCTCCGTTCACGGCGGCGACCTGTCCTACGTCGCCGCACGCAGCGATTCGGGTCGCGCGGTGGCCGCTCGCGTTCTGCGATCGGCGCAAGCGGTGATCGTAAACAGTGAGTTGACGAAAAGTGGGGTCGAGGCGCTGACCGGCGAGCTGGATCGTCTCGAAGTTGTGCATCTGGGGGCCGATGTCGTCCCGGGAGAGCCCGCCAAACACGAGCATCCGACGCTGGTCACCGTCGCCACGCTCGAGCCGCGCAAGAACCAGGAGCGGGTGATCGGGGCGCTGGTCGCGCTGCGTGAGCGGCATCCGCAGTTGCGCTACGTGATCGTCGGTCAGGGACCGGACCGCGAGCGACTCGAGCAGCTCGCAAGCCGGCTCGACGTGATCGACCGCGTGACCTTCGTGGGGGAGGTTTCCCACGAGCGAGCGCTGGCGGAGATGGCGCGTTGCCACTTGCACGTCATGCCCAGCCGTGACGAGCCTTTCGGTGTCGCCCACGTCGAGGCGATGGCCGCCGGTCTACCCGCGATCGCGGGCGCGGGCACCGGAGCGCAAGACATCGCGGCGGTCGGGGAGGGGATTGTGCTGGTCGGGCCGGGCGACGACACCGCGATCGCACGTGCGATCGATCGGCTGATCTCGGATCCAACGCGCCGCAACGAGCTTGGTGCGGCGGCCAGGGAGACCGTCCGCCACCACTTCACCTGGGAGCTTTGCGGCGCTCGCACCGCTGCGATCTACCGAGAGCTGGCCGCGGCGCGGTGACGGTCGATCGCGGACGCGTGCGAGAATCGACATATGGGCGTTACGGATGCACATAGGGCCGACCTCGAAGGCTCCGTTGCCGAGGGCGACGTGGCGGCAGCGTTCGAGCGGCGTGTGCGGTCAAACGAGGCCGAGCTGCTCTCGTCGAACGCAACGCCGTCCTATCCGGCGCGTCGCGTCCGCGGTGAATCGGCGTGCCGCCTGCGCACGCCCTTCCAGCGCGATCGCGATCGCATTGTCCATTCCAAGAGCTTCCGGCGACTGAAGCACAAGACACAGGTCTTCATCGATCCCGAGGGAGACCACTACCGCACCCGCATGACGCACACGCTGGAGGCCTGCGGCATCTCGAGAACGGTCGCGCGTGCCCTGCGGCTCAACGAGGATCTGACCGAGACGATCGGTTTGGGTCACGACCTCGGTCACCCTCCATTCGGGCACGCGGGCGAGGAGGCGTTGGACCGTGCTCTACACGAGCGCACGGGCGAGCGCTTCCATCACAACCGGCATTCGTTGCGCGTCGTCGAGGTGCTCGAGCGCGACGGCCGCGGGCTGAACCTCACCGAACAGGTTCGTGATGGGATCCTCAACCACACCGGCCCCGATCTTCCGGCCACGCTCGAGGCCCGGATCGTGCGGCTCGTCGATCGCATCGCCTACATCAACCACGACATCGACGACGCGGTGCGGGCCGGAGTGCTTTCCGACAGCGATCTGCCAGGCGAGGAGATTGCGGTGCTGGGTCGCACGGGCAGCGAGCGCATCGATCGACTGGTGCACGACCTGGTCGAGCACTCGGAGCGCACCGGCGACATCGTGCAGGGTGACGAGATCGGTGCGGCGATGGCGAGCCTGCGGCGCTTCATGTTCGAGCGCGTTTACTTCGGTGAGCCGGGGCAGGGAGAGCAGCAGCGCGTGGCCGGAATCGTGGGCGCTCTCTTCGAGCGCTACATGAGCAACCCCGATCTCGTGCCCGGTCCTCCCCCCGGCGATTCCGGCGCGAATCTGGCGACGCGCGTGACCGACTATCTTGCCGGCATGACGGACCGCTTCTGCCTGCGGGCGTTCGAGGAGGCCGGCGCTCCCGGTCCGCGGGAGCTGTAGACGTGAGCCGCATCACCAACGAATCGATCGAGCGGGTTCGTAGCACGGCCGAGATCGTCGATGTCGTTTCCGGTCACTCCGATCTCCGGCGCGTCGGCGGGCGTTTCACGGGGCTGTGTCCCTTCCACGACGAACGGACGCCCTCGTTCTCGGTCGACCCGGTGAAGGGGCTGTATCACTGCTTCGGTTGTGGAGTTGGCGGAGACGTGTTCAAGTTCGTGCAGGAAAAGGAGGCCCTCGACTTTCCGGAGGCGGTCGAGCAGCTCGCCGAGCGCTACGGAGTCGAGCTTTCCTATGACGAGTCCGACCCGGCCGCAGAGCAGCGCCGCCGTGAGCGCGAGCGCCTATACGAGCTGGTCGCCAAGACAGCAGGCTTCTTCGAGCGCTACTTCGGCGAGTCGAAGGAGGCCGCGCCGGCCCGGGCATACCTCGAGAGTCGCGGGCTGGGTCGTGAGATCCTGGCCGAATTCGGAGTCGGCTACGCCCCCAGCGCATGGGACCGCGTGCTCACCAGGGCACTTGAGTCCGGCTACAGCGAGGACGAGCTGCTGGCGGCCGGGCTCGCGCAGCGCGGCCGGCAGGGAGGCGTGTACGACCGCTTCCGAGGGCGCATCATGTTCCCGCTGCGAGACGAGCGTGGTCGCGTGAGGGGGTTTGGGGCACGTGCCGCGAGCGAGGGCCAGCAGCCAAAGTACGTCAACTCGCCCGAGAGCGACGTCTATCACAAGGGCGGCTCGCTGTTCGGCATCGACCTCGCGCGCGCTGCCGCCACGCGCGCGGGCGAGGTGATCGTGGTCGAGGGATACACGGACGCGATCGCCCTGCACCAGGCAGGCATCCGCAACGTGGTCGCGGCGATGGGCACGGCTCTCACCGACGAGCAGGTGGCCGCGCTGGCCCGTCTGGCGCGGGTCGTGATCCTGGCCTTCGATGCCGACGCTTCGGGCCAGGAGGCGATGCTGAGGGTCCACAGGGCCGCTGCAGGGCGCGGAATCGACCTCAAGGTGGTGCGCCTGCCGGACGATAAGGATCCTTGTGACCTGCTTTCCGAGGCGGGTCCGGACGGCTTTGCGAAGAGGGCAGGGGAAGCGACCTCTTTCTTGGAGTTTCAGGTGGCGATTGCTCTAGAAGGTGCAGACACGAGCTCCGCAGCGGGCAAGGACCGCGTCGTCGAGCAGCTTGCACCCGTGTTTGCCGAACTCGCACCATCAGCGGAGCGCGACGAGCAGATCCGGCGCGTGGCGAGCCAGCTTCAGCTCGACGAGCATTGGCTGACGCCCGCGCTTGCTCGCCACCGGGCATCGGCCGGCACGACCTCCGCTCCGACCGCGCCGCAGACGGCAGCCAGTCGTTTCGAGCGCTCCGAGCGAATCTTCCTTGCGATGTGCGTATCGAGCGGCGGCAGTGGCCGGGAATACCTGGAGCGCCTCTCCGACGACCACCTTTCCTCCGAACTGCTCGGCCGCGCGCGAGCCTGGCTTGTCGAGCACTTCGACGAGCCGACAGAGGGGCTCGGGGGAGACGAAGAGTTGGCCAGGGTCGTCAGTGAGATCGTCGTGCGCGCGTCGTCGCAGCCAGCCGACGTTCGTGCGCTTGAGGTCGGGTTTCTCGGGCTCGAGCAGCGGCGTTTGGACCGCGAGACAAAGGTGGCGGCCGAGGCAGGCGATTTCGAGCGCCAGCGCGAATTGTCGATGGAACGCAGCGAGACCACGGAAGCGATCGCGATGCTCATGGGCGGCGCTTCGGCGCCGTCAATCCCAGGGACGGGTCACAGTGGGTCCGGCTGAGAAGGCCTTCGGCCTAGACGAGCCCGAGCAGCACGAGCCGGGGGAGGGGGCGACCGCGCCCGACCCGGTTCGGACCTACCTCAAAGAGATCGGGGGCGTGTCGCTGTTGTCTGCGCGCGACGAGGTACGCCTTGCAAAGCAGATCGAACGAGGCGACCAGGATGCCAAGCGCCAGCTGATCGAAGCGAACCTGCGTCTGGTCGTCTCGATTGCCAAACGCTACGGCGGCCGCGGCCTGAGCCTGCTCGACCTGATTCAGGAAGGGAACATGGGGCTGATCCGCGCGTCGGAGAAGTTCGACTATCGGAAGGGCTTCAAGTTCTCGACTTACGCGACGTGGTGGATTCGCCAGGCGGTTACGCGAGCGATCGCCGACCAGGCCCGCACGATCCGCATACCCGTACACATGGTCGATGCGATCAACAAGCTTCAGCGCACTCAACGCAAGATGATTCAATCGCTCGGTCGCGATCCGACGCCCGAGGAGCTGGCGGTCGAGCTGGACATCACCCCGGCAAGGGTGCTCGAGCTGCGAAAGCTCACTCGTGAGACGGTCTCGCTCGAGACGCCCGTGGGGGAGGCCGACGCGTCGCTGGCCGACTTCATCGAAGACGAGTACTCGGCCCACCCGCACAACGTCGCAGCCGAGAAGATGATGCAGGAGGATCTGCGCAAGACGCTCGAAGGACTCCCCGGCCGAGAGCGCAGCATTCTCGAGTTGCGCTACGGACTCGACGGCAGCGAGCCGCTCACGCTCGAACAGGTCGGCAAGCGCTTCGGCGTGACCCGCGAGCGCATCCGGCAGATGGAGATGCGCACGCTCAAGCGACTGAAGGCGTTTCGCAAGGCGCGCGGGCTCGAGGAGTCGTTGCGCGACTGAGCGTTGGGCGGGTCCGTCTGAGCCGCATTTGATCACCTTCATGGGCCCTCGACGTGCCTTAGGACACGATCCAAAGCCGGCTCGCCGAACTGGTCGACATTGACCCCGTATATCGGTGTCAATGTCGATACCGATGCTCCAGACGCTGGGGATCGACCGGCTGCGAGTTGAAGCCAGAAAATGCATTCTTCTATGCTCCAACTGCCACGCGGAGGTGGAGGGAGGAGTTTCAACCGCTCCGGCATAGTCATACACGCGGTCCCGGGTAATTCAATTGGCAGAATGTCGCGCTGTTAACGCGAAGGTTGCCGGTTCGAGTCCGGCCCCGGGAGCTTCATTGGCGACCGAGCGTCGCAGAACATTCGATATCGATATCTGCCGGGCGTGAAGAAGGCTCTTCTCACGAAGCAAGACCAGCTTTCCTTTCGCTGGAGGAACAAGCCGCGTTACAAGTGGATACGCGTCATCGGAACGCTCGACGCGGCTTAGCCAGGCTCGGGCTCCAGCTAAGCGGTTGCCCTCGCCGCCTCGGGCGCGGCCTTGGCCTTCCAGCGATTCAGCTCGCGCAAGGCGATAACCATCTTGTGCACCTCGTCCGGGCCGTCGGCGAGGCGCAGCATTCGTAGCGATCGCCACATCACTGCCAGCGGCGTGTCGTCCGATACGCCGAGCGCGCCGTGCACCTGGATCGCGCGATCGAGCACGTCCATGCACACGTTCGCGGCCACGACCTTGATCATCGAGATCTCGCGACGAGCGGCTCGCTTGCCCTCCGTATCCATCTTCCAGGCCGCATGCAGCACCATCAGCCGTGCTCCGTTGATCTCGATGCGCGATTTGGCGACGAAGTCCTGAACGAACTGCTTGTCGGCGAGCGGCCCGCCGAAGGCGATCCGCTCGTTCGCCCGCTTGCACATCAACTCGAGCGCCCGCTCGGCCGCGCCGATCGCGCGCATGCAGTGGTGAATGCGGCCCGGGCCGAGCCGATCCTGCGCGATCTTGAACCCCTCGCCACGGCCACCGAGCAGATTGGATGCCGGTACGCGGCAGTCCTCGTAACGAACCTCGCAGTGGCCGGGCCCGCCGTCGTGACCCATCACCGAGACAGACCTAACGAGATCGAATCCGGGGGTATCGGTTGGGACGATGATCATGCTCGCGCGCAGATGCGGCGCCGCATCGGGCTCGGTCACGACCATCGCAATCGCGATCTCGGCTCCGACCGCCCCGGACGTGAACCACTTGTGCCCGTTGATCACCCACTCGTCGCCGTCGAGGTCCGCGCGTGAGTGGATGTTGGTCGGGTCGGAGCCGGCCGTGTCCGGCTCGGTCATGGAGAAGCAGCTTCGCACGTGGTCGTTGAGCAGCGGCTCGAGCCATCGCTGCTTGTGCTCCTCGCTGCCGTGCTCGGCAAGGATCTCCATGTTGCCGGTGTCCGGGGCCGAGCAGTTGAAGACCATGGGAGCAATCAGGGTGCGACCCATGATCTCGCACAGCATCCCGTACTCCCAGTTCGTCAGCCCGGCTCCGTAGCGCTCGTCGGGCATGAACAGGTTCCAAAGTCCCTCGGCCCTCGCCCGTTCACGAAGTTCGACGATCACGTCGGGGTACACCTTGCCGGAGGTAACGGTGACCTCTTCGTCGAGCGCCCGCATCGCCTCCAGCTCGACCGGATACACGTGTTCATCCATGAAGGCCGACACGCGCTCGCTCAGCTCCTCGACCCTGGGGGATGGTGAAAAATCCATCGCGGCGCAGGCTATCCGATCTCCGTCGCGCGTAGGATTAGGCGCCCTGCGAGAGGAGCTTCAATGCCCAAAGTCTTGTATCGGAAGAGCGATCGCATCGCGTACGTCACGATCAACCGGCCCGAGGCCAAGAACGCGATCGATCCGGAGACACACGAGCTGCTGTGGCAGACGTGGGAGGACTACCGCGACGACGACTCGGTGGACGTCGCGATAGTCACCGGAACGGGAGACTCGTTCTGCGCCGGCGCAGACCTCAAGACCTTCATTCCACCGTGGATGGGTGCGACGCCGCGACGGGTGCGCGACAACGTCGAGACCGGGCTCGGCGGGCTGACGCGCGGCCTGCACCGCATCTACAAGCCCGTGATCGCCGCGGTGAACGGTTGGGCGCTCGCTGGCGGGCTCGAGACGGCGCTCGCGTGCGATATCCGGATCGCCTCCGACCGCGCGATGTTCGGGTCCTTCGAGGCGCGCCGTGGCTATCACCACGGGGACGGAGGAATCGTGCGCCTCGTCAACGTGTGTGGGTCCGGGATCGCGCTCGAGATGCTCCTGACCGCTGAGGCGATCGACGCTCAGCGAGCGTTGCAATGCAACCTCGTGTCCCGCGTGGTGCCGCACGAGCAGCTGATCGGAGAGGCCGAGAAGACGGCCCGTCAGATCCTGCGCAACAGCCAAGTCGCGGTGCGCTCCGCGAAAGAAACGATCCTGGACGTGATCGGGCGGCCACTCGACGATCAGCTTCGCATCGAGGCGCTGAACGGCTACTCGAGCGCGGACCCGAAGGAAACGCTGGCGCTGCTCGAACGCTTCTACGACAAGACCGACGCGGGTCGCGCCGGCACCCATCGAACCGATCTCTGATGGCCCCAGGCCTCTCGGTCACCGACTTGCGAAGGGTGCTCGATGCCTACGAGGCGATCGGGCGCCGCGACTTGGACGGCGTCATGGCCGTGCTGGGCGAGAACCCGACCATTCAGACTCAGATTGAAACGCACGATGGCGTGGATGCGGTCGGGCACATGTTCGCCGAGGCGTTCGCGACCGAGTTTGTGCACGAACAGCAAGCGCTGTTGATAGATGGCGCCAGAGTCGTCGTCCTTAGCAGGATCGGCCTCGTCGGATGGTCATCGGGCATCCAGGCGGAGCAGGAAATCGTCGAGGTCTGGTCCGTCGACGGGCGCGGAAGCATCGGCATGCGAGTCATGGATCGCGAAGAGGGACTTCGCGAGACCGGCCTCGAGGAACGGGCCGCGCGGGTCGCCACGGTCTACGAGTCGTTCGAGGTGCTCAACCGGGGCGATTTCCAGGGCGCAAGCAACCTGTGGCTGCTGCATCCGGACATCGAGCTCCACCGAGGCGAGACTTCGCTCGAGACCGAGCCTGTGAGGGGAATCGAAGAGCTGGAGCGGTTCATGGAGCCTGACGTGTTCGAGAGCCAGTATTTAGAGCCTCGGCAGGTGATCGACGCCGGGGATCGAGCGGTCATATCACTGACCTTTCGCGTTCGCGCTGCCGGCAGCGGAATCGAGCTGGAGAATCGTGGCTACCAGGTGGCCACCCTGCGAGGCGGAAGGGTCGTGCGGCTTGAGATCTTTCAGGACCGCGACGCAGCGCTCGACATGCTATTCGAGCCGAGCACCGGCGGCTGACCGGCGCGACCGAAACGCCACTCGATCAGCGCCGCGGCTGTCGCGGCGCCGTCGTTCGCGGATGCCCACTGCGCCAGCTCGCGAGCGCGCGCGGCGAAGTCCGGCTCCTCCAGCCCACGCTGCACGACCCAACGCAGCATCGCGGCGGTCATCAGCCGTCGCGGCAGCGCGAGACCGGCGCCGGCCCACTGCAGGCGGGCGGCGTTCTCGGCCATATCGCCCGCGCCCGGAACCACCACAACAGGCTTGCCGCAGGACAGCGCACGCGCCATCGTGCCGTGCCCACCGTGGCAGAGGACCAAGTCGGCGAGCGGCATCGTCTGCGAATACGAGACCCATTCGACGAGGCGCGCGTTCGCCGGGACGGCGACACGTCCGGGCGGTGGGCGGCGGTTGTAGGTGGCGAGCACGCGCACGGGCAGGTTCGCAAGCGCGCGCAACGCCGTCACCAGCATCGTCTGTCGCTGATCCTGCGACGTGCTGGGAGCGACCAGAACCAGGGGCTTGTTTCCGGGTGGAGGGTCGGTCGGGCCGTGCGGCGGCTCCCAGACCAACGGCCCCGATACGTACACGTGATCGGGCCAGCGGCGCACGTATTCGAGCTGGGGAAACGTTGCGACCAGCGTCAGCTCGCGGCTCATACCGCCATATGAGTGTGGGGTGGGGGGTAGGCCGAGCCTGCGGCGCGTCTCGTTGAGCTGGTCGCGGCCGCGTGCGACGCCGAAATTCATCGGCTTGGACAGCGCCCGCCAAGCCGCCCGTCCGGCACGGCTGGTGGGCGGCATTGCGCCGAGGCCGTAGGCGGGGAGTCCCCGTTGCGTGGGTGGATACACGTGCGGGACCAACGTCGCGCGCGGTCGTCCTTCCAACTCGGCCGCCAGCGCGGGAGCGAGCGTGAGAATGTCGTTCACGACCACGTCGGGGGCGAATTCGCGCACGAGCGGCCGGGTCTCGGCCGTGGCTCGAACGACCGCTTCGTAGGGCTTCAGCGGATGCGAGCGGGTCGGAAAGACGTCGTACTCGGGCGAGGGGTCGAAGCCGATGCCTTCGCGCTCGACGTACGGCTGCCATCGCTTCCAGGTCTGCACCAGCACCTCGTGTTCGCGCTCGTGTAGCGCCCGGGCCAGCGCGATCGCCGGGAACGCGTGCCCCGGATCGCCGAAGGCGCCGATCAGGACACGCACTCGAGCACCTCTCTGCCGATCAGCCGGCGGGCGCCGGCTCGACAACGCCGGCAATCTCGGCAACCTCGCGCATCATGCGTAGGCGGGCGTCGATGGAATCGGCGACGGGTGAGATCATCAGAGTTCCGACCCCGGCGGCGCGGTAGGCATCGAGTCGCTCGCGCACGAACTCGCTCGGCCCCGCGAGCGTCACCTGGTCGATCAACTCCACTGGTATCGCGGCCATCGCCTCGTCGTAGCGCTGATCGAGGTAGAGGTCCTGAATGCGCTTGGCGTCGTCTCCGTACCCGTAGCGGGTCACGAGCTGGTTGTAGAAGTTGCGATCGCGAGAGCCCATGCCGCCGATGTAGAGCGCGAGGAACGGGCGCATCAGATTGCGCGCGCTGTCGTGGTCGGAGTCGATCGCGAGTGAGACCATCGGCGCGATGTCGAAACCGTCGAGCGAGCGTCCGGCCCGCGCCACTCCCTCTTCGAGCGCCGGTCGGAACGTATCCATGTGTTCCGGGGAGAAGATCGTCGGCAGCCAACCGTCGGCGATCTCCGCCGTCAGCGCCGTGTTCTTGGGCCCTATCGCGGCGATGTAGATCGGGATGCGCTCCTGGACAGGCTTGATGATCAGCTTCAGCGGCCTGCCCTGCCCGCCGGGCAGCGGCAGTTTGTAGAACTCGCCGTCGAACGTGACGGTCTCGCGGCCGAGTGCCTTGCGCATGATCGCGACGTACTCGCGCGTGCGACCCAGCGGCTTGTCGAACGGCTGACCGTGCCAACCTTCGACGACCTGAGGCCCCGAGATTCCGAGGCCGCAGATCATTCGCCCGCCGGAGATGTTGTCGAGCGTGGCCGCCGTCATCGCGGTCATCGCGGGCGTGCGGGCTGGCATCTGGAAGATCCCCGACCCGATCCGAACGCGCTCGGTGTTGGAGGCCAGCCACGCCAGCACGGTGGCGGTGTCGGAGCCATAGGCCTCCGCCGCCCACACGGACTCGTACCCCAGCTCGTCGGCCGCCTGAGCCATCTGAAGCTGCTCCTCCCCGGAGACACCCAGACCCCAGTAGCCGACATGCAGTCCCAGTTTCATGACTCCAGATCCTTTCTGGGGCGGCGCCGGAGGCGACCCCGATGAAAGTCCTCATTCGGTCTATTGAAAATCGCCTCAACTCCGATACAAGAAGGGTCCGTCCCACAGTCCGATCGCTCCAGGGCCTGCCCGGGGCCGGTCGAAGCTTATCCGAGGAGCTTTCGCATGCGGTCATCGCGTCCGGTCCGCTGTTTCAGGAGCCATAGATGATCCGACGCCGCAAGCGTTACGCGGAGCGGCTCGGGAGAGTCGTGGAGTCGCTGCCGTTCGAGACTCAATCGGCGATGCTCGAGGGCCTGCGCCGTTACGACCGCGTAATCACCGGCGCGTACACCGACCGCGAGGGAGGTGTGTGCCCGATGCTCGCGGCTCATCGTTGCGGCGGGCGCACCGACTACCGGTCCTTTGCTCGCGCATGGGATCGCTTCACGGGTGCCACGCGGCGGCCGCGAGCCGTCAGCGAGCGCGAGTTGCGCACGCTGACCGCGCAGCTCGAAGCCAGCGTGTGGAGGGAAGAGAAGCGTCGCGAGCTGGCGAGGCTTGCGCGCGAGTCAGTAGAGCATGGAGCGCGCCGGCACGCTGCCGAGTGTCAGCGTCGTTCGGGCAAAACGCGCGTCGCGCAGCAGCGGCTGCGCCAGTGGCTCGGTCCGTTCCGGCGCTGGGATCGCTATCGGGATACGGTCGCGCGGGTTTCGCGCGATCTCGAACGCAGTGGCCTGGTGGAGCTACGCGCCGAGATCGACCGTGCCCGGAGCGGCGAGCGCGATCTCGAACGCGTCTAGCGAACTTGCACAGCTACTGCAGGCAGTTGTGGCCGAACTGCTTGTTCACGCCGACGATATCGCCGCCGGAGATCGAGCCACCTGCCGGTGGCGGCGTCCATTCAATGCCCCCAATGAAGCCCGCCCCGCGGTCGAAGGCCGGGTGGTAGTTGGCACGAACTCCTGAGGGATAGGCTGTCTGGTTCGGCGTTGACAGCGGGTCGTCGTAGTGGTCGAAATCGCCGGCAGTCGAATCGTTCGAGCCGAAGCGGGTCACCACGGCGGCTATGTCCCCGCCGCTCACCGAGCGATCGCGGGCCAGAGTCGCTCCCTGGGGGACGTCGTAGAGATCCCAGAAGCTGTACGGGTCGCGTCTGCCGCCGAAGGCCTCCGACGGTCGTAGCTCCTGTGTCACCGAGCAGCCGTCCAGGTCGGGGTCCCACTGGTCCTTGGGCGGTATGTTCGTGTGTCCGCCCTCGGTGAGGTCGACCGGGATGTCATCGAAGTCGGGGTCAGACCCTGGGGGGCTGCAGTTGGGTTGGTTCAGGAAAATATCCGCCGTCGCCGTGACAGGGCTAGGGTGCGGAGCGTTGGCGAGGGTTGCCTTCACGTACATGTTTGGACCCAGCAGGGTGTTGGGCAGGCCGTCGAAGCAACCCTCGACGACTATCGTGTCGTCGCTCGGGTCGGGGGGCGTGCTGTTGTTGGAATAGGTGCCCGACAGCGACGCGCGGGCGTCGTCGACATTGGCCAGATTGGAGATGGTCTCCGGCGATACCCAGGAGTTCGGCGGCGGCGAGCCAGCGTATCCGTCGCCGCAGCGAGCGGCTGGCGCGGGGGGACAGCTGCTCTGGTTGCCGGCGTCGTGGTAGTTCACGGTGAAGAACGGGCTATCCCAATAGCAGAAGAGCTGCGAGCTGATCGAGTTGCCTGGGAACCCGTTGATGACCCCTCTGCAATGGATGTAGATGCCCGGCGTCCCTCCCGGGTTGGGATGGAACTCAGAGGGCGCGAGCGTAAACAGCACGTCTCCGGCGAAGCCGCTGCCCCCCTGGTCTTCGAGGTGAGCGCTCGCCGGTGTCGTCCACGTAGGGGCAAGCACGAATGTGATCGCCAGCGCGAACTGCAGCAGACGGCCGCAGCGCGACGAGCGGGACGTCGATGGTTCCAGATTGGCCATTTGGCGCGGCGAGCGTAACGCGTGGCTTGCGCCGAGTCAAGCTGGCGCGATCACGCGAGCGCGCCCGACGCGAAGTCGGACGGGCGCACCATCATCACCTCGGGCACGATGCAGGCCGGCGAGAGCTTCATCAGGCAGCGCACCATCCGCGCGACGTCGCTCGTCTTGATCATCTCCTCGGATTTGACCTGATCCTTCACCCAATCGGTCATCGCCGTATCGACGAACGCCGGACAGATCGCCGTGCAGCGCACGCCGTCGCCGGCCAGTTCCTTGCCGGTCGCCTCGGTCAGCGCGACCACGGCGGCCTTGGTGGCTGAGTAGGCGGCCAGGAACCCCTGCGGTCGCTTGCCGGCTATCGACGCCGTGTTGACGATCATCGAGCCGCCGTTCTGGCCGGCCTGCTTGAGCATCGGAATCGCCTCGCGTGTCATCAGATAGACGGCGCGCAGATTCACGTCGAGTTGCATGTCGAGTTGCTTCGTCCCGGCAGTCTCGATCGCTCCGGCGATGCCGACTCCGGCGTTGTTCATCAGCAGGTCGATGCGCCCGTACCGCTCACCGTGCTCCGCAACGACACGCTTGATGTCATCCTCGTCGGCCATGTTGGCGGCGACGTGGTGAACGTCGAAGCCGGACCCGCGCAACTCCTCGGCGGCGTGCTCGAGCTTGTCGGGCCGCCGCGCGGCGATGGTCAAGCCGTAGCCGTCCTCGCCCAGCATGTAGGCAACCGCGAGCCCGATGCCACTCGAACCTCCCGTTATCAACGCCGCCCTCTTGGTTGCTTGCGCCACTGCTCAACTCCTCTCGTTCCGATGCCCGAGCCGGTCACGAGCATATGGCGTTTGAGGACGCCGCGTCCGATACCGTGGTGGTGACATGGGGAATCTGCGCGCTTCCATCCTCGCTTGTGCGGTGCTATTCGCGTCATTGGGCGTGATCGGCTGTGGCGGTTCCGGCGAGAACGACTCCAGCTCGAGCGAATCCGTTTCGTCGGCGCCGCCGGCCTCCGACTTCCCCGCGACACGCCATCGCAGCCTCAAGCTGGTCGTGCAGGACATGCGGCAGGGTCCCCAGCTCGCGCCAAGCGTCAGCGTGTTGACGCCCGGGCGAGAGCGCTTCGGGTTTGGCCTGTTCGATCAGGGCAACCGCCAGATCGCGGACGTGGAGGTCGCGCTCTACTTCGCGCGCGGACTCGACGAGACCGCGCGCGGCCCGATCCCCGCGCGATACGAGGCGATCGACGTCAAGCCCGCATACAGAAGCAAGACAACGACGCAGGACGCCGACTCTGCCAGGGGACTCTACGTTGCCGAGCTTCCGTTCCGCGGGGCTGGCACCTACCTGGTCGTCGGAGTGGCTCGGCTCGGCGGCCAGCTTGGGGCCACTTCGCCCGCTCAGGTGAAGGTCGCCGCGGAAACGGACGTTCCTAGCCCCGGCGATCGGGCGATCCGGGTTCACACGCCGACCAAGTCGGATGTTGGCGGCAACCTGAAGAAGATCGACACACGCGTGCCCCCCGACGACATGCACGACGTGGACCTCGCCGACGCGCTCGACGAGCACAGGCCGGCGGTGCTGCTGTTTGCGACGCCCGCGCTATGCAAGAGCCGCGTCTGCGCACCGGTGACCGACGTCGCCGAGCAGGTCCATCGTGAGCTCGGCGACGAGGTCGTCTTCATCCACCAGGAGGTCTATCGCGACAACGATCCCGGCAAGGGCCTCAACCCCCAGCTACGTGGCTGGCACCTGCGTTCGGAGCCGTTCGCGTTCGCGATCGACTCTGATGGCATCGTCGCTGAACGCCTCGAGGGTGCTTTTTCGGTGGCCGAGCTCGAGGCGGCGGCGCGAAGGGCGACCAAGCGGTGATGAACCAGGCCTGGACGGCTGTTCGCTGGTTCCGGACAGCGTCTAGTTGAAAGACCTAAAGGCGGATGACGGCGCGGCCGATCCTAGCTAGGGTAAGTGCAAGCAACCACGACCGCTCCTGGCGGGGGTCGGCAAGGACAGGAATCCGAGGATGCGAACGGGCACGAAGGCCTATGCAATTGCAGCAGTCACGCTGGCAGCGATGCTGGTTCCGTCCGTGGCCGCTGCCGCGCGGCGCAACGTGTACGTTCCGGGCACCGGCGCCAATAGCGTTTTCGCCTATGACGTGAACGCTTCGACAGGCGCGCTCGCCCAGACCAGCGGGTCTCCGTTCAGTGCGGGGACCAGCCCGCTCGGCGTGGTGATCAACCCCGCTGGAACGCGACTCTACCTTTCGAACTCGACCTCCAACAACGTCTCGGCCTTCGACGTCAACCCCTCGACCGGCGCGCTGGCACCGATCGGAGGCTCGCCATTCGCGGCGGGAACGAGTCCGTCCGGCGTTGCGATCAACCCCGCCGGGACACGACTCTACATTTCGAGCTACACCGGCGGCAGCATTTCGGGTCACAACATAAACGCCTCATCCGGTGCGCTGACGTCAGTCGCGGGGTCGCCGTTTGCGACGGGGACGAGCCCGGTTGGCATTGCGATCAACCCGGCCGGAACACGACTCTACATTTCGAGCTACACCGGCGGCAGCATTTCGGGTCACAACATAAACGCCTCATCCGGTGCGCTGACGTCAGTCGCGGGGTCGCCGTTTGCGGCAGGGTCGGGTCCGATCGACGTTGCGATCGACGCGGCTGGAACCCATCTGTACGCGACGAATCAAGGCTCCAACAACGTCTCCGGCTTCGACATCACCGCCTCGTCCGGCGCGCTGGCACCGATTGCCGGCTCGCCGTTTGCAGCGGGAACGGTCCCGACCGGTATTGCGATCAACCCCGCCGGAACGCGGATCTATGTGTCGAACTTCTCCAACAACAACGTCTCCGGCTTCGACATCAACGCCTCGTCCGGCGCGTTGGCACCGATTGCCGGCTCGCCGTTTGGGTCGGGGACAGGCCCGGTCAGCATCGCGATCAACGCCGCCGGAACACGACTGTACGTTTCGAACTCCACCTCCAACAGCATCTCGGCCTACGACGTGAACACTTCAACCGGCGCTCTCGCGCAGATCTCCGGCTCGCCGTTCGCGGTGGCATCGAACCCGAACGTCATTGGCATCACCCCCAACCAGACCCCGATCGCCAACTTCACCTCAACGGCCGCGGCGGCCGGGTCCGCGACGGCATTCAACGCCTCGTCGTCGAGCGATGACGCCGGGATCGCCACCTACGACTGGAACTTCGGCGATGGCCAAACGGCAAGCAACGCCGGGCCGACACCGGCCCACACCTACTCCGCGGCTGGCACCTACAGCGTCACCCTGACGGTCAACGACGGCGAGGGCTGCACCGGCTTCCTCTGGGCAAGCTGGACTGCTTTCTGCAATGGATCGTCGATCGCGACCAAGGTCGGCCAGGTGACGGTCGCCGCGGCGTCTGGCGGCGGAGGCTCCAAAGGCAAGATCTCGATCGGGGCGATCAAGTCCGGCGAGAATGGGCTAACTGCGACTCTGACGTGCTCGGGTGGCACCTGCACGGGCAACGTCAGCGTTGCCACGAAGCGCAAGTACAGCTATGGCAAAAAGCGCAGGGGCAAACGGCGTGCTAGGAAGAAGCAGCTCGTGCTGGGAAGCAAGACCTTCAGCCTGGCCGCCGATCACAAGGCCAACGCCAAGATCGTCTACTCGAAGAAGGTCCTGAAACAGCTCAAGAAGCTGGTGCTCAAGGGACCGTTCAAGAGGAAGGGCCGCAAGGTGCCGGTGGTGATCACGGTCACCTCGGGCGCAAAGATCGTCACCAGGAACGAGATGATCAAGTTCAAGGTCAAGAAGAAGAGGAAGAAGCGCCGTTAGCGGCTTCACGCCCTTGCACACCGCTACGATCCGGCACCCGGGCCGGTAGCTCAGCGGTTAGAGCAACGGACTCATAATCCGCAGGTCGGAGGTTCGAATCCTCCCCGGCCCATAGAAGTCCCATTGCAATGGGATGTGCACGGCTTGATTTTGTCTCGGTGACGTGGCGGCAAACAATTGGCAAACATCTCGATCGCCTTCCGCACTGACTTCCGCAAACGCGCAAGGGGGAAGCGCCGAATGGCCCGAGGCCAGAAAGCCAGTACTGTCGGGCCGCTGAGTGCCTGTACAGGGTCGAATCCCGTTGCCGATAAGGGCTCTTGGTGGTGGCATCTCCCGAAGAGCTAGCGACGGCGTACAGATCGCGCGGGCAGGTTCACGCTTCGGTTCGGCTTCTACAGCGTCGCCGGCTCCACCACGCCGCGGTCACCTGGCAGCCGAGGTCGGGCAGTTCTCGTCCACGAGAAGCCCGGGACCGCCGAACACCCGCTCACTGGGGTCACGGGGGTTGGTGCCCCAATGCGCGCTCGCGCATGGGCGGTCCTCCAGGCCCGCAGGGAGCTCACCCGTCACGTTTGGATCATCCTTCACATAGTTAAAGGCCTCGTCGGAGGGATACGCGACGCAGTGGATCGCTGGTGCCTTGCCGCGGTATCGTCGCACGCATCTCCTGGCCTGGCCGACGTGGGTGCTGACAGGCCCCTTCGCGACGAAGAACACCTGGTAACGCTCCTGCCCGTAGTAGTTCGAGTCGAGATAAATGCGCCTGATGTTCGACCCAGGGGGCACGGGCAGCGACTGTGGAACGCCGAACTCCTTCGCTACGGCCGTGGCACCGCGGGGGCGTGGGTCGTCGCCTGTAGAGAGAAGCCTTCCCCATAGGACGAACAGGGCCAGCACAGCTACGAACGAGCCCCATGCCCACGCTGGCCGTCGTGTGGCGACGAAGTAGAGCAACATCGGAATGACAACTCGCAGTGGCCCCGGAGTGATGGCCTGAAGTGGCCCCACCC
>JBBDJG010000002.1:0-51313 GCA_040880005.1 Solirubrobacterales bacterium
AGCGGGTCGGACACCACCAGCCCGTGGGACCAGGGTGACACTGACGAACCCTACCCGCCCGACTGATCTAAGGTGTCTTCGCGATGAGCACCGATAAGCGATACGGGCAGCTGGGTTTGTTGCTCGAAATGCCAACCCAGCGGGAGAACGTCGCACTGGCAGCGCGGGCCGAGGCCGCCGGCTTCGACTCGGTGTGGGCTCCCGAGTTCCACAATCACTCGGGCGCGCTGGCGCTCGCGGGAGCGGCGCTCGTAACCGAGCGCGTGGGACTTGGAACCGCGATCTCCTGGGCGTTCGGTCGCTCACCGTTGCTCAGCGCCGTGACAGCGCTGGACCTGGACGAGATGTCGGACGGTCGTTTCGTTCTGGGCCTCGGCACCGGGACCAAGCGCATGCGCACCGACTGGCTGGGGGCGCCGGCGGAGCGTCCGGCGCGTCGCGCTTTGGAGACGATCGAGGCGATACGCGCGGTGTTCCAGTCGGCGAGCGCCGGTCAGATCGAGTACGACGGCGACCTCGTCAGCCTGAGGGTGCGTCCCTACGGGCGGGCCGGTCAACTACGCGATGACATTCCGATCTATCTGGCGGCGGTCAACGAGCTGATGGCACAAACGGCCGGCGCCGTCGCCGACGGCGTGGTGGCCCATCCAATGGCCACACAACTGTACATCGACGAGGTGATGCGCCCGGCGATCGAGCTGGGCGCGCGCGCCGAGGAGCGCGATCCCGCCGTGGTCACGATCGCCGACTGGGTCGTCGCAGCCGTGTCGAACGATCCGGAGAGGGCCCGTCGCGACGCAGCCCGCCAGATCGCGTTCCACGCGACGGTGCGCACCTACGATCGCGTGCTGGCGCTGCACGGGTTCACCGAGGTCGCTCTTCAGATCCGCGAGCTATGGAAGAGGTTCGACCTCGACGGAATGACCGCCCTCGTGACCGACGAGATGATCGACGCGATGGCCGTCGCCGGAACCCCCGACGAATGCCGCTCGAAGCTGGCCGGGCGGGCGGGCAACACGGACCTGGCGCTGCTCGGCGCGCCGGTGGTGGCGACCGACCCGGACAGCGTCCGCGACTACCATCGGGCGATCCTGGAAACGTTCGCCGACAGCGTCGAAGATCCGGTCGGCGCGCATGTACACTGAGGCGGCTGGCTATCGCGCCCCGGCCGCGGGAGCGCACCGTTGTACGTTGTATGGAGTGGCATAGATGGGTTGGACTCTCTTCTTCATGATGGTCGTGTTGAAGATCCCGATGATCTTCGCCGCCTACGTGATCTGGTACGCGATCAGGGACGAGCCCGATCCTGAGGTCGAGCCGGGGACCGACAAGGGCCCACGTCGCAAGATGCCGCCCTTTCCGCGCTGGCCGCGCCGTGGTCCCGCCGGTGGCGGCGCCGGCTGCAAGCCGCTCCCGTGCCCGCAATGGCAGGCGCAGGAGCCGCAGCCGATCGCCGGCACGGTGGCGCGCAGCCGCGACTGAGGACGCTGCCCCACGCGATGGGTTGCAGTCGTCGGAAGGCCACTAGGCAGACAGAGGTGCTGCGGCTGTCAAGCCGAGTCCGGCACCATCCGCGAGTCGAGGTGCAGCCCGACCTTGCGCTTCACCCTCTGGAGCGCGTTATCGACCGTCTTGGTATCGCAGTCGAGCCGTTCGGCCACTTCCTCGTAGGACCGCCCGTCGAGATACAGCGATAGCACGCGGCTTTCCAGGTCGCTCAGCACGCCGGTGATGCACGACACCAGGCTGTTGATCTCTTCGCTCGAGATCACCTGATTGACGGGATCGTTGACGTTCGAGGACGGCAAGATGTCCGCCATCGTCGGCTCTCCGTCGTCGCTGGCCGACGCAGGCGTCTGGCTGAACGAAACGTAGGAGTTGAGCGGCGTGTGCTTGTTTCGCGTCGCGGTCTTCACGGCCGTGATGATCTGCCTCGTGATACACAGCTCGGCGAAGTTCCGGAAGCTTGACTCGCGATCCGTGCGGTAGTCGCGAATCGCCTTGTACAGACCCACCAGGCCCTCCTGGATCAGGTCGTCCGAGTCGCCTCCGATCAGGAAGTACGACGACGCCTTCAGGCGCACGAAGCCGTGGTAACGGCGGATCATGTGGTCGGATGCCTCTCGCACACCCTGCTTCGCGAGCGCGACGAGATAGTCGTCGTCAGGCTCGAGTTGCGCTTGACGGCGCGGCTTTGCTGCTGCGGGCCCCGAGACCCGCCTGGCGAGACGCGTCTGCGTACTGCGTGCGACGCGGCTAGCGGATTTTGTAGCTGCTCTTCGCGGCGTGGGAACGGCCACTTCCATCCTCCTCACTCGGCGGCCGCGTCACGCGGTCGCGTCGATCGGGTGATGGCGCGCACCTCCCCTGGCGCCTTGAACAATCTTCAACCTGAGATTGAAGCTTTCGGCCTTAGCCTCGACTCCAACCTTAGATTGCGCGCGATTCTACGGAGTTATGGAGACGTGTCAAGCAAGTGGTCTCCCTGCAACGCAGCCGGTCGAACATACGTTTCTAATTGGTTCGTTGCCGAACGGCTTCGTACAACAGCACCGCGGCCACGGCTGAGACGTTCAAAGAGTCGATCCGACCCTTGATCGGCACCGAGACGAGCTGGTCGCAGGAATCGGCGACGCGCTTGCGCAGCCCCTTGCCTTCCGACCCGAGCACCAAGACAACTCGCCCGCGGTAGTCGGGCTGCGTGTAGGGCACCGCCGCTTTCGCGTCGGCACCGTAGATCCAGGCACCTGCTTGCTTGGCGTGGCCCAGGTAGTCGGCCAGGTTCCGGACGCGAGCGATCGCGAGATGCTCGACCGCGCCGGCCGAGGCCCGGCAGACCGTGGGCGTTATCTGCGCCGAACGACGTTCCGGCATCACGACCCCACTCGCACCCGCGCACTCAGCAGAACGGCAGATGGCACCCAGGTTGCGCGGGTCCTGAACCTCGTCGATTGCCACCAGCAGAGCATCGTCGGCCGCCAGCAGCTCGTTCGCCTCGCTGTAGGGATAGTCGCCGGCCTCGCAGGCGAGGCCCTGGTGGTCCGGCGAGCTGCAGAGCCGCTCGATCTCCTCCGCGCTGACGATCGTCGCGTCGAGGTCCGCCGGCAAGGCCGCGATATCCCGCTCGCGCGCGACCCACGCACGCAGCACCGCGCGCCGGCCCCGTATGGCCTCGAGCACCGGATTGCGACCGTAGAGGATCACCGATCGATGCGTACGAGGGTTGGGCCCTCGGGCATGTCCCTGACCTCGTAGCCCATCGCGGCAAGTTCCTCGCGCAGCTCGTCGGCGCGACCGAAGTCACGCTCGCGGCGCGCTTGCTCACGCGCGTCGGCGAGTTGCTGAGCCTTGACGTCCGCTGCCTCATGCGCATCGAGCAAGTTCTTGAGCCCGAACACGCCCAGCATCTCACCGAGCGCAACCCGAACGGCGCCCAGGTCGACCGACCCGCCGTTGGCGCGATTGACCAAGTCGAACATCGACGCCACCGCTTCCGGAGTGTTGAAGTCGGCGCGCAGCGCAGCAAAAAAACGGTCGCGTAACTCGGAGACCGCCGGATCATCAGCGCCTGGCGTCTGATCGACAACCGAGCGGCATAGGTTCCGGATGCGCTCCACCGAGCTTCGCGCCTGCTCGAGCGAGTCGTCGTTGAATGCGAGCGGCTGCCGGTAGTGGCCGGTGAGGAAGTACAGGATCAGCGCATCGCGGCCGGCCTCGTCGAGCGCCTCACCCAACGACTTGATGTTGCCGGCGGACTTGGCCATCTTCTCCTCGCCGAAGCGGACCATCCCGTTGTGCATCCAGATACGCGCGAGCGGCCGGTCGCGGGCCGCCTCGCTCTGCGCGATCTCGTTCTCGTGATGCGGAAAGATCAGGTCGGATCCGCCGCCGTGGACGTCGAAGTCGAGCCCGAGCAACTGTTCCGCCATCGCCGAGCATTCAATGTGCCAGCCGGGCCGGCCAGGCCCCCATGGCGAGGGCCACGAGCTGTCCTCGTCGGGCTTTTGCGCCTTCCACAGCGCGAAGTCGAGTGCGTCGCGCTTGAGGTCGCTGAGATCGTCGGGCTCACCCTGTTCCACCGACGCCATCTCGTCCAAACGGCGGTTCGAGAGCTTCCCGTACTCGTCGAAGCTGCGAACGCTGAAGTAGACGTCGCCACCCGACTCGTAGGCGTGGCCGTTATCGATCAGCGATCGGATCAGGTCGACGATCGGGGCGATCATCTCGCTGGCGAGCGGCCATGCATCGGGGCGTCCCAGCCCGAGCCGGTCGGTGTCGGCGAGGTAGGCCTCGGTCATTTCCCGCGCCAACTGCTGTGAGGGCTTGCCCCGCTCGCGCGCCGCAACGTAGATCTTGTCATTGATGTCGGTGACGTTGATCACCAGCGTGACGTCGAAGCCCTCGTGCTCGAGCAGCCGCTTGAACAGCATGAAGACGACAAACGGGCGCGCGTTGCCGACGTGGATGCGCGAATAGACGGTCGGGCCACAAGCGTAGATCGCGATCTTTCCGGGGTCGCGCGGCTCGAGCGTGCACAACTGACCGCTCAGCGTGTCGTGGATACGGATCTCGCCCTGCTCGGACACGGGCGCCTGCTAGCGCTCGATCAACACTACGGCCATCGCGGCGATGCCCTCGCCGCGTCCCACGAGCCCCATGCCCTCGTTGGTCGTTCCCTTGATGTTGATATGCGCGTCGCGAATGCCGACGGCAGCGGCAATCCGGTGACGCATCTCTTCGCTGTGGGGAACGATCTTCGGGCTCTCGGCGATCACGGTCACATCAACGTTGCAGATCTTCCAGCCCGGCTCGGCAACAAGCCACAGAGTCTGTCCCAACAACTCGATGCTGTTCGCGTCGCGATAGCGCTCGTCGGTGTCGGGAAACTGCTGGCCTATGTCCCCCAGCCCCGTCGCGCCGAGCAGCGCATCGATCACCGCATGAGTCACGACGTCAGCATCCGAATGGCCCTCCAGGCCCTTCTCGCCCTCGAACTCGACACCTCCGAGCACGAGCTTGCGCCCTTCCGCAAACCGATGCGAGTCGTAACCGAACCCGATCCTGTGCTCTTCGCTCATCCCAGCGGCTCCATCGTCCGTCGCCTTTCTTCGAATACGCAGATCTCTCCGACTCCCGCTTCCCGAAGGTACTCGACCGCCCTGTCGTAGCCGAACCCGATCTGCTCGGGCAGATGTGCGTCGGAGGATAGGGCCACCGGCCGGCCCGCCTCCAGCAGCATGTCGAGCAGCTCGCGAGTTGGATAGATCTCCTCGATCGGCTTGCGCAAACCGGCGGTCGATACCTCCACGGCCACGTTCGAGCCGGCGATCGACTCGATCGCTAGCTCATAGAAGAAGCGGGGATCGCGATCCGGCTTCGGGCGGCTGGAGCCCCAGACTTTGACCAGGTCGGGGTGCGCAAGGATGTCGTAGAGCCCGCTGGCGGCGGCTGCGCCCAGCGATCTGAAGTACTCGCTCCACACCTGATCTGCATCGGACACGCTCCAGGTACCGTACTCGGAGTGATCGACAGCCCGATCGCCGATGAAGTGCACCGATCCGATCACGTAGTCCCACGGCCGATCGGCGAGCAGGTCCGCGATCTGCTCCTCTTTGCCCGAGACGTAGTCGACCTCGAGCCCGAGCTTGACCGCGTGGCCGGCGGCCTTCATCCCTTGCACGAACTCGACGTACGCGTCGAGGTCGTCCACCGCCTGCTCCTTCCAAAACGGGTGGTCCCAGACATCGAGCGCCTGCCCAAAGCGGTGCACGTGCTCGGAGAACCCTAGCTCGCCGACTCCCACATCAGCCGCCGCCCGCAGATAGAGCTTGACGTTGTCCTCGGTGAAGTGTCGCTTCGCCGTCGCCTCACGCTCGTCGGGTCGCAGATGGGTGTGGTAGTCAGTCAGCATCGCCGTCGGCGACCAGAAGCTCCGCGAGCTTCAGATCGGCGGGAACCGTCACCTTGATGTTGTCGGGCCTCGCCGGCGCGATGCGCACGTCGCCGCCGATGCGCTCCACGAGCTGGGCGTCATCGGTGACGGCGCCCAGGTCGTTCGCCCCGGCGAGCGCTTCACCCAGAACCGTGGCGCGAAATGCCTGTGGCGTCTGAACCGCCCACAGAGTCGAGCGATCGAGCGTGTCGGTCACGCGCCGATCGGCATCCACGGTCTTGATCGTGTCGGTTACCGGCACGGCGGCGACCACGCCGTCGCAGTCGAAGCGCTCGAGCTCGTTTACGCAGAGATCGAACAGGTCTGGACGCGCGAGCGGACGCGCCGCATCGTGGACGAGCACCACCTCCGCCGAGCCGGCGGCGCTCAGCGCGCTTCGCACCGACTCCGATCGACTGGATCCACCGGTCACAACCTGCAACGGCAGAGTCGGCGCCGCCTCGCGGGCGACGGCGTCGATGCGCGCCTCGTGGCGCGCGGGCGCCGCCACGACGACGGCGATCACCGCTTCGGAGGCCGCCAGCGACCGCATGCTCCAGGCGATCATCGGCTCACCGGCCAACTCGACCAGCGCCTTCGGCGAGCCGACACCAAGCCGTTCGCCCGAACCCGCCGCGACCAGAAGAGCGGTGGCCATCACCCGTTGAACCAGAGGCGCTCTCGCGATGGCGCTCAGCCGGCGCGCACGATCGACGCCTACTTGGTCGCCGTCGCGCGGCCCTCGTTGGTCTCCTCGAGCAGGTTGTCGAGGTACTCCTCGGCCTCTTCCTCTTCCTTGTCGAGGGCGTACATCAACTCCGAAGAGAGGATCTTCTTCGCGCGCGTGAACATCTGCTTCTCTCCGGTGGAAAGACCCTTCTGGAAGTCGCGGATCGCCAGGTTGCGCACGACCTCCGACAGCTCGAAGACATCTCCCGTCTTCATCTTGTCGCGATTGTGTTTGAAGCGGCGGTTCCAGTTCTTGGGCATCTGGCTGATGTCGTCCTGGAGAACGGACAGGACGCGCTTGACGTCCTTCTCACCGATCACGCGCCTCAGCCCAGCTCTGCCCGCGCTGTCGGTAGGTACCAGCACGGTCATGTCGTTGTGCAAGATCTTGATCGTCAGATACTCACGCCTCTCACCGAGCACTTCCTTGCGCTCCTTCTTGAGCACCTTGCCGGCGCCGTGGTGCGGGTAGACGACCTTGTCGCCCACCTTGTACCTAATCTGCGGCCCCGTATGCTGAAAGCCCGCCTCTTCTTGCTCGGTTATTACGTGTGTGATGGTGTCCTCCTTAGAGCAACGCCTACGTTTGTAGATACCTGTCGACCAGGTTGATCTCCTGAAGCCTGCGAAGCCCCTCTCGGATCTCCTTGGCCCTCACCTCACCCACCCCCTCGACCGCCTCCAGCTCGTCCGCGGTCGTCGCGAGCAGCGTGTCGAATCCGCCGAACGCGCTCGCGACGTTCTCGACCACCGGCTCCGGCAGCCGCGGTACGCGACCGAGGATGCGGTAGCCGCGCGGAGTCACCGGGAAGTCGAGCGTCGAGAGCTTGCGGTCGTAGCCGAGCAGCTCGCTCAAGCGACCGAAGTCGAGCAGATCCTGGTTCGGAAGTCGCGGCAGCGACTCCATGACCGCGGTGATGCTCTCCTCGCTCAGATCGACCAGGTAGTCCTTGACGAGCGCCGACCGGTCGGCGGCGACGCCGACCAGCATCTCCTCCAGCTGCATCTCGATCAGGCGCCCTTCCGCCCCCAGCTCGACTATGTAGCGCTCGATCTCGACCGCCATGCGGGTCGCCATCTCCGCGCGCTGCAGGACCGTGAGCGCGTCGTGCAACGTGACGCCGCCCTCGAACTCCAGCGCGGTCAGCCGCATCGAGACCTGGTCGAATCGCGAGCGGTACTTGTCCAGCGTGGCGAGCGCCTGGTTCGCCTTTGCGAGCACGGCGGGGATGTCTTGAAGGATGTACTTGGCTCCGTCCGAGAACAGCGACACGACCTCGCGCCGCTCGGAGATCGACACCACGAGCGCGTCGGTCTGCTTCGAGACGCGCTCGGCCGTGCGATGGCGCGTGCCGGTCTCGCGCGAGAGGATCGTCGGATCGGGCGTGAGCTGCGTGTTCGCCCACAGAATCTTGGTCGCGTTCTGCGACAGGACGATCGCGCCGTCCATCTTCGCAAGCTGGTACAGAATCGCCGGCGAGTATTCGATGTCGAGCTTGATGCCACCCGACAACAGCGGCGCGACGTTGTCCTCGTCACCCATCACGAGCAGCCCGCCCGTGCGTGCGAGCACACAGTTGTCGATGCCCTCGCGCAGTGCCGTGCCGGGAGCGACCATCTCGAGAGCCCGCAGAAGCCGAGGTTCCTGACGTGACTGAAGCTCCTCCAACAGTTCAGTTTCTGCGACTCTCGGCACCGCACAATGATGGCAAAATCTGCGCCGAGGGGCCGGGCGCCCGAGAGCCGGCGATTCGAGGGCTTTTGCGGAGGCCGGCCACGATTTCACCGGAGCGCGGTGCCGGCCGGCGTGCAACCCTTAGAAGTGAAGAAGGCCTCGCTCTGTGCGCGGGCCTTTTCTCGGCCTTTTTTTCTTTATGTCGATCACAAGGCGAAAGTTTGTTGAACGCTCACTGGCGCTGACGGCCGCGCTGTCCGCGGGCAGGCTCGGTTCAGCGATTCCATCGGCTGCAGGGGGGCAGACGGCGACGGTATCCGCGTTCGACCCGATCAACCAACCGCAGCTCGGCCTGCCTCCGTTCGCTGACGCCGCTTACTGGAGCTTCGTCGATTGGCTGTATCCGTACTTCGATCGTCTCTGGCAGCCGGATCGCAACTACTACGGCTCGGGCAACTCGTCGAGCGGGCGCATCTACCACAACAGCCTGCTGCTGACGGTGCACGCGATTGCCGCGCTTGCCGGCCACCAAGGCGCTGCGCGCCAGGACGATCGTGCCCGTGCGCTCGCGCGCCGGCTGTGCGAAGCGCCACCGTGGAGCGAGCTGACCGAACCGCTGCATCCCGATCCCCAGTTCCACACTCCTGCCTGGGTCGAGAGCATGGGCACGCGCGACGCCGTCATGGACAAGTCGATCGACCCGAAGGTCGCCGAAGCGCTGATGTATGCGTGGCGCGCGCGCGACGTGCTGGCGCTGCCCCAGGAGACGGTGGACCCGATCAAGGACCGCGTCGATCGCTGCGCCCGCGGTTCCTTCTTCCGCTTCCCGGGCGTGCGCCTCAACCAGATCAACTGGAACTGCGAGCTGTACGCACACGCGGCGGCGGTGACCGGCAATCCCGAGCTGCTGGTCAACGACTACCGGGCGCAGGTGACTCGTTTTTGCGATGGCATAACCAGGCCGCTCAGCACGGGAGGATCGCCGAATCTCGGCCCCGGCTATCGGTTCTTCTATCTGCCCGCACGGCCGCGCACGCATCCGTTCAATCTCGACACGGCCGAGTACGCAAACGAGACCGCGCACTTCATCCTGTATCACGATCAGGCGCTGGCGGCGGGCATGCAGCCGCTCACCGAAGAGCACAAACGTCTGCTTCGAGCCTGGGTCGAGCACATCGTGTATGCGTACTGGACCCACGCCGGCTACCTGAACTGGGACACGGGCTACGGGTTCAAGCGCTGGCACGCCGGCCGCACGTGGGCATTCGCGCAGCAGGGTCTGCTTGCGATCGCGGCCTCGCCCCATTTCCACAACGTTCCCGAGATCGGCCAGTGGGCCAAGTACTTCCTCGACCGGGGCTTCATCCTTTACCAGCGCCTTTCGCGCGAGGCGGGCGACGGCGCCGGGATCGCGCCGGCCGTCTTCTACGACATCAGCGTCGCGCCGCTGGGACCGAGCATCCGCGAGCTGACGGCCGTGCGATTGATGGCCAACGCGGCCCGTGCGGTGGTGCTCGGACTGGGCGCCAAGCCGGCCCCCGAGCCACCGCCGCTTTGGTCCTATGACTCCGACATCGGCCGCCTCGCGATCACGACGCCGAAGTACAACACCGCGATCCTCGCCGTCAACCAGCGCGCGATTCCCTACGGCGGCGTCGAGTTGGCGCGGCTGTACGACCGCGACCAGCGTGTGGCCGCCAACGTCGGCGGCATTCCCCCGGCGAGCTTCGGCGTCGTCGTGCGCGACGGCCTCGGCAAGACCACGTTGACCTCCCAGAAGGCCAAGTCGGCGCCTCCGCCGACTCCGGCGCTTCAGGTTCTCGGATCGCCGAGCGGCCGCTTGTGGCGAACACGGTCCTATCCGGGCCGCCCCTACGGGGGAGCGTTCAAATCCCTGGTCGTGCGCGGCCGCACCGGCAACGAGTTTGCCGCGATCGAGACGACACACCGATTTGGCGGCAGCGGGGTGGAGACGCGCTGGAAGGTGCGGCGCAACGCGGCCGGCCGCTTCAGCGCCGACGTGCTGTTCCCGTCGTGGGGGCGCAAGGCGACGGTCGTTGCGGTGCTCTCGAACGGGGCGCGCGTCTGGCTGGTGCGCCCCGGCTCGCCGCGGCGCACGGCATCGCTGCGCAGAGTCTCGTACTTCTACATCGCCGGCGAAGACGGCGGCGGCTACGTGATCGTCCCGCGCACGCGCCCGACTCGCGCGCTGGCGCGCATCCTGCGCCCACGCAAGCAGTCGTCGGCGCCGTTGCCCGGCCCGACGCTGGCGGTGCAGCTCGCGAAGGGCATCGCCTTCAAGACGCTCGTGCTAACGGTGCGGATCGCGCCTGCGCAAACGCCCGAGGAGGCCGCGCAGGTCGCGAAGGCGCTGCGGCGCGGGCTGTAGGACCTACCGGCGGCTACGAGTCGTCGGCGGGCTCGTCGCCCGGCTCGGGGCTGCCGTCGTCGGCGCCCTCGTCCTCGCCGCCGCCACCGACCGGCACCGGCTTTTCCTCGGTCTCGGGCGGGCCCTCGACCGGCGGCAGGACTGTGATCTTCAGCTCGTTCTCTTGGGCCTTGTCGGCCTTGGCCTTCTCCTTCAGCTCCTCGTCGCGCTCGACCAGCACGGTCGAGCCGGGCTTGATCGGCTGCTCGAGCACCTTGTCGGCGAGCGGGTCCTCGATGAAGCGCTGGATCGCGCGGCGCAGTGGCCGGGCGCCCATCGCCGGGTCCCAGCCCTTCTCGACGAGAAAGTCCTTGGCGTCTTCGGACAGCTCGATCTGTAGCTGGCGCTCGGCCATCGAGGTGCGCAGGTGGCGCATCAGCAGCTCGACGATCTGCTTGATCTCGTCTCGCGCGAGCTTGTGGAACACGATCACCTCGTCGAGCCGGTTGAGGAACTCCGGCCTGAACACGCGCTTGAGCTCGCCTGTGATCTTGCTCTTCATGTCCTCGTAGGTCATGCCGGTTTCGTCCGAGAGCGAGAATCCCAGCGGGGTGTTGCGGGCGATGTCCGCGGCGCCGATGTTCGACGTCATGATCACGATCGCGTTGCGGAAATCGACCGTGCGCCCCTGGGCGTCGGTCAGGCGACCATCCTCCAGAATTTGCAGCAGGATGTTGAAGACGTCCGGGTGCGCCTTCTCGATCTCGTCGAGCAGCAGCACGCAGTACGGCTTGCGCCGCACCGACTCGGTCAGCTGCCCGCCTTCGTCGTAGCCGATGTAACCCGGCGGCGAGCCGACCAAGCGCGACACGGAGTGCTTCTCCATGTACTCGGACATGTCGATGCGCACCATCGCCTCTTCGTCGCCGAACAGGAACTCGCCCAGCGTGCGGGCCAGCTCGGTCTTGCCGACGCCTGACGGCCCAAGGAAGATGAACGAGCCGGTCGGGCGCTTGGGATCTTTGAGCCCGGCGCGCGAGCGACGGATCGCCTTCGAGACGGCCTCGATCGCCGGGTTCTGCCCGATCACCCGCTTGTGCAGCTCTTCCTCCATGCGCATCAGCTTCCTGGACTCGGCCTCGGTCAGCTTGAAGACCGGAATGCCGGTCCACATCGAGACGATGTCGGCGATCTCGTCCTCGCCGATCTCGGGTCGCTCGCCGCCCTCGCCGGACTCCCACTGGTCCTCCAACTCGCGCTTCTTGTTCGACAGGCGGCGCTCCTTGTCGCGCAATCCCGCGGCCTTCTCGAAATCCTGCCCCTCGATCGCGGCCTCCTTGTTGCGCCGCGTCTCGTCGATGTCCTCTTCCATCTCCTTGTAAACCGGCGGCGCGGTCATCGCCTTGATGCGCGCCCGCGAGGCCGCTTCGTCGATCAGGTCGATCGCCTTGTCGGGCAGGAAACGGTCGGAGATGTAGCGGTCCGACAGCTCGGCGGCCGCGTGCAACGCCTCGTCGTTGATCGCTACGCGGTGGTGCTGTTCGTAGCGCTCGCGCAGGCCCTTGAGGATCTGCTTGGTTTCGTCGATCGTCGGCTGATCGACCTTGATCTGCTGGAAGCGGCGCTCGAGCGCAGAGTCGCGCTCCAGGTACTTGCGGTACTCGTCGAGCGTCGTCGCGCCGATCGTTTGTAGCTCACCGCGCGCGAGCGCCGGCTTGAGGATCGAGGCAGCGTCGATCGCACCCTCGGCGGCACCGGCGCCGACCAGGTTGTGCAGCTCGTCTATGAACAAGATGATGTCGCCGCGCTGGGTGATCTCCTTCATCACCTTCTTGAGGCGCTCCTCGAACTCACCGCGGTACTTCGAGCCGGCGACCAGGGCGGCCAGGTCGAGCGTGTAGATCTGCCTGTTCTTGAGCAGCTCGGGCACGTCGCCGTTCGAGATGCGCTGCGCCAGCCCCTCGACGACGGCGGTCTTGCCGACGCCCGGCTCGCCGACCAGCACCGGGTTGTTCTTGGTGCGCCGCGAAAGGATCTGCATCACGCGCTCGATCTCGGTCTGGCGACCGACGACGGGATCGAGCTTGCCCTCGGCGGCGAGCTTCGTCAGGTTGCGACCGAACTGGTCGAGCAGCTTCGAAGACTTCTTGCCCTCCGGGCCACCCGCGCCCTGCTGGCGGCGGCTGCCCGGGCCGGACAGCATGCGAATTACCTCGTTGCGGATCTTCTCCGAGTCGGCGTCGAAGTCGAGCAGGATGCGCGCCGCAACGCCCTCGTTCTCGCGAACGAGGCCGAGCAGGATGTGCTCGGTGCCGATGTAGTTGTGACCGAGCGAGAGCGCCTCGCGCAGCGCCAGCTCGAGCACCTTCTTGGCGCGCGGTGTGAAGGGAATTTGGCCCGATGTGACCTCTTCACCGGAGCCGACGATGCGCACGACCTGTGCGCGCACCCGCTCGACCGTGATGTCGAGCGACTCGAGCACGCGCGCGGCAAGACCCTCCTCCTCGCGGAGCAGGCCGAGCAGGATGTGCTCGGTGCCGATGTAGTTGTGCTTGAGCTGCCGGGCTTCTTCCTGGGCGAGGACGACAACCTGGCGGGCTCTTTCTGTGAATCTCTCGAACACGTCGATTCCCTGGAATTCCTGGTTCCCTTCGAACTCCTACTTGGTTCGACCTTGCCGGTTGTGTCCGCCTCACCGGTACCTGAAGCGGCTTGTCTGGTGAAAAGACTTACCTTCTTCTTCGGCAGAACACTCCCGCTAGATCAGTCTTCGGAAACGATTTCTCTGATTTTCATCCAATTCCCGACCGAAAAGTCAGTATAACAACCGCTTCAGAGCTACTTTTCAGTTCAAATGCCGCATCGGGAGCGGGTTTCGAAGGGTTCGTGCCGGTTGTCAAAACTCCTGTAAAGCGGGAACTTGCCGTTAGCTGGAAGGTCGATTCCGCAGTGCGGGAAAGAGCACGATCTCGCGGATCGAGCTGCGGCCCAGCAGCACCATGGCCAGCCGGTCGATGCCGACCCCCAGACCGCCCGTCGGCGGCATCCCGTACTCGAGTGCCTCGACGAACTCTTCGTCGTAGGGCTGAGCCTCTTCGTCTCCGGCCACCGCCAGCCGCTGCTGCTGCTCGAAACGCGCCCGCTGCTCGTCCGGATCGTTCAGCTCGCTGAAGGCGTTGGCGATCTCCATGCCGCCGACGAAGGCCTCGAAGCGCTCGACCAACCCCGGCGCCGAGCGATGCGGCCTTGCGAACGGCGACAGCTCCGTCGGATAGTCGAGCACGAACGTGGGTTGGACGAGCTTCGACTCGACCTGCTTGGACAACAGCTCATCGACGAGCTTGCCCCAGCCGATGCCGGCGTCGTCCGCCACTTCGATCCCCGCATCGCGCATAGCGGCCAGTAGCGGGCCCTTGCCGGTCAGCTCGCCAATGTCGATTCCGATCTCGTCCTTGATCGCGTCGCGCAGGCTGACCCGCCGCCACGGCGGCGCCAGCTCGATCTCGATGCCATCGCGCTCGATCGTGGTCGTGCCCAAGATTTCCCGTGCCACGTATGCCACCAGCTGCTCGGTCATCTCGGCGACCTGGAGGTAGTCGGCGTAGGCCTCGTAGGTTTCGAGCATCGTGAACTCGGGGTTGTGCTTGGACGACAGGCCCTCGTTGCGAAAGTCCTTGCCGAGCTCGTAGACTTTCTCCAGCCCGCCGATTATCAGTCGTTTGAGGTACAGCTCGGTCGCGATGCGCAGATAGAGGGTGCGATCGAGCGCGTTGTGGTGGGTCACGAAGGGCCTGGCGAGCGCGCCTCCGTAGATCGGCTGGAGCACGGGCGTCTCGACCTCCAGGAAGTCGCGCTCGTCCAGGAACTCGCGCACCGCCGCAACCACCTTGCTGCGCGCCACGAACAGCTCGCGCGAGTCCGGGTTGGCGAGCAGGTCGAGCTCTCGCTGACGAAAGCGCGTCTCGACATCGCTCAACCCGTGATGCTTGTCGGGCGGCGGGCGCAGGGACTTGGCCAGCATGGTCCACTCGTCCACCCGCACCGACAGCTCGCCGCGCCGCGTGCGAAACGGTGCGCCGCGAATACCGATCAGATCGCCGAGGTCGAGCGAGACGAGCTGCTCGTAGGATCGCTCACCGAGCACGTCCAGTCGAGCGTGTAGCTGAATTCGCCCGGAACGATCGACGAGATCGAGGAAGGTCGCCTTGCCGTGACCGCGCCGGGCCGCCACACGCCCCGCCAAGCTCACCGCATCGTTCGACTCCTCCGCGTCGGCAAGGATCGAGTACGACTTGGCCACCGCGGCGGCGTCGCTGCGGTCCGCAAAGGACGCCGAGAACGGATCCATGCCTGCCGCACGCAGCTCGTCGAGCTTACGCCGCCGCTCGGCGAGCAGCTCGCCAAGCTCCTTACCGGTTTTCCTGCCATCTTCGACCACGACCGGCGAAGCCTAACCGGCGGACCGGCCTACGTCGCTTCGATCTTCGTGATCTTCAGCTTGCGGTTCGGGCCGCGCGGCACCGGCACCGTCACGATGTCTCCGCGCTTGTGGCCGATCAGGGCGGAACCCACGGGCGACTCGTTCGAAAGTTTGTTCTCCGCCGGATCCGCCTCGGCGGATCCAACTATGTGGTACGCGACCGACTTGCCCGACTTCTGGTCCTTGACGCGCACCGTGGCGCCGACCGAGACGACGTTCTTCTCGATCTTGCGCGCGTCGATCACGGTTGCGCTGCGAAGCTTGTCCTCGAGCTGTGCGATTCGGGCCTCGAGCATCGCCTGCTCGTTCTTGGCGTGGTCATACTCGGCGTTCTCGGAGATGTCGCCGAACTCGCGCGCTTCCTTGATGCGCTCGGCGACCTCGCGGCGCTTCACCGTGCTGAGGTGCTCGATCTCGGCCTCGAGCTTCGCGAAGCCATCTTTTGTAAGGACGATCTCTCTGGGCATGGCCTCCGCCTAAGCAAAAACCCCCTCGAGCCGTTTCCGCACTCCAGACCGGCCACCTCGGGGGATCGGCAAGTATAGCGCCAGCCTGAAGGGCGAAAAATCGCCTTCGCAATGGGCGTTCAGTGTGTGCGAGCGTGTTTGCGCGTCTAACGGTTGCGCGCGTGGACCAACCTCAGCCCCCGCAGTGTGAGCATCTCGTCCACGCGATCGATCGTCTCGGTAAAGCCGACGATCACACCCGCCAGACCACCGGTGGCGATCGTGGCGACGTCCTTGCCGAGCTCGGCGCGAAGGCGCCTCACGATCCCATCCACTTGGCCCGCGAATCCATACACGATGCCCGACTGGATGTTGGCCTCGGTGGTCTTGCCGATCAGCGCCGGCGGTGCGGCGATGTTGACCTTTGGAAGCCGGGCCGCTCGCGAGGTCAGCGCCTCGATCGATATCTCGATCCCGGGACAGATGATTCCGCCCAGATACTCACCTTTCGCAGATATCGCGTCGTAGGTGATCGCCGTCCCGAAATCGACGACCACACAGCTCGCGCCGAACTCCTCGTAGGCAGCCACCGCGTTGACAAGCCGGTCCGCGCCCAGCTCATGAGGATTGTCCACTCTGATCGGCATGCCGGTCTTCGTGCCGGGTCCCACGATCAGGACCTCGTCGTCGAAGTAGCGCCGGAACATCTGGTCGTACTCGGCGACGAGCGGCGGCACGACCGAGGAGAGTGCCTGCCCGTCGATCTGGCTGAAGTGGATTCCGCGCAGCGCCAGCAGGTCGTGCACCACCATCGCCAGCTCGTCGGCGGTCGCATCGCGGCGCGTCGCGAAGCGCCAGTGCTCGACCAACCTGTCGGCGTTGAAGGCGCCAACGTGGGTCTGGGTGTTGCCGACGTCGATCGTCAGGAGCATCGAGCGGTGATTATCGCGCCTCTTGTGCGCTACAGCTGTGCGACCCGTTCGACCGACTGGCCCGGGGCGAGCCCGGCCAGTGCCCGCGCAAGCGACGTCCCGTCCGGCGTCGCCAGGGCGGAATCGAGCTCGAGCAGCGGCACCAGCACAAACCGCCTATCCAAAAGCTGCGGATGCGGAAGCGTCAGGGCATCGTCGGCCAGCTCCAACTGCCCGACCAGCAGCAGATCGACGTCGATCGGGCGCGGGCCGTGGCGAGCTGCGCCCGGCTTGCGGCCCAGATCCAGCTCGATCGTCTTGCACGCGTTCAGTAGCTCACGGGGCTCGAGCGTGGTCTCCACCCGCAGCGCGGCGTTGTAGAAGTCACGCTGGTCGGTGACCTCACCGACCGGCTCGGTCTCGTAAACGGACGAAGCCTCGAGCACATCGATGCCAGCGGTGGCATCCAACAGCCGCGCGCCCGCACGCAGATTCTCCAACCGATCACCCACGTTCGAGCCGAGCCCGAGATAGGCACTCGTCAGCGAGTGACCTCCACCGACACTTCGTCAACCCGCAGCGGGATCGGGGGCTCCGGCTTGGTCCCGCGAACGACCAGGCCGGTCGCGCCAAACCGCTCCTCGATCATGTCCGCTACAGCCGTGCAGAGGCGCTCGAGGGTGCGGTACGAGCGCTCGGTGGCGACGAACTCGACCGCATCGCACACTGCCGCGTAGTCGATCGTGTCCTCGACCCGGTCCGTCACGGTCGCGTCGCACTGCTCGACCTCGAAACCGATGTCGAACACCACCCGCTGGCCCGTGAGCTGCTCGGCGTCGCTCACGCCGTGGTGGGTGAAGATCGACAGCCCCGATATCTCGACCGTCACCGAGTGGTCGGAGGAAACCTCGCGATCTTCGTATTCCTGTCCTTCGTATCTCTCCATAGCCAGTCCTAGTCCAAGGTAGCAGCCGCCAGAAGCAGGGCATCACGGTTCTCGGCCACGTCGTGGACCCTGAACATCGAGGCCCCTCGCTGGTAGGCGATCAGGTTGGCCGCGAGGGTACCGGCCCCCCGCTCTCGCTCAGGCCGGCCCGTGATAGCGCCGATGAAGCGCTTGCGGGAGGCTCCGATCAGCACCGGCCGGCCGATCGCGACGATCTCGTCCAGACGCCGCAGCAGAGCCAGATTGTGCTCCAGCGCCTTGCCAAAGCCGATCCCCGGGTCGAGCCAGATTCGATCCTCGGCCACGCCTTGGCGAACCGCGAAATCGAGTCGCTGCTCCAGGAATCTCTTGACATCACTTACTACATCGGCATATCGCGGGTTCTCTTGCATGGTTCCGGGTTCGCCCAGCATATGCATGAGGCACAGTTCGGCTGACGACGCAGCCACCACCTCGGCCATCGCCGGATCGCCGCGCAGAGCGGTGACGTCGTTGACAAACCGAGCCCCGGCTGCCAGTGCGCTGCCGACTACCCCGGCCTTGCTGGTGTCGATCGAGATCGCGATCCCGGCCTCTGAGAGCCCTTCCAGGACCGGCAGCACCCGCCGCAGCTCCTCGTCGAGGGAAACCGGCTCCGCCCCGGGGCGAGTGGACTCGCCGCCCACGTCGACCAGGTCGGCGCCCTGCGCGACCATGGCGCGGGCATGGGCCTCGGCGGCGGCCGGATCGAGGAAATCGCCACCGTCGGAGAAGGAGTCGGGGGTCACGTTGAGCACCCCCATAATCGCCGGGCGCTGGAAGCGGGTCACGATTCCAGCCTACTAGCGCGGTGTCGACCACACTGGACCCGAGTCGACTGGGAACAATCAGCTCACAGCACTTGATGCGGCCTCCACGAAGGATGCCGCCTCCGTCACGACTTCGGTGGCAACGCCCTCGTCGATTCGCTCCGCCTCGTAGTCACCACGCTCGCGCAGTCGCTGGGCGCGGGCCACCGCTGCAGGCCACGAATCGTTCAGCTCGCCGGCGTGGATGAACACCTCGTTGAACTTGGTCCACAGTCCGCTGTGCGTCCTGGTGGAGATGTCGCGCTCGCTCAGCGCCCCTTGCGCTGCCTCCACCATCGCATAGTAGGCGCGCGAAACCGCGTCTTCGAACAGGCCTTCCCCGAGCAGAAGCCGGGCGCTGCGAAGCGAGCGCCTCGCCCGCCAGAAGTACTCTTCGGAGCGCGGGCTCACAGCGGCTCGCCGCAGAGAATGATCTTGTCCCGATCGACCTCCTGGATGAAGAAAGCCTCGATCGCCCGACGGTTCGCGAGCCATTCCAGGTCATAGGTGATGACCTTGAGAAGCAGCCATCTCCCATGCCGGCGCTCGACCCTGTAGGCGATGTCGAACACCCGCTTGTCCCAGGCTGCTCGATCCTCGTCCACGATCACGAGTATGTCGACGTCGGAGCCCTCGGTCGCGGTCGCTCGCGCCCGCGAGCCGTAGAGCCAAACGGCCCGGAGGTGAGACCCGAGCTCGCGCTTCAACTCTGCCACGAACTCGTCCAGGAGGCGACGCTCGTCGCTGTCGAGCTGCGCCTCTGCCAAGGCCGACATGAGCCGAGTATAGGCACCGCGGCGCCCGCCCTTCGGGATCCTGCGGCCGCGGACGGGTGACCTACACGGGCTAGAGGCAGTTGTCGCCGAACTGGAACACCGCAGCGGAGATGTCGCCGCCGCTGGTCGCACCGTCGGGTGGTCCGAGCAGCAGCGGGTTCTCAGGCTGAGCGCCACCGCGATCGTAGGCGGGGTGGTAGTTCGACCTGGTGCCGGGCGGCACCACGGCGGGGTTGGGCCTGGACAATGGGTCGCTCGACCGGTTGAAGCTGCCCGGCCCCGAGTCGTTGGAGCCGAAGCGCTTGACCACGCCCGCGATGTCGCTTCCGGCAACGGCCCGGTCGCGGCCGAGCGCCGTGCCCGTGGGCACGTCCATGAAGTCCCACAAGCTCACTGGATTCCGCCAGCCGCCGGCTGGGGCCCGAACTCCTGGCCGTCGGTGCAACCGTCGCTGTCGCTGTCCGAAACTGCTGGATCGGAGCCGAAACCGAACTGGCCTCCGCCCGCAGCGGCGATCAGCTCGCCAAGCAGTTGTGCCCGAACTGCACCACCACAGCGGAGATGTCGCCGCCCGAGATCGATCCGTCTGGAGGAAGCAGGCGCAGCGGGTCGCCCATGGCGCTGCCGCCGCGGTCGGCCGAGGCGTGGTAGCCGGACATCGACGTCGGTGCCGTGAGGGCCTCCGCCAAAGCATCAGCTTCGTCAGGCGCTCCGCCGGCGCGCACGGAGCCGAACCGAACCACCACCGCGCCGATGTCGCCGCCCGAGACCGACCGGTCCCGCTGCGCCGGCGCCCCCGTCCACTGGTCGGCGAAGTCCCAGAAGTAGGTGGGGTCGCGCATGCCGCCCTGAGCTGCGTTCGGACCCAGCTCACGTCCGTCTCTACAGCCATCTGAGTCCGTGTCCGGCTCGTCTTCCACCGCCCCAATGTCGCACCTCAGGCGCTGGGGGCGGACGACGCCACGCTGGTCACTTGTAGGCGGCGGGCAGTCGCCGGTGGGGGGAGTGGGGGGACCAGCGTCAATCGCCGGACTCCCTGCAGCCAGAGCGTGGGTGAGGGTCGGGCCTCCGTTGTCCTCCAGCGGGCCGAGGCTTGGGTCAGTGTCCTGGAGGTCGCCCAGGCTACCAATGGAGCAGCTCATGTCACTGCTCAGGTTGTATCCGGCTGACGTCATAGGACCGAAGCAGTTACCGGGGACATTGTTGGTGAGGGTGTTGCTCGCGACGATCGTGTTCCCTAGTGTCACACTGCCGGGGGTTGTGCCGATCAAGAAGTTCAGGATGCCGCCGCCGCTCTCAGTGGCTTTGTTGTAGGCGATCGTGCTGCTTCGGGCAGTGGTACCGCCGCTTGGCTCGCCCGCGACGTCGTGGTCGAGGATGCCACCGCCCAGGGTGGCCTGATTGCCGCTTACGGTGGTGTTTGTGAGGTCGAGCTTTCCGCCGTGGTTGTGAAGGCCGCCGCCGTTCGCGCCTTTGTTAGCACTGACGGTACTGGAGTTGAGCGTGAGAGTGCCGGCGCTCCAGGCACCGCCGCCGTTCGTGTCTGCGGAGTTGCCGCTGATCGTACTATCCGTCGCATCCAGCGTTGCGTCCTTGTTGACCCAGACGCCGCCGCCCTCGCCTTGGTCTACACCGACGCCTACCGGCGCGGTGGCCCTGTTGCCCGCGACGGTGCTGCCGCGGAGGGTCACAGCCGCCTGCTCGCCTTTGTTGTAGATACCACCGCCGTTGCCAAGGCTGGAGGTGTTATTCCTAATATCGCTTCCGTTGAGACTTACCGAAGCGGGCGCCGGCAATCCGATGGGGTCCACGGAACTGTTGTAAATACCACCGCCGTGAGTCGCTGTGTTTCCCGACACGGCGCTGTTGTTGAGGACGAGTTCGCTTTGACCGCCCGAGTTCTCACGTGCGTGACGGTGCGTGTATACGCCGCCGCCGACATCCGTTGATGTGTTGCTGGCAACGGCGCTGTTGTTGAGGACTACCGTTCCCTCCCACCCCCAGTACACAATGCTCCGCACGTTGTAGATGCCGCCTCCCCTTCCAGCGCTGATCATGTTGTCCCGCACGGTACTGTCGTTGAGAGTCACCCTGCCGTAGTTGTTGATACCGCCCCCGTCCCAGTTCGCTGTGTTGTTGGCGACCGTGCTGTTGTTGAGGATCAGAGTGGCGTAGTAGTTGAAGATCCCACCGCCACCGATTCCGGGATTGAACGAGTGATTGCCGCTAACGGTACTGTCGTTGAGGATCAGCGTAGTCACCTGATTACCCCCGCCGAGGTTGTTGATCCCGGCGCCCTGGCCGTAGCTACTACCCGCCGTATTCCCGCTAACAACTGTTCGGTTGAGGGTCAGCGTACTGGCAAAGTTGTCTATGCCGCCAGCGCCGTAATAGCCAAGACCGTTCCGGATGGTTAGGGCAGATAGCTCCGTCGGCGCGGCAGTCCGGATGTGAAAGACTGCCCCAAGCTGTCCCCCATCGACGATGGTAGCCGCTGCGCCCGCGCCGGTGATGCTGACACTGTTCCCAGCTGTGATGTCCAGGTCCCCGCTCGCGTTGAGATCCTCGTTCGCTCCAGCGATGCTCAGCGTGAAGACGCCTGACGGCAGAATGATTGAGTCGGTATCCGGTGCGCTGCCCCCTGGACAGCCGCTAACACCCGCGTTCGTGTTGGACGCCTGAATCGCCTCGCGCAGCGAGCAGTCGCCGTCGGAGTTCAGCTCGTCGTTGGTCGTGTTGACGGAGATGGTCGCGGCCTGGGCTGCCTGGGCGTGAGCCAGGAACAGCAACAGGCATATCGCTCCGAGAAGGGCGAGCAGCCCAAGGGCGGTCGAGTGACTGCCATGTGTCGAGCGAGGTGTGCGAGCTGCGAGCATGAAGTCTCCTTGGGTCGGCTTCTAAAGGCAGTTGTGCCCGAACTGTGCCACGGTCGCGGAGATGTCTCCGCCGGCGATCGAGCCGTCGGCGGGCTTTAGGTCCCAGGGCTCCCCTCCGGGGATCGTGCCGCCGCGGTCGTAGGCGGGGTGGTAGTTGGCGCGGGCGCCCGAGGGTGAGATGGGGGCATTGGGCGTGGAGAGCGGGTCGCTCGATCGGTCGAACTGGCCCGGCGTCGCATCGTTGGCCCCGAAGCGGGCCACAATGGCGCTTATGTCACCTCCCGCGACCGCCCGGTCTCTTGCAAGTGAAGAGCCGGTCGGCACGTCCATGAAGTCCCACAAGCTCAGGGGGTCGCGCTCGCCGCCCAGGGCAGGCTCGCTGCCCAGCTCTGCGTCGTCGGCGCAGCCATCTTTATCGCTATCGCGCTCGCAGGGATCGGTGCCGAGCGATGACTCCTCAGCGTTGGTTAGGCCGTCGCCATCGGGATCAGCGGCTGCATCATCGCCGAGTGGATCAAGGCAGGAGTCGGTCAGCTCGTATCCGTCGTTCAAGCCGTCGCCGTCCGTGTCGGGGTTGTTCGAGTCCGTGCCAAACTGCTGCTCACGGTCATCTGATACACCATCGCCGTCCGTATCGACACCCTCAAAGGCTCCGATGTCGCACGCTTCGCCTTGAGGTCTGGAGACACCACGCTGGTCGGTCGACGGGCAGTCACTCGGGGGAATGGCATCGATCGCTGGACTTCCGGCAAAGAGATGGTGGGTCTTTGTCGGACCGCCGTTGTCCTGGAGGGGCCCGAGCCTGGGATCGATGTCTTGGAGGTCGCCCAAGTCGGGATCGGTGAAGGAGCACGTGCTGTCGCTGGCCAGGTTGTGCCCTTGCGAGGCGATCGGGCCATCGCAGTCGCTTGGGTTCTGATTGAGGGCGTTGTTGGCGACAATCGTGTTCCGCAGGGAGACGCTGCCGAGCGGGTCTGAGACGACATAGACGCCGCCTCCCCTTGAAGTGACCGTATTGCCGGCGATCGTGCTGCTTGTGGCAGTGGTGCCGCCGCTTGGGCCGCCCGCGACGTCGTGGTCGAGGATGCCGCCGCCCCGGGTCGCATTGTTGCCGCTTACGGTCGCATTGGTGAGCGTCTGGGTTCCGCCGTGGTTGTGGAGGCCGCCGCCGTTTGTGGCGGTGTTGGCGCTGACGGTGCTGCCGCTTAGCATGAGGGTGCTGGCGCTCCAGACGCCACCGCCGCCAACGCCCCTGTTGCCGCTGATGGTGCTGGCATCGACGCTTGCCGAGCCAGCGTTCGAGATGGCGCCGCCGTCGGACGCTGTGGCTATGTTGCCGGCGAGGGTGCTGCGCCCAAGGGTTAGTGTGCCGTTGCTCCAGACGCCGCCGCCGCCCTGGGTGCCGCTCCCGGTCGCCCTGTTGCCGCTGACTGTGCTGTTGTTTAGGGTCGCGGTGGATCCGAACCCCGAGTTAACCCAGTTATAGATGCCGCCGCCACCTTCGCTGGCCGTGTTGCCGCTGACGGTGCTGTTGTCTAAGGTCAGCGTGCTGGATCTGAGGTTGGAGATACCTCCGCCGACCGAGGCGGATGTGTTGCCGCTGACAGTGCTGTTGTTTAGGGTCGCGCTGCTAGGGGAGCCGGGGTTGAGGATACCCCCGCCCCCGTACCAGAATGAGCCGCCGCTGTTCCCGCTAACGGTGCTGTTGTTGAGTTCCAGCTGGCCGATGTTGTAGATGCCCCCGCCGGCCAAAGAAGCCACGTTGCCGCTGACGGTCACATTGGTGAGCACAGCGTTCGCCGTTGGATCTCCTATGGCGAGGCCCCCACCGTAATCTGCAGCCATGTTGGCGCTCACGACACTGTCGTTCAGTATCAGCGTCGATTGCGGATTCACGTTGATCCCGCCGCCAACGTCAAAGTCAACCTCGCCATTACGGATTGTCAGGCCGGATATCTCCACGGTGACTCTCGGCTCGCCTCCACAGCAGTGGTTTGGGGCGATATGAAAGACTCCATCAAGATCAGCCCCGTCAACGATGGTGGCGTCTGCCCCGGCGCCATCGATGGTCAGGTCGGCGGTGATGTCCAGATCTCCCCTAGTGTTGTGGTTGGGGTAGTCGTCTCCAGCGATGCTGATGGTGTAGGTACCAGCCGGCACATCGACTGTGTCAGCACCGCTGCCGGCGGCGCAGCCACTAACCGCAGTGTCGGTATTGGACGCCTGAATCGCCTCGCGCAGCGAGCAGTCTCCATCAGAGTTCAGCTCGTCGTTGGTCGTGTTGACCGTGATGGTCGCGGCCTGGGCTGCGGGCGCCGCCAGCGCGAAGAGCGCGAGAGCGAGGCCAGCCACAAGCTTCGGCCAACCAACGGATCGGTTTTGGCGCACCCCAACTGCGATGCGAACCCACATTGCTGCCCCTCCCTGCTTGTCCGTGCCGAGTGACGGCGCGAGCCCGTCACTGCGCTGCGAGCATAGCTGCCCGCGAGTAGCCCGTCAAGCCGAGTTGCTCAGGCCTCGGGCTTGTCTGGATGGTGCCCGCGCATCTCCGCCGTGCCGCCGGCGAGACCCGGCCGCGGACGCGGCATCGGGCGCGCGTCGCCGACACGACGCCGCTCGGTCTCCACCGGTGGAGGCGGAGGTTCGACCTCCTGCTCGGGCGGTCCGAACACTTCCTCTTCGGATTTGCCCTCGAGCAACGCCTGGAACTGCTCGCGCTCGATCGTCTCCTGCTTGAGCAGGACCTTGGAGATCCGGTCGAGGTCATCGCGATGCTCGCCAAGCACGCGCTTGGCGGTTTGGTGCGCTTCCTCGACGATGCGCCGGATCTCGTCGTCGATCTCGCGCGCGATCTCGTCGGAGTAGTCGGGTTCGGCCGAGAACTCGCGCCCCAGGAAGGGCTGCCCGTGATCGTGCCCGAAGGTGCGGGGACCTAGCTTCTCCGACATCCCGTAGCGCATCACCATCTGCTTGGCGGTGGAGGTGACCTTCTCGAGGTCGTTGGCCGCTCCGGTCGTGATCTCATCGAAGGTGATCTCCTCGGCCGCGCGGCCACCGAGCGTCATCGCCAGGGTGTCGGCAAGCTCGGCTCGCGTAGTCAAGAACTTGTCCTCCGTCGGAAGCGAGATCGTGTAGCCGAGCGCTTGACCGCGGGACATGATCGAGATCTTGTGCACCGGATCGGTGTTCTGAAGGAAGTGGGCGACCATCGCGTGGCCCATCTCGTGATACGCGGTGACGAGCCTCTCCTTCTCGCTCATCACGCGGGTCTTCTTCTCGGGACCCGCAATCACGCGCATGATCCCCTCTTCGAGCTCGCCCTGGGTGATCTCGCGCTTGCCCGAGCGCGCCGCAAGCAGCGCGGCCTCGTTGACCAAGTTCGAGAGATCCGCTCCCGTGAAGCCGGGCGTCTGGCCGGCGAGGTTATCGAGGTCGATCTCCTTTGCCAGCGGCTTTCCACGCGTGTGAACCTCGAGGATCTTGATGCGGCCCTTGCGGTCGGGCCGGTCGACCACGACCTGACGGTCGAAGCGACCCGGGCGCAGCAGCGCAGGGTCGAGGATGTCGGGCCGGTTCGTGGCCGCGATCAGGATGATGTTGTCCTTCATCTCGAAGCCGTCCATCTCGACCAGCAGCTGGTTGAGCGTCTGCTCGCGCTCGTCATGCCCGCCACCCATGCCGGCCCCGCGGTGGCGGCCGACCGCGTCGATCTCGTCCATGAAGATGATGCAGGGCGAGTTCTGCTTGGCCTGCTCAAAAAGATCCCTTACGCGCGAGGCCCCCACGCCCACGAACATCTCGACGAAGTCGGAGCCTGAGATCGAGAAGAAGGGCGCCCCGGCCTCGCCGGCGACCGCGCGCGCCAGCAGCGTCTTGCCCGTGCCGGGGGGGCCGTACAGCAGCACGCCCTTGGGTATGCGCGCCCCGAGCGCCTGGAACTTCTTGGGATTCTCCAAGAACTCCTTTATCTCGTGCAGCTCCTCGACCGCCTCGTCCACTCCTGCCACATCGCGGAACGTGACCTTGGGCGAGTCCACTGAGTGACGTTTGGCGCGCGACTTTCCGAAGCTCATCACTCGCGAGCCACCGCCCTGAACCTGGTTCATCAAGAAGATCCAGAACACGAACAGCAGCACGAGCGGCAGCAGGATCGGTAGCAGGAATGAGCCGAGGAAACTGGAGCTCCTCTTCTTGACCGCGAATTGGACCGGCGGATTGGCCTTCTCGATCTGGTCGGTGAGCTTCGACTCGTAGTCGGGCGGGTAGCCCGTCGAGTAGTCGACCTTCTTGCCCTCGACCAAGGCCTTGACCTTGATCGAGTTGCTGGCCGGGTCCATCTTCACGCTTTCCACCTGCCCATTGGCCAGCTCGGTCTTGAACTCGCCAAAGTTCGGCTTGTGCGTGCCCTTCGGGTCGTTGACGTACCTGGACAGGAAAAACGCGAGCGCGACCACGATGATGATCGGGATCGTTGCGTTCTTGAAGAATCTGCTCATCTGCCTTCCTACCGGTGGGCGGGCCCGGGGCCAGTGCCGTCCCGGGGCTCGCTAGTGCCCAGCGAAATAGCGTACCAGCCGCCTCTTGCGCGTCCCGCAGCTCTCAGCGACTTGCCACGTGACCTATTGCAGATCGGTCTAGATTCGAGTCGGCTTGAGCCCGTCCTGCAATGAGATTCGGGTGGCCTAACGTCGCGCCGTGCCGTCACGGTCCCGATCGGCGGCAACGACGTGGGGAAGGTCCCGATAGCGCTGCTCCAGGTCGAGTCCGTAGCCGACCACGAACCGATCCGGAATCTCGAATCCGACATAGCGGATCGGAAGGTCGATCTTGCGACGGGTCGGCTTGACCAGCAACGCGCAAACCTCGAGCGACCGCGGGTTGCGGCCGCGCAGGCTGCGCAGCAGATAGTTGAGCGTGAGACCGGAATCGACGATGTCCTCGACGATCAGCACATCGCGGCCTTCGATCGGAGCGTCGAGGTCCTTGAGGATCCGAACCACGCCCGAGGAGTCGGTCAGCGACCCGTAGCTGGAAACCGCCATGAAGTCCAGCTCACACGGGATGTCGATCGCGCGCGTGAGGTCGGCCAGGAAGAAGACCGCACCCTTGAGCACGCCCATCACGAAAAGCTCGTGGCCTTCGTAGTCGCGTGAGATCTGCGCTCCCAGCTCCCCGATCCGCTCGTGCAGCTCCCGCTCGCCGACGATCACCTCGCCCAGGTCGCTATTCGCGGGGGTCCTCGCGATCTTCAGCTGGTCGGCCATCCGCTCATTCTATGAGGCCGCTGTCATGCGGGCGCGGAGACGGACAGCTGACCGTGTCCGCTCCGACACCTTGAACCGCTCGGATGTCGCGACGCCCGCGATCCACGCAACCTCTCCTTCGGATACGACGATAGGGAGCCCGGCCCGCAGGGAGCGCGGGATCTTGCGGTCGGTGAAGACATCCTGCAGCGACTTGCTGCCGTTCAGCCCGAGCGGGCTGATCCTGTCGCCCGGCACCCACCCGCGCACCTGGAGCGTCGCGGCAAGCTTGGATGTATCGAGAGTCGCTTCATCTTCCGAGCGCTGACGCGCGAGCGACGCCGCCGGCTCTTGCTCCAGCTCGCAGACGACCTCCCAGGCGCCGAAGCGGCAGCTACCCGGGACATGCAACGCCACGGGGTCGAGCTTCTCTTCGACGCGTGCTTGGATGAAGCGGATCACTCCGTACTCGCAGGCCGCGCGCACGCCCTCGCCGAGGTCGAGATAGGAGCTTCCGGGTCCCTCGGCCAAGCGTTCCAGCTCGCGGGCCTCGGACGGGCCGAGCGCGACCGGTCGTCCCGCCGCGCGCTCGGCCAGCCTGCGCAGCACCAACCGACGCAGTGGCGGCGCCAGCGCGGCGAGTTGCGACGCCTCGATAGTGGGCGGAATGCCTGTCGCCCCGCAGCGATCGACCGCCTCGTCGACGGCCGCGTCCAGCAGCTCGGACTCCTCGCGCAGCTCCGCGGCCGTCGCGACGATGTTCTCGCTCGCCGCCGGGTGGATCTCGCGTAGAGCGGGCAGCACCTCGTGGCGCAGCCGGTTTCGCGCCAGTGAGGTATCGCGGTTCGACTCGTCCTCTCGCCACTCCAGGCCAGCCTGGCGGCAGTGGTCGCGAGTCTGCTCGCGCGTGACCGATAGCAGTGGCCTGATCACTGGCCCGTTGCGCTCCGCGATCCCGAGTAGCGAGCGCCTCCCCGGCGACGAGACCAGCCTGTACAGCACCGTCTCGGCCTGGTCGCTCGCCGTGTGGCCGGTGGCGATCAGGCCGTAGCGGTTCGCTGCCCGCACCTTCTCGGCGGCGGCGTAGCGCGCATCGCGCGCGAGCGCCTCGGTGTTGCCCGCGGAAGCGTCGATATCCACCTGCTCGACGACGCACGGAACGGAGAGCGTCCGGCACAGCTCCGCACAGAAGCGCTGATCGCGGTCCGCCTCGGCTCGCAACCCGTGATTGATGTGTAGAGCGCCGACCCGATCGGGGCCGAGCAGCTCGCGCAGGGCATGGAGCAGGCAGACCGAGTCCGCTCCACCCGAGAGCAGCACCAGCACGCGAGCGCCGGCGGGGACCAAGCCGGTCTGACGGATCGACGGGACTACCTGCTGGACCTTAGCCATTTGTCCTACTAAAACTAGTGGGCCGCTGTGGCGGGGTCACCTAGCGCCCGATAGTCACAAGTATGGACAGGAGGTCCGCGCAGGTCCAGGGATGGACACGTGCCGGCTTGCTGGTTGCTGTGACGGTCACAGCCACAGCGCTGGTGGGGTCGGTGGGGTCGGGGTCGGCAAGCGGCGTCGCGCAGTCGCCTGGCGCGATACCCGGCCAACTCGTGGTCGGCTTCGATCCCGAAGCCACTCGTGGCGAACAGCGCTCGGCGGTCTCCGAAGCCGGCGGGCGCATCGATGAGCGCCTGCCCTCCCTCGATGCGGTGGTCGTCACGATCGGTGACCCGGCTGCCGCGCGGGAGCAGCTCTCCAACGATCCTGACGTCGAGTATGTGGAGCCCAACTACGTGATCAGGGCAACCATTGTCCCGAACGACGATTCCTTCGACGAGCAGTGGGGCATGCGCAACACGGGACAGCTCGACGGGACCTTCGGCGCCGACATCGACGCCACGCGCGCGTGGAATTTGAGCACCGGGGCCGGCGTGTCTGTTGCGGTAGTCGATACCGGGATCGACTACAACCACCCCGACTTGGACGGCAACATCTGGCAAAACCCCGCCGATCCGGAGAACGGCAGCGATGACGACAACAACGGTTTCGTCGACGATACGCGTGGTGCGGACCTCGTGGACGACGACTCCGATCCCTCGGACGATGCCGGTCATGGAACCCACGTCGCCGGCATCATCGGCGCCGAGGGCAACAACGGCTTCGGCGTCGCGGGTGTGAACTGGAACGTCAAGCTGATGGCACTCAAGTTCCTCGACTCCAATGGAGAAGGCAACACTGCGGATGCCGCCAGCGCGATCGACTACGCCGTCGATCACGGCGCGCGGGTGATCAACGCCAGCTGGGGCGGCCCTGCTTTCAGCCAAACGCTCTACTCGTCGGTCAAGCGTGCCGCCGACCGTGGCGTGCTGTTCGTGGCGGCTGCGGGAAACGAGGGCGAGAATGCCGACTACTCGCCCGACTATCCCGCGGCCTTCGACCTGCCCAACGTGATCTCGGTGGCCGCCTCCGATCGCACGGACACCATCCTGCCGTATTCCAACTACGGAAGTCAAGTCGTCGACCTCGCCGCGCCGGGCGACGACATCTACTCCACCGTTCCGGAGGACACCGATCCCGCCGGCTACACGAGCTTCAGCGGCACCTCGATGGCCGCGCCGGCAGTCGCGGGAACAGCTGCTCTCTACCTGTCCCATTTTTCTGGAAGCACGACGGACCAGGCCCGCAGCGCGATCCTCAACTCGGCCGACCGCCTGCCGTCGATGGCGGGCAAGACCGCGACCGGCGGACGGCTCGATGCCGCGAGCGCAGTGGGCGCCCAGCCCAGCGCCGACTCGACACCCGACCGGACGGCTCCCTCCGCATTCGCACTGCTGCGCCCACGCAACCGCCACACGACTCCACGGCGAGCGCTCGCATTCAAGTGGCGGCGATCGAAGGACTCCGGCGGAATCAAGTCCTACAGGCTGTTCGTTGACGGTCACCTCGTCAAAAAGGTCGAGGACACTGACGGATCAGGCGGCAAGGATCCGAAGACCCGCGCTCGGGTGAGGCTATCGGCAGGCAAGCATGTCTGGTTCGTGAAAGCCTACGACTACGCCGGGAATTCACGTCGCAGCCGCGTCTCGGGCCACGGCGCAAAGAGCAGCCGCTCGCTGTTCGTGGGCAAGCGCCACCGCTAGACAGGGACCGGCTGCACAACCGCGTGCGGGTGCGTCGCGCGATTACTCCTCGACCTGCGCGAGGTAGAGCTGCGTTGGCTCGCTGAAACCCTTGAGCTGGAACTTGCCGATCGGCTCGAAGATCATGTCGCCGTCGGCTGCTGCCGCCTCCTTCACCGGCGCCGTCACGACAACCTCGCCCCCCTCTCCCCGGCCCACAACTCGCGCGGCGAGGTTCACGTTGCTGCCGTAGTAGTCGCCGTCCCTGAACACGGTGCGCCCGTAGTGGATGCCGATGCGAGGACGGGACCGCTTCTCGAACCCCTCCTGGAAACCCAACGCCCAATCGGTGAGGGCCACCGGATCGTTGCCGACGATCATTACCCCGTCACCGATGTTCTTGACCACACGCGCTCCCGTCGGGAGCGAGTCCTCGACCGACACCACGAAGCGCTCGATCAGGTCCAGCGCCTCCGCCTCTCCCTCTTCCTCGGTGAACTGAACGAAGCCCACCAAGTCCGCGAACGCGATTGCCACCCGGATCTCGCCCAGTATCTTGCGCCCCGCGTCCTCGTAGCCCTCTTCCATGTTCGTGATCAGCATCTGCTCGACGAAGTGGCGCAGGTAACGCTTGTGCATGTACTCGATCAGGGGATCCAGTTGAGGAAGAACCTCTGTGACCAGCTCCTCGAGCCGCTCCGCGATCTCCATCCCCGGAACCTGCTCGCGGATCAGTGGCTCGTGGACGTAGATGCGCCACAGGCTCGTCTCGGTGTCGGCGACCTGGCGCATCGACTGGCCGTAGACGTGCAGGGCCTGCAGGAAGGCGATCAGAGGGAATCCCGCCCCAAGCACCTGCGCCATGTTGTGTAGCGCCGCCATGTCATCCTCGTCGAGGCGCTCCAGCATCCAGTCCGGAAAACCCATCCCGCGCCAGACACGTTCGATCAGGGCGGGTTCCAACCCTGTTGCGTCTCCGGCCTGCGCGAGCGTGAAGCGCCCGTCGCGCTCGGGAAACAGATCCTGCACAAAGCCGAACGCCAGTCGGCCGTCCTCACCCGCCTTCTTGATCTCGTCGAGCGAATGGCCGCGCTCGCGCAGGCGGTGAACGATGCGAGCGTGTGCTGCGGCGGCACGTGTCCAGCGGCCCCGGTAACGCGGAATGACTCCTTGCTGCCCCCACTTGCGCAGAGTGGTGGTCGATACGCCGGCGACGCGAGCGGCCTCCGCCAGAGTCAACTCGTCGGATTCGGCGGCCACGAAACCTAGAAGGGCAATCTCGCGCGCAGCTCGACCGCGTTCAGCCCCGTGTCATGCACACCTATCTGGACGAAGCCACGCACGGGATGAATCGAGCGGCAGAAGGGGCAGCGCATCCGCGCCGTGAATGGAATCGCGCTGGTGGTGACGATCGGCACATCGCAGGTCGGACAGCGCAGAGACCCCGATGCGAGCCGATCGGACGGACGCTGTCTTCGAAACGGGATGTACGGCTCGCTGGTGTGCGAACGTCGCTCCTCTTCCCCGTCGGTCAGGCCGCGCAGAATGCTCATGCTCACATCCTATTCGCGCCATACGGAGAAGACTATGGATCGATCAAGACACCCGGGTTGAGCAGCGCATCGGGGTCGAGTTCGCGCTTGGCCGCGCCCAGCGCAGCCGCGAACCGATCGGGTCGTTGCTTGTCGTACCAAGGTCGGTGGTCGCGACCCACGGAGTGGTGATGCGTGATCGTTCCGCCCGCCGCAATGATCGCCTCGGATGCGGCAGCCTTGATCTCGTCCCACTGCTGCACCTCGGATCCCCGCTTTGCGGGAGCGAGGATCGTGTAGTAGGGCGCCGGGCCGTCCGGATAGACGTGCGTGAAACGCCAGCCAACGCGGCCGCCGCCGCAAACCCGTCGCACCGCGTCCGTCGTCGTCTCGATCACCGATTGGTGGAACTCGTCGAACCGATCCCATGTGACGGCGGTCTCGAACGTCTCGGGAATGACCCCCGCCGCGATCAGCACGTCCCGCACGTAGGCCTCGCGCAGGAACGCTCCACGCCATGCCTCGACAGACCCGCTTGTGCCATCGTCATCGGCGCGACGTTCGCGCGCCTCGTTCTGCGCCTCACCCTCGCCGCCGTGGGCGCGGCAGCAACCGAGGCCCAACTCCATCCAGTCGTCAACCGGATGGTGGGCCGACTCGAACGCCAGCATCAAGAGATGGACTTGGTCGCCATCCGGCGATGGCGACCCCTCTGCCGAGGGTCCAGCTCCATACAGTCCGGCTAGCACAGGGTCCAACAGCCTGCAGTTTGTGGGGTACAGGCCGCTCTGCGAAAGCTCGCGCACCGCGGCCGTGGCCGACGCCAGGTCGGCGAAGCGAACCGACGCCGACGACTTGAATCGCGGTCGCTCGTGCAGTCGCATCCAGGCCTCTGTTATCACGCCCAGGATCCCTTCCGAGCCGATCAGCATCCGGTCCGGGCTCGGACCCGCCCCCGAGCCCGGAAGGCGGCGCGTCTCGATCACTCCGGTCGGAGTGACTGCGCGGGTCGATTCGACCAAGTCGTCGATATGCGTATAGACGGTCGCGAAGTGCCCGCCCGAACGAGTCGCGATCCAGCCGCCGAGCGTCGACAGCTCGAACGACCCGGGAAAGTGGCGCAGGCCGAGGCCGTGCTGCGCAAGCTGCTGCGAGATCGCCGGCCCGTTGGCCCCTGCCTGGATCCGTGCCGCCCGCGACGTCTCGTCCACTTCCAGCACCTGGTCCAGCTCGCGCAGGTCGATCGAGACCGTGCCCGAGTAGGAATCCCCGACGGCGGGCTCGACCCCGCCGGTGACGCTCGTTCCGCCACCATAGGGAATCGCCGCGGCTCCGACCTGTGCGCACCACTCGAGCAGCTCAACCACGTCCTGCTCTGTACGCGGATAGGCGACCATGTCAGGCGGGTTCTCGAAGCGACCGCGGAAGGCGCGGATCACGTCCCGGTAGGCCTTGCCATAGGCATGCGAGGCGCGATCGTGCGTCTCGCCGGAGCAGATCCCCTCCAGCGACTGCGGCGACGCGATCCGCGGCGCCGGCAGCTCGACGTCTTCGAGCGCGACCGGCAGCTCCGGCTCGCAGGGATCGAAGCCCACGTACGAGCGCATGCCGGCCGCGGCGTCGCGCATCTCCTTGGCGTCGGGCTGCTGGTCCTCGTACCCCCAGCCCCAAACGTTGCGCCGGCGAACGGAAGCGACGGTCATTACATGTTGGCGGCCGCCGTAGGCGGACGCTAGTGACTGAGGTTTACGGCGAAGCCGGCCATATATCTACCAGTGCACGCCGCGCATCAGATAGGCGAAGGCGACAGCCTCGCTCTCCAGCGGCTCGTCCTTCTTTTCCTTGTCGCCGCTGGCGGCCGCGCTTTCGGGGAACAGCTTGTAGGCGGTGTTGAGGATCACGTCCACCGACCTGGGGGCGAGCGCGTAGAGGACCTGGCCGAACGTGCCGAGGCGTGTGGCGACCCGCTTCTGCTTGGTGATCATCGCTCCCGTGATCAGATCGGCAGCCTCCTCGGGCGTGATCGTCGGGAACGCGTCGTACATGCCGGTCGGCGCGATCATCGGCGTCTGCACGAGCGGCATGTAGACGGTCGTGATGTTGATCTTGTCATCGACGACCTCCGACGCGATGCAGCGCGAGAAACCGTCAAGTGCGCTCTTGCTCGCAACGTAGGCGCTGAAGCGCGGCGTGTTGGTCTGTGCCCCGATCGAGGAGATGTTGATGATGTGGCCCACCTTGCGCTTGCGCATTCCCGGTAGGAACCCCATGATCAGCTTCAGCGCCCCGAAGTAGTTGAGCTGCATCGTGCGCTCGAAGTCGTGGAAGCGATCGTAGGAGTTCTCGACCGAGCGGCGGATCGAACGGCCGGCGTTGTTGACGAGCACATCGACGTCGCCGTGCTGATCGATGATCTCCCCCACAACTCGATCGCAGTCGTCGAGGTCCGAGAGGTCGGCCGTGTGCACGGCCGCCGAACCGCCGCCGGCCTCGATCTGCTGCTTGGTCTGCTCGAGCTTGTCCTGCGAGCGTGCGACCAGCACCGCGATGCCGCCGGCCTCACCCACCTTCAACGCCAGCGCCTGCCCGATCCCGCTCGATGCGCCGGTGATCACCACGACCTTGCCCTCTATCGCCCCCCGCAGCGATCGGTCCTTGAACAGGTCCGGGTCGAGGTTGCGCTCCCAGTAGTCCCACAGCTTGTCGGCATACGCGTCGAGCGGCGGAACGGCGATGCCCGATCCCTCCAGCACGGCCTGCGCGTCGCGGCAGTCGTAGTCGGTTGGGTAGTCGATGTAGGAGAGAGTCGAGCGCGGGATGCCGAAATCGGCCAGCACCTGATCGGTGATGCGCTGCACGGGCGGAAGCTGCAACAACATGCGCCGCGCCTGCTTGGGGACCACGTTCGTCATCTGGCGGTCGATGCGCATCGCGAACTCGGGCGCGTGCGCCGCGCGCGCGAAGGCGTTGATCACCTGGCCGGCCGACTTGGGCTTCGGGTCGGTCAGATGGAAGGTCTTGCCGTCGAGCCCGTCCGCGTGTGCGATGAAATCCATCGCGGCAGCCACGAAATCGACCGGGACGACGTTGATCTTGCCTCCCTCCAGGCCGACCGTCGGCAACCACGGCGGCAGCATCGTGCGCAGGCGCTGGATGACCTTGAAGAAGTAGTAGGGCCCGTCGATCTTGTCCGTCTCGCCCGTCTGCGAGCTGCCAACGACGATGCCGGGCCGGTACACGCGCCAGGGCACCGTGGACTGCTCGCGCACGATGCGCTCGGACTCGAACTTGGTCCGCGAGTAGGGCTCGGTGAATTCCTGCCCCTCGTCGAACATGTTCTCCAGGAACAGGCCCCGGTAGCGGCCGGCCACGGCGATCGAGCTGACTTGATGGAAACGTTTGGTGCCGATCTCGTTGGCCAGCGCGACCGCGTTGCGCGTGCCCTCCACGTTGAGGCGATCGTTGGTCTCGTCGCTCGCCTCCATGTCGTAACTGGCGGCAAGGTGGAAGAAGTGATCGACGCCCTCGAGCTTTGCCCGATCGGCGTCCGAGAGCGCGAGCCCGCCCTGGGTGATGTCACCGCCGACCGCGACGATCCGACCCTGCTCGGCGCCCCAGGACGAGAGCAGCTCCTCGAGGCGTCCGCGCGAGCCCTCGCGCACCAGCACGTATATTGTGCCCTCGCGCTTCAGCAGGCGCTCCACGAGGAACCGCCCAATGAATCCGGTTGCGCCGGTGACGAAGTAGCTCATCGCGGCGCAAACACTATCCGGCAGGCGGCTGCGGCTCCAGGCCGTCAGGCAATCGCGGCCGGCGCCCTACAGGAACGCCGAGCCGCGCTCGACCAGGTTCTCGAACAGCTTGTGCTGGATCGTGTCGCGCACGCGGTCTGACAACTCCAGTACCAGCGAGCGGTCCTCGGCCGCCTCCGGCCCGTAGCCCGAGAGGTCGATCGGCTCGCAGAACTCGATTCGCCAGCGCGAGGGAAGTGGAATCACACCGAACGGGCCGAGAACCGGGAAGGTTGGCGTGACCGGGAAGTAGGGAGCGCCGGTCAGGCGCGCAAGCGCGGGCGAGTCGCCGATCTTCGGGTAGATCTCCTCCGAGCCCACGACCGCGACCGGGACGATCGGCGCCCCGGTGCGCAGCGCAACCTCGACGAAGCCGCCGCGGCCGAAGCGCTCGAGCTGGTAGCGGCGCCCAAACGGCTTGCCCGCGCCCTTCGATCCTTCGGGGAAGACCATCACGAGGTGCTCTTGCTCCAGCAGCCGCATCGCATTGAAGGGAGACGCGACCACCCCGCCCACGCGCCGCACGAACACGCTCGCCCAGGGCAGGCGGAAGGCCCAGTCGAGCACCAGCGCACGCGGCTGGCGCGGCAGCGGGTGCTGCTTGCGAATCGCCACGCTCATCATCGCCGCGTCCCAGGGAAGCACTCCGGCGTGGTTGGCGACCAGCATCGCCCGACCGTGGTTGGGGACGTTCGTCGCGCCGATGGCCGTGACTCTCCACCAGAAGCGGTACATGAAGTCGAACAACGGATACACAACCTCGACGAACTGCTCGTCGTAGCCCCATTCGTCCTCCGGATACTCTCCGCGCAGCCGCTCCATGACCTGGGCGGACGCGTCGCGCAGCAGGCCCGGCAGCGAAGCGGCGCCTCGCTCGGCGGCGACCGGCAGCTCGAGCCCCTGCTCGATCAGGGCGCGCAGCGCTCCGGCCGACTCGTCGTGCGATCCGTTCGCCTCGACGCCGGCGGTGCCGCGACGCCTGGTCGCCTCGCCGGTCACTCAGGCGTTCCCGAGCACAGCTTCACGCAAGCCCGCTGTGGCCTCGTAGCCACGCAGGCTCCGAACGAAGTCATCGACAGTCTCGCACGTCGATCGCGGCCGAAACCCGATCTCCTCGACCAGACGCGTGCAGTCGATCGTCAGCCCCCAGCGAAGCCAGGGCACGGTCTCCGGCGGAAGCTTGGCCAAGCCCAGCCTCCGACCGGCGGTGATCGCCGTGCCGAACAGCGGCGCCGGGATCGGCAGCGGCAGCCTCCTGCAAACGCGCAGTAGCTTGGAGAGCGAGATGCTTCCCTCGCCGGCCACGTTGACCGGTCCATCGACGGGCTTGCGCACCGCCGCCTCCAGCGCCAGCACGGTATCCTCGTCATGAACGAACTGCAGCCTCGGATCGAAGCCCGCCTGTACCGGAGCAACCGGCTGGCGCAGGTAGCGCGTCAATGGAGAGTCAACCTTCGGACCGAGCGTTGGCTGGTAGCGCAGGATCGTGACGGTGATCGCGGGAAAACGTTTCGCGAACGTCTCGAAGTAGCTCTCCAGCTCACCGACGTCACGCTGGAAGCGCGTGCGGGGTGGAAACAGCTGTGCCATTTCCTCCTTGAAGAAGTCGGGAGCATTCGGCTCGGCGCCATAGATCGCGGCCGACCCCCTCACGACGATCGTCTCTACCGTCTCGGTCTTCTCGACCGCGGCCAGCAGCTGGAGTGACCCGATCACGTTGATGTCGTGCAGCTGGCGGGGCTCCTTGCCGGGCTCAGGTGCCAGCAGCACGTCCGAGTGCACGACCGTGTCGACGCGTGTCCGCGGAATCAGCTTCGAGATCACGGGGTTGCGGACGTCCGCGCGGATGAACTCGGTGCGAGTCAGGTCCGCGGCGGGAGGACGCACGTCGATTCCGGCGACATACTCCACATCGCTCGATCGCTCGAGCCTGCGTGCAAGCTCGGAGCCCCAGTAACCCGAGACTCCTGTGATCAGTACACGGCGGCCCACCGACGGCCTAGGAACTCTTGCGTTTGGACTTACCCGCCGCCGCTTTCGCCGACGGCTTCGATCCCTTGCCGGACGTCGTCTTGGCGCCGAGCTTCTTCTCGAGCTTCGCCACGCGACGGTCGAGCCGCTCGACCGCGGCTCGCAGCTCGCGCACGTCATCGCCGGTCGCGAGGCGCAGGTCTTGGACGGCGGTACGCAAACGCCCACCGGCTCCGCTCGCCGCCTCGCGCTGCTTGCCGGTGACTTCACGCACACCGCGCGTCGCGCGTGCGGCGCCCTGCTCTGCGCGTCGTAGCACGTCGTCAACGAGATCCTGCGCACGCTCGCGCGTTTGTGCGCCCGAGCCGAGGGTGCTTTCAATCGTCCGTTCGACGGCTCGTCTGACGGCGTCGGGCACACCTCCCGCGTGCGCGTTCTTCCCGTCGCCGGTCACCGCTGCTAACTCTCCGAGCTCACCGTTGACTTGGCCGACGTCTTGGCACCGACGTCGAGCTTCGAGTTCAGCGACTCGAGCTTGTCGAGCAGGCGTTCCACCGTGTCCTCCACCTCGTCGAGCCGGTGCGAAATCGAGCGAATGCGCCGTTCCAGTTTTTCGAGATCTGACGCAGAGGGAAGGTTGAGCGCGCCCATCGCCTGCTGCTGCGCCTGCGCGACCTTCTCACGCGCCGCGAACGCACCCGACAACGCCGAGTTGAACAACGGATTCTCCAACAGCTCGTCCGCGAGCTTGCCGATTGCGTCTTCGGCCTGCTTTTGCAGGCGTTCACGTACGCCCGGGTCCTGATCGTGCATGTGAGGCAACCTAGCGCATCGATCGTGGTCGCACCGCCGAACGTGCCCGATGCGGCGAATTCACGCGTTATTAACCGGTTTCTTAACCAGGTCGGCGATCCTACCGACTATGTACATCCACCCGCCCTGCTGCGGCTCAACCGCGGCCGCAACCCCTCGATCCGCACCATGAAGCGGAATTGCGACCCTTTAGCCCGCGCAGGCAGGCGCCGATGCTTCTATCATGGTCGAGGCGTCGCGGAATGTCGCGCAGGGGCGGCCGAGAGCATCAAGCAGCGCTGCACAGGACAGGTTGATCGTTGAAAACCGTCCGTGTGGCCTGTAGCTTGACGGCCCTCCTTGGCGACGAGGGGCGCCAAGACCACAGGAGACGGTTCTTCGCAAGGCAATCTCACGGGGAGAGACTGTAAGCGCATGACAAGGAAGCTCGCTCTTGGCGCCCTAACCTTAGGCGCGCTGACCGCCGCGCCGATGATCGCGCCCGCGCTTGCGGACGACGGTACCGGCACGGTTCAGCAGGGCACGCCAACCGTGACGACTCCGGCTACGCCGCCCAGTTCGACGCCCCCGGCAACGCCACCCTCGAACGGGAACGAAACAGAAAAGCCGAAGACGCCCAAGAAGAACAAGTCACAACCCAAGCGCGGCAAGAAGAAGACCGGAACGTCACCCGGCAGGTTCCTCGAGGAAGGCAAAGCCAAGGACAAGGGCGACAGCAAGAAGAGGCGCGACAAGAAGGAACGTGCGAAGGCGGACAAGCAAAAGATCGACGACCCGCTCGGCCTCGGTCCCGCGCCGATCGGCGTGCCGAACTTCGTCATCAATCGATTCAAGATCCCTCCCTTCTTGCTTCCGATTTACCAGGCCGCCGGAAGTCAGTACGGAATTCGCTGGGAGGTTCTCGCGGCGATCAACGAAATCGAGACTGACTACGGTCGCAACTTGAACGTGTCCACTGCCGGCGCACTCGGGTGGATGCAGTTCATGCCCGGCACGTGGGCCGCGTACGGAGTCGATGCGAACGAGGACGGAGTCAAAGACCCTTACAACCCCGTCGACGCGATCTTCGCAGCCGCGCGTTACCTCAAGGCTTCGGGAGCGAGCGAGAATCTCAAGACCGCGATCTTTGCCTACAACCACGCTGACTGGTATGTCGACTCGGTGTTGATGCGCGCGCGTCTGGTCGCGGGTCTTCCCGCCAGCCTGGTCGGCTCGCTCACCGGACTGACCGAAGGTCACTTCCCGGTCTACGCAACGTCACGCTACGAGGGCAATCTCTCACCGCGCGAGGCCCGGCGCCTCAGTCGTCGCACCAACACGAATCGCAACGCGGCCAAGGTCGTGACCGAGAACGGCAACAGGCGCTCGATCAACATCTATGCGCGCCAGAACGCTCCCGCGATCGCCGTCAACGACGGTGTCGTCGAGAATGTCGGCGAGAGCCGCCGCTACGGGCGCTTCGTCGTCCTGAAGGACATCTACGGCAACCACTACACATACGCGCATCTCGCCAAGGTCTCCGAGACACATCCGGTTCCGCGCAGCCTCAACGAATCGCAAGGCCGCGACGAGTTCGCCGCCGCGCGAGCGAGCGACCGCTCCACGGCATCTGGGAAGGAAGGCTCGCAACCCGGGCCGGCGACCAAGGCCCGTCGCGTAAAGGTCAGCGCCAGCTCCGCTTACACCCCAGCGGCCAGTGGTGCCGCCGCCAGCGGCGGCCTCGGCAAGGAGCGCCTGTTCGCCAATCCGGCTCGTGCCAACAACCGGCATGTCGCACAGGAGGCCGGGCAGAGCATCGACGGCGCTGCTTTCGAAGAGTTCCACGTCTATTTCTCCAAGGTGCTGAAGCTCTCGGCGAAGGAGATGGAGCTGAAGCCCTTGCGCAAGGGCTCCAAGGTGATCGCCGGCACCGTGCTCGGTCGCCTCGGCAAGCTCGAACACGGCGCCGGGTCCGGCCTGGCCCCGCACCTGAACTTCTCGATCCGCCCGGCCGGGAGGCGCGCGCCGCGGATCGACCCGAAGCCGATCCTCGACGGCTGGAAGCTGCTCGAAGCGACCGCCCTGTACCGCGCGACCGGGGACAACCCGTTCATCGGCTCGAAGGCCGGCCGGCCGAGCCCGGGGCAGGCGTTGCTGATGTCCAAGGAGGCCCTCCAGCGACGCGTGCTGAGCGACCCCTACATCGATGTCTACCCGTGCGGCCGCGACAACATCCGAACCGGTCAGACCGACAAGCGCGTGCTGGCGGTGCTGGCGTTCCTGGCCTCATCGGGCCTGCGTCCGACCGTTAGCTCGCTGAGCTGCGGCCACAGCTTCTACACCGCCGCTGGCGGCGTCTCCGACCACCCGTTCGGGCGGGCCGTCGACATCGCGGCGATCAACGGCATCCCGATCTACGGCCACCAGGGGCCCGGCTCGATAACCGACACGACGATCCGCAAGCTGATGGCTCTACAGGGAGAGGCCAGGCCCTACCAGATCATCTCGCTGATGGACTTCGGCGGGCCGAGCTTCGCCATGGGCGACCACAACGACCACATCCACGTCGGCTTCCCCTCGCTCGGTGGCGACCTGAATGCAAAGCTGGGAAGACGGGCGCGCGCGGTCCTGTCCCGCAATCAGTGGGACAAGTTCGTGTCCAAGCTGACATCGATCGAGAACCCGGCCGTGCCCGTCGCACCGTCGCGCTACGCGACCAAGGTGCGAAGGCGCGCACGCGGCGGCGGTCACGGGTCCGACTGACGACCAAGCCCGAGACGGCCGTCCAACTCTTCAGCTTCTGCCAGCTCGACGTACCCCTGGCACCGGGGCCGTCCGAAGGGCGTTACCTGGTGCGTGGCGATCGCGACGCCGAAGAGCTCGCCGTCATCGCCGTCAAGACGCTCGGCGCGCGACCGCGGCCGATGCTGGGCCAGCGGCGGCGCTCACGTCAGGCGGGCGAACCGGGCGGTGATCCCGATCCGGTGGCAATCACGCGCATCACCGTGATCGCCGCCGAGCCGTTCGAGAACGAGCAGGCAGCGCGCTCCTGGCTGGCCTCGACCCGCAGTCGCGACAGCGCCAACGCGTACGTCACCCAGGGGATCGAGCTCGCGAACCGCGTTGTACGCGCGCACCGTATTGCGGCGTGGAACCCGTACGAGGTCGAGTTTTCGCGCGAGCGCACCTATCGAATCCGGATCGGCTTCGGCCCCGGCGACCAGCTTGCCGAGGGACTGTGGAGCGAAGCCCGGTCCGTGTCGGGAGGGTCGGAGTCGCGCTTGCGCCGATCCCGAATCGATCCGGGATCGGCTGTTGCCGAGATGCTCAGCGGCAGACGGCCCGCATACGTCGGCGACGACTTGCTGCTGCGCGCGCGTCTGGATCTCGATCAGGGTCACGTCAACCAAGCCGCGATTCAGGCCCACGCCGCGGCCGCGGCGTTGGCGGCGGAGCCGCGCAAAGGCGATCAGGAAGGCGATCTGCAACCCGAGCCGGACCGGCTGACCGAACTGCAACGGCTTGCGCTTCGAGGCGAGCTCGACGCCCAAAGTGCGCAGGAGCTGGAGGAGATCGTCTCCGCCCTGGAGCGCACGGCGCGCCGGCGCCACCACCTGTAGCCCTCCTGGGCTCAGCCTTGCCTGAGCACGGAATCGAGCCGCGCCAGTACGGCTTCGAACCGAGCGTGCAGCCAGCGCCTGCCCCCAGCCGCCAACAGCAGTCGATCGAGCGTTCCAGCGCGCTCGACCTCCGCAACCAGGCGGACGCGAACTCCTCGTTCCGCGTGCTCCAGCTTCCAGGTCACCTGCGCGACCGTGACGCGACCGACCTGGGCCAGGCCTGAGATGCGCCGTGGGGACTCCACGTCGAGCACGCGGGTCGCGACGGTTCGCCCGGCGCCGAGCGGGCCCTTGATCCGCACGCGACCGTTTCCGTTTCGCGTACTAGCCGCCGCGGCGTCCACGTCGAGCACCTCCACGAAGCGGTCGGCCAGCAGCCAGTGATTGTCGAGATTGGACAAGAACTCGAACGCGCGCTCGCGCTCCGCCCCGATCGTCCGCACCGCCGCGATCGGCGAGGTCGTCGGGCTCATGCCTGCAGAGCCGCCGCCAGAGCCTGGAGCTCGGTCACCACGTCGCCGTCGAGGCGTACATCCGCCTCGGAGTCATAGGACGTCGAGCCCTTGGTGACGATCGCAAGTCTGGCGCCCGCGCTGCGCGCGAGCCCCGGCAGCCCCGCCACCGGATGCACCTCGAGCGACGAGCCAACACAGAGCAGCAGCTCGGCCCGGGCGCACAGCTCGACGGCCTCGCTCATCGCGCTCTCCGGAAGCAGCTCGCCAAACAGGACGACGTCGGGCTTCACGAGACCTCCGCACTCGGCGCATCTGGCCACGCCCTGCTCATCGAACAGATCCTCCACGCGCTCCAACTCGAAGGACCGGGCGCAGTCGAGGCACGAGCTGGTCTGAACCGTTCCATGCACTTCGACAACGTTTCGCGACCCGGCCTTACGGTGCAGGCGGTCTATGTTCTGCGTGATCACGCCATCGAGCAGGCCCCGTGCTTCGAGCTCCGCGAGCGCAGCGTGCGCTCCGTTCGGACGCTTGTCGGCGAGCATGCCGAACCGCGGCCGGTAGAAGGTCCAGAAGCGCTCCGGCTCGCGGCGGAAAACATCGATGTGCGCGACCTCCATCGGATCGACGTTCTCCCAGATGCCGGTTCCGGGCGAGCGAAAGTCCGGGATCCCACTCGGCACCGAGATACCCGCCCCCGTCAGAGCGACGGTGCTCTTGCTCTCGCTCACCAACTCGGCAAGCCGCTCAATCAGCTCAGGCGACGAGGAGGAAACAGCTTCTCCCTTAACAAGAGCTTCTTGCTTATCAAGAGTCATAGGGAGGAATGTGGCGGTCAGTCGGACGGGTGGCGGGGCGACGGAACGCGAAGCGGCAGAGTTCCCGGTTTTCGCGGCTAAGCGAAAACCGGAACATGTTCGGACCCGCCCGCCTAACGGCTACTTCCCTTGAAACTTCGCCTTGCGCTTCTGCAAGAACGCTCCTATGCCCTCTCTTGCATCCTCGGAAGCGAACACCTTGCCGAAACCGACCGCCTCCGCCTTCAGCCCCTCGTCCAGGTCGCCCTTGGCGGAGGCGGTCTTGATCTGCTCGACGGCGATCGGCGCCTGCCCCGCCAGCTTCTGCGCCCAGTTGATGGCCGTGTCGAACAGCTCGTGGTCGGACACGACCGCATTGGCGAGCCCGTGCCGGTAGGCCTCGGCGGCAGAGATCGGATCGCCGACCAGGTTCATCTCGAGCGCCTTGCCCTCGCCGACCAAGCGCGGCAACCGCTGCGTGCCTCCGAACCCGGGAATGATGCCGAGGTTGACCTCGGGTTGCCCGAACGTGGCCGACTCCGCTGCGATTCGGAAATCGCAGCTCATCGCAAGCTCGCACCCGCCGCCGAAGGCGATCGAGTTGACGGACGCGATCGTCGCGATGCTGGATGTCTCGAGCCGTCGCGCCATGGTATGCATGCCGGTCAGCAGGTTCTCGCCGGCGGACCGGTCCATCTTCGTGAACTCCTTGATGTCGGCGCCGGCCGAGAACGTGAAGATGTTGCTCGACGCGAAGACCATCGCTCGAACCTTGCCGCCATCGGCGCAGTGATCGACGACTTCGGTGAGGTCCTTCGAGAGCTGCGGGCTCATCGGGTTGGCGGGCGGGCGGTTCAGCCAGACGATCCCAATCGGGCCGCGCGTCTCGAGCAGGACCGTCTCCCGCTGGTCGAAGTCCGGGTCCGGCTGCGGGTACGGAAAGAACCCCTGACCCGACTTGCGGCCCAGCCGTCCCTGCGCGACCAGCCTGCGCAGGATCGTCGGCGGCGCGAAGTGCTCGCCCCATTCGGCCTCGGCGCGCTCGAGCGCAAGCAGCATCTCGTCGAGGCCGGACTCGTCGGCGCGCGCGAACGGGCCCGGCAGGATGCCGGCGCCCATCATCATGCCGACCTCGATGTCTTTCAGCGACGAGACACCTTCCTCGAGCACCAGACAAGCCTCTTTGAAGGCCTTGAGAGTAAATCGGTCAACGACGCTGCCGGTCTGTGTCGCGGTCGCAGCTTCCATCACACATTCAGTCGGCTATCGCCGACACCTAAAGTCCTGAGAGTCGTCAAAGACGCCTCCAACATTTATGCACCTCCGTGCTCGTAGAAGCCTCTGCCCGTCTTCTGGCCCAAGTTGCCCGACGCAACCAACTCCTGCATCTCGGGTGAGACGTAAAAGCGGTCACCGTAGGAATTGTGCAGGTGCTCCGCCACGTGCAGCACCGTGTCGAGGCCGAGCAGATCGGTGAGGTAGAACGGCCCCATCGGTGTGACCTTTGCGTCGGCGATCTCCTTGTCGATCTCGGACGCAGGCAATCCCGACTCGTCCTTGTAACGCCACACCTCGCTCGCGGCGGAGTTGAGGATGCGGTTGACCACGAAGCCTGGCGCCTCTCCGCAGCGAACCGGCGTCTTGCGGATCTGCTGTGCGAAGCTGGTCGTAGCCTGAATGGTTTCCTCTGAAGTCTCCTCTCCCTCGATCACCTCGATCAACCGCATCACTGAGGCGGGGTAGAAGTAGTGGAAACCAATCACCTTGTCGGGACGGCCGGTCGCGCGGCCCATTTCGGTAATCGACAGCGACGACGTGTTGCTGGCCAAGATCGCGTGGCCCGGCGTTGAGGCATCCAGCTCCGCGAACACCTGCTTCTTGATCTCGATGCGCTCCGGCACGGCCTCGATCACGAAGTCCACGTCCCCGAAGCCGTCGTAGTCGGTTGCGCCGGCGATCAAGCCGACCGTGTGGTCGAGCTTGGCGTCGGCCTGCTCCTGAGTGATCTTCTCCTTCTTGACCAGGCCGGCGAGCTGTCCCTCGGTCACCTCGCGCGCCTTCGCCAGCCCCTGGTCGACAAAGCTCTGGTCGATGTCCTTGAGCACCACCGGCAAATCGGCGGCGGCCAATGTCTGGGCGATCTCCCCGCCCATCGTGCCTGCTCCAACCACAGCCGTCTTGAAAACGAACATCTGCGTGAAACCTCCCATTCGCCGCTTCGCGGTGCGAAGCCTACCCGTTTGGCGGTCGCAGAGCGGGCCGGCGGGCTCCGAGATCAGCCGCCGTAGATCTCCCGCTTGATGGCGCCGATGCTGTCGATGATCGAGTCGAGGAATGGCTCCAGGCCCTGCTTGAGCCGCTCGTATTCGGCTACCCCGGCCTGGCTGACCGTGTAGAGCCTGCGACTGCGCTTTTCCGGATGCTCCCAGCGACCGGCGATGAAGCCATCGGCCTCGAGCTGACGCAGCAACGGATACATCGTGTTCGGGTTGAGCGTGATCGACCCAGCCGTCATGTCGGACACCTGCTCGATCAGCTGGTTGCCGTAGGAAGCGCCGGTCTCGGAGCGAGAGATCAGGTGGAAGACCAGCAGCGCGAATACGTCGCGACGGCGCAGCTCGCCGCCGAACACGTCCGACGGCCGGCCCGAGCCGCGCGCCCCACTCGCTTCAGCCGCGCGACGCGCCTCCGCCGCCGCCTTGCGCGCAGCGGCGCGTTTGCCTCCGGGCGCGGCGTCGCTAGCCATCGTGCGCCCTGGCACTGGTCAGCCGATCGAACCGCCTTCGCCCCATGGCCCGATCATAGCGACGTTGTTAGATCTAACAACCTTGTTTGTGCGGGCGCCGGACGCGGACCCTACTCCGAGCCACCGGTGCCGTTGGCGCTGCTGCTGGATGTCTGCGAAGGGGTCACCACGCAGATGGTGCTGGGATCGTCCTGGCAAAGCTTGTAGTCCTCGCCCTCGGCCATCTCGGTTCGCGCACCGAGGGTGTAGTTGACGCCACCTGTGCCTTCGCCGATCTGCACGATGTAGAAGTCGCCGACCTGCCAGCTCGAGTACGCGTCGAAGACGTCGTCGGCACCGGTGATCTCACCCTGTTGCTCGCCCTGCTCGAGGCCGACCTTCTTGCCCTTGCTGCGACCCTCGGTCTGACCCTCCTGCTCACCGGTTGCTTCGCCCGACTGCTCGCCGGTCGCCTGGCCCGCCTGCTGGCCGGCCTTGTAGATAGCGTCATACCCCGGCTGACCGGCCTTGTAGTCGGCCTTGATGTCGTCCTCGCCCTTCGATTTCCCGACCATATAGCCGCCGACCGCGAGGCCGATCGCGACCACGATCGCGCCGATGATCAGCAAGGTCTTGCTTGAACCGCCGGAGCCTGCGCTCGCGGTCGGCTGTTGCGGCGGCTGCTGCGGGCTGGGAGCGCCAGGGGGCGCGACGTCGTTCATGGGGCCTCCGTCGTGGGGGGATCCCCAGCTTTTTCGTCGCGCGCGCCCGTTTCCCTTCCCGTCAGGAAGGTCTCAGCCGGCTCTGGTGCAGACTTGCTAGGCGGTCGCCGGGACAGGCTCTTCAACGCGGCGCGGCATCAACACCTCGCGAGCGATCACGAGGCGCTGAATCTGCGACGTGCCCTCGTAGAGCTGCATGATCTTCGCGTCGCGCATCAGCTTTTCGACCGGGTACTCCTTGATGAACCCGTAGCCGCCGTACACCTGCACGGCGTCAACGGCGATCTCCATGGCCGAGTCGGCTGCAAAGCGCTTCGCGTGCGAAGCGGCGAGGGTGTTGCGCTTGCCCTGGTCGAGCAGGCTCGCAGACTGCCAAACGAGTAGCCGTCCCGCCTCGACCTTGGTTGCCATGTCGGCGATCATGAACTGGATCGCCTGGTGCATTGCAATCGGCACTCCGAACTGCACGCGCTCCTTGGCGTAGTCGGACGCGAACTCGAGCGCGGCGCGTCCGATCCCAACGGCTATGGCGGCCACGCCCGGTCGCGTGCGGTCGAGCGTCTGCATCGCGAGACGGAAGCCATGGTTCTCTTCGCCGAGCAGGTTCTCGGCCGGAACCTCGACGTTCTCGAACTGGATCTGAGCCGTGTCGGACGCGCGTTGACCGAGCTTCTCCTCGGCCTTGAGCACACTGACGCCGCCGGCGTCGCGATCGACGACGAATGCAGAGATGCCCTTGTGTCCGGCCTCGGGGTCGGTCTTGGCATAGACCGTGTACCAACTCGCGTGCGAGCCGTTGGTAATGAACATCTTCGAGCCGTTGATGACGTACTTGTCGCCCTTCTTTTCCGCGCGCGTGCGCATCGCGCCGACGTCGGACCCGGCATCCGGCTCGGTCAGGCAAAACGAAGCAAGCTTGGGCTCATCACAGAGCATGCCGATGTACTTCTTCTTGATCTCCTCGGAGCCACCGAGCAGCACCGGCGCAGAGGCGAGCCCGTTGCACATCAGGGAGGTTCCGATGCCGGAGCAACCCCAGCCGAACTCCTCCTCGATCAGACAGCCTTCCAGGGTGTGCAGGCCCGCTCCGCCATATTCGGCGGGGGCCTCGACGTTCATCAGTCCCACCTCGTGGGCTTTCTTGATCACGTCCCACGGAAACGTGTGGTGCTCGTCGTAGTCCCACGCGACCGATCGGATTTCCTTCTCCGAAAAGTTGTGCGCCAGCTCGCGGAGGTCTTTCTGCTCGTCGGTGAGGGTGAGGTCTACCACTGGTCCGGCCTCCTATGTGTTCCTTGTCGGCGATGAAGGACGGTCGAGTGCCTGCTCGGCCGAGGGAACCGGCCGCTTTGCGATGGGGCTTGGCCGGCGATTGACTAGTCGATCAATAGGGTACCCGATGGGCGGGCAGAAGGCTACCCTCTTTTTTGGCTCCCCGCTTGGTCGCCGCAGCCCTGCGTGGCAAACTTCGGCCCGTGGAGTTCGGCACCTTGATCTGGATCATCGTGCTCATCGTCGGCCCGCTGGCGCTGATGCTTTTTGCCGACGCACGCGGGATGTTCGACGAGGTCGGCGGCGGAGCGTTCTCCACCGAGCAGTATCGCCCGGCGCATGGGCCCACTTCCGGTTCCCGTGGCGACGGTACCGCGGCGGAACGCGAGGACGAGATACGCCAGATGCTTCAGGCGCGCAACGATCGTCGACTCGCGCGCGGGGAGTCGCCGCTGGATCTCGAGGCCGAGGTCGGGCGCCTGTTGGCTCTCGACCCCACTGTGGACCCCGGCGCAGGCACGCGCGTCGACGGCGACCTGCGCGACGAGGCTCGCCAGCTCGCGATCGCTCGTAACGAACGACGCTCGCGCAGGGGGCTCGAGCCACTCGACCTCGAGCAGGAGATCGAGCTATCGCTCGAGCAGGCTATGGCCGGGGGCAGGGCGGAGACCGGCGTCTGAGCTCGCACCGTCTGCTGTCACGGACTTCCATTTGCGCTATAAGAGATACCTATGGCAGAGACACAGCAGACCGAAGACATCCTTACGCGCCCCGGCGTCTATTTCAATCCGCAGACCGAGGTGCTGATCGTCGTCGACGACTCCGCCGCTCTGGACGGAGAGATCTTCAACATGGAGGAGTTCGAGGGCGCCGACTGGGTCGCGATCTCCGACGAGGTTCCGATCGACGAGCATCGTCGTGACGAACTGCTCGAGAAGTTTCAGACCCACTATCACCCCGGCGACGCCGGCAGCTTGAGCGCGACCGCCGCCGAGCTGGACGACAACGGGGAAGAAGAGGACAGCCAGGAAGTCGGCCGCGAAGACTGAGGCACCCCCGGTTCGCCCCTTCGACCCTCCCGGCTACCTAACAATTCGCGAGGGCGCCAGCCGTGATTTGACACCGGCGGGTTGGTGGATGGGTTGCTAGACGGCTCGCCCCTTGCCCTAGCCGTTGTCGGCGCTGTCATCCTTGCGCTGCTCTGGATTGACCTCAAGCTGTTCGCGCGGGATCGCGAGCCGACCTTCCGCGAAGGCGTCGTGTGGTCGTTGGGGTGGCTCGCGCTGAGCCTTGCCGTTGCGCTGCCGATACTCGTGCTGAACGGCCCGGACGACGCGGTCGTCTATACGACGGTCTATCTGATCGAGCGCTCGCTGTCGCTCGACAATCTGTTCGTTTTTCTTGTGCTGTTCGCGTACTTCGCAGTTCCTGCCAAGCACCGTGCGCGTCTGCTGTTCGTCGGGATCCTGCTCGCGCTCGTGATGCGCGGGGTGGCGATACTGGGAGGCGTCGCTCTGATCGAGCAGTTCCACTTTGTCGTCTATCTGCTCGGAGCCACCCTGCTCGTGCTTGCCTATCGGATCTTCACGGCAGACGACGAAAGCTTTGACCCGGAGCGCAATCTCTTCGTGCGCGGCGTGCGCAAGCTGTTCCCCGTAACGACCGACTTCCACGACGGGAAATGGTTCGTCAGGCTCAGCGGGCGCCTGTACATAACGCCGATGGTGCTGTGCCTCGCCGGGGTCGTGTTCGCCGACATCGTCTTCGCGATCGACTCGATACCGGCTGCGTTTGCGATAACGCGCGACCCGTTCCTGATCTGGATGGGGAACGTCTTCGCGTTGCTAGGGTTGCGGGCGTTGTTCGCGGTTGTCGACAACATGATGCGCCGCTTCCGCTATCTGAACGAAACGCTTGCGATCGTGCTCGCGGCAGTAGGTCTGAAGCTGCTGGCCGAGGACCTCTACGAGGTCGGTCCGCTCGTCAGCCTTGCCGTCGTGGCGGTCCTGCTCACGGGCGGCGTTCTCGCGTCGCTTTGGGCAGACCGGCGCGACGCCCGCGCCGCAAGGTGACCAAGCAAGCTAACTACGCGAACCCGAAGGCCAACGCGAGTATCAGGTACACACCCAGGAGCTGCACGCCTTCGAACCAGTTCGACTCGCCCTCGGAGGTGACCTGATTCGCGATCACGACGGCGAGAACGAGCGCAGCAAGCTCGAACCCGTTGAACACCAGCGGCATCGGGCCGGGACCGAAGATGAACGACGCCAGCACCAGCACCGGCGCCACGAACAGCGCGATCTGGGCGCTCGAACCGATCGCGATATTCACGGAGAGATCCATCTTGTCCTTGCGTGCAACGAGCACGGCGACCCAATGTTCGGCCGCGTTGCCGACGATCGCGACGACGATCGCACCGATGAAGAACTCGCTCAGGCCGACGCTCGACGCCGCCTCGCCGATCGAGCCAACCAGTATCTCGCTCATCAGCCCGACCAGGACGCCCGCGACCGCGAGCGCGGCCACGCACTTCCGCACGCTCCAGTCCGAAGTCTCCTCCGCCTCCTCGTAGGGAGGATTGAACAGCGCGCGGTGCGTCTTGAGCGAGAAGACCAGGCCGGCACCGTAGGACACGATCAGCACGATCGCCACGGCCGCGCTCAGATGCTCCACGGTCGAGCCGAAGTCGATGCGCTCCGCGTTGACGCCCGGCAGCCCACCTCCGGCAACGAGCTGGTAGACGGCCGGCATGACGAGCGCCGTCATCGCCAGCATCAGCATCGCCGACTGGGCGCCCGCCGCCGTTCGGCTGAATAGCTGCCGCTCGCGCCCGAGGCCGCCGACGAACATGGCGGCTCCCAGCACGAGCAGGATGTTGCCGATGATCGAGCCGATGATCGACGCCTTGACCACCTCCTGCAGACCCGCCAGCAGGGCGAAGAACGCGATGATCAGCTCGGGCGCGTTACCGAAAGTGACGTTCAGCAGGCCGCCGATTCCAGGGCCTGACTTCGAGGCAAGCTCCTCGGTGGCCTTTCCCATCAGCGCGGCGGTCGGCACGATGCCCAACGCCGACACGAAGAAGATCACCACGGCGTCGGCGTGCGCGAACTCGAGCACGACGGCGGCGGGGATCAGAGGGACGAGAACGTACGGCCAGCCCTCGGGGCTGAGCAGCCACGAGCGCCTCGCTGGCTCGCCCGAGCCCTGGGAGCTGGAGGTCATGGGGCCGAAGTGTGCCCTATCCGGGTGACGCGGTTGACGGCGATTCGCGCGACGGGCAACCAGCGGCGGGGGGGGGGGGGGGGGGGGGG
>JBBDJG010000003.1:0-49799 GCA_040880005.1 Solirubrobacterales bacterium
TCATGCCGCATACTTGATGGCCGAACCGAGGTGCCCCAGTTCATGCCATCTATTCGACGCCCAGAGTGAACGGGGTCGACGGGGAGAAGCCCCTGCTATTCACGTTTCGGTCCGGGCGGCCGTCTCCAGCGCCGAGTCCGCGCGCGCGATCCCGGCTCGCTCGGCCTCTTCGGCCACGGCGCTGGCCACCGCCTCTACGACCCGCCGATCGAACACGCTCGGCACGACATAGTCCTCGCTGAGGTCATCGTCCGAGATCACCTCGGCGATGCTGTGCGCGGCTGCGAGCTTCATCTCCTCGGTTATCTTGGTCGCGCGCGCGTCGAGCGCACCGCGAAATATTCCGGGGAAGCAGAGCACGTTGTTGATCTGGTTCGGATAGTCGGAGCGTCCGGTCGCGATGATGCGCACGTACTTGGCGGCTTCCTCGGGCATCACCTCCGGCAGCGGGTTCGCCATCGCGAACACCATCGCGTCCGAGTTCATTCGGGAGAGGTCCGGCGCGGCGATCACCCCGGGCCCCGACACCCCGATGAAGAGGTCGGCGCCTTCCAGCGCATCGGCGGGCTTGCCGGTGCGCTTCTCGCTGTTGGTGTTCTCCGCATACCAGCGCTTGAGCGGGTGCATGTCTTCCCAGTCATCACGACCGACGTAGATGATCCCCCGTGTGTCGCAGCCGATGATCTCGCTGACGCCCACCTGCAACAGCATGCGCGTCACGGCGATGCCGGCTGCGCCCAGCCCGACCATGGCCACGCGAAGGTCGCGAAGTCGCTTGCCGGTGATCTTCAGTGCGTTGAACAAGGCAGCCATCACGACGACCGCCGTTCCGTGCTGATCGTCGTGAAACACCGGGATGTCCAGCTCGTCCTTCAGCCGATCCTCGATCTCGAAGCAGCGCGGAGAGGAGATGTCTTCGAGGTTGACTCCCCCGAAGGCGGGCGCGATCGCCCTCACGGCCGCAACGATCTCGTCCGGGTCCTTGGTGTCGAGGCAGATCGGAAAAGCGTCGACGCCTCCGAACTCCTTCAGCAGCATGGCCTTGCCTTCCATCACCGGCAGCGCGGCCTCCGGGCCGATGTCGCCGAGCCCCAGTACCGCCGACCCGTCAGACACGACGGCGACGTAGTTGCGCTTGATCGTGTACTTGAATGTCAGCTCGCGGTCGTCTTGGATCGCGCTGCACACGCGCGCCACACCCGGCGTGTAGGCCATCGAGAGATCGTCGCGCGTCTTCAGGGGGGCCTTGTTGAGCTGCTCGATCTTGCCCCCGAAATGCAGCCGGAACGTGCGGTCGGTCCAGTCGATCAGGTTGGCGCCCTCGACGCCCTCGACGGCAGCGAGGATGTCGTTCCAGTGATCCTGGTCGCGCGCGTCGACCGCGATGTCACGGACGAGCTGGCCGCCCGACGCCTTGACGATGTCGATCGCCCCGACCGACCCGCCGGCCCGTCCTATGGCAGAGGTGACCTCACCGAGCGTTGCAGGCTCGTTCTCGAGCCTGACGCGGAGCGTGAGGCTGTAAGAGGCGCTTGGAGTGACGGGCATCTTTTTGGGCGTGCGGCCAGCGTAGGCGGTTTGAACCGATCGCCGATAGTACTCGTCCCGATGTGTTCGCCGCCGCCGGCCGGCCTCCTCGCAGCGCCGTCTCCCTACATATGATTGGCGCCCATGGCAAGCAAAGGCGAGTTGTTCCTGATCGATGGCAACAGCCTCGCCTACCGTGCGTTCTTCGCACTTCCCGAGACGATCGCGACCTCGAAAGGCGAGCCCACGAACGCGCTCTTCGGGTTCGCGAGCATGCTGGTCAAGATCTTCACCGAGTACGGGCCGAAGGCGACGATCGTCGTGTGGGACGCCGGGTTGTCCGGTCGCGAGAAGCAATACGAGCCTTACAAGGCCGAGCGAAAGCCGCGACCCGATCTGCTGCGCGAGCAATGGCCCCACCTGGCGTCCGTGGTCGAGGCGTTCGGCCATCACAACGTCAGCGTGAAGGGCTACGAGGCCGACGACGTGATCGCGAGCCTCGCCGAGCAGGCCAAGCAAGCGGGAATCAAGGTCATGGTCGTGACCGGCGACCGCGACGCGTATCAGCTTCCCGACAACGGCTCGGTGAGCGTCATGACGACTACGCGCGGTATCACCGACACGAAGATCTACGACCGCGAGGGAGTGATCGAACGCTACGGGATTCCCCCCGAGCTGGTGGCGGACTTCATCGGCCTGAAGGGCGACAAGTCGGACAACATTCCGGGCGTTCCGGGCATTGGCGACAAGACCGCGGCGCAGCTGCTCCAGACGTATGGGTCGTTGGAAGAGGTGCTGGCGCACGTTGACGACATCTCGGGCGCGAAACGCCAGCAGAACCTGCGTGAGAACGCCGAGCTGGCGCGCGTCTCGAAGGAGCTGGCGACGCTCAACCGGGACATAGATGCGGGTATCGATGTGACCGGCGTTGCGGCTACCGATCCCGACCGCGCACGCCTGCGAGAGGTGTTCTCGCGCTGGGAGTTGCGCGACCCGTTGCGCCGGATCGAGGCGGCCTTGGAAGGGGAGGCGGGGCAGGAAACGCCGGCGCCGCCGGATCCGGCGGCGAAGATCGAAGCGCGAAGGGGGACGCCGAACGAGATCGCGGCGCTTCCCGAGGTGCCTACGGCGCTCGCGGTCGAACGGGGCGACGGCGCTCTGCGCTGGGCAGTCTGGGCGGCGGACGACGCCGCTCTCGAGGGCGAAGCCGGCTCGCTCGCCGAGATAGTCGAGGCGTTTGGCGAGCGTCCCCTGGTCGCGCACGACTGGAAGCAGTTGACGCGCGACGTGGGGCCGCCGATCGATCAGCCGGCGCGTGACATCTGTCTGACGCCGCCCCGGCTCGCGCACGACACGATGATCGGTGCCTTCCTGCTCGAGCCGGCGCGCCGCGGCTATCCGCTCGACGAGCTGCTCGCCGACGCGGGCATCGGAACGCTGGCGGATACCAGTGGGGTGCCGACGCGCGCCGCGTCGATCCGCCGGCTCGCCGATGTGCAGTCGAAGTCGATCGATGATCAGGAGCTGCGCGAGGTCTTCGAGCAGGTCGAGCTGCCGCTGGTCGAGGTGCTGCGCAGGATCGAGCGCGAAGGCGTCAAGCTCGACACCTACCGGCTGGGTGAGCTGGCGGCTGGCGTCGCCGACGAGATCGACGAGCTGGAACACGCGATCTGGGACCTGGCGGGGGAGCAGTTCACGATCGGTTCGCCGCAGCAGCTCTCGCGTGTTCTGTTCGAAAAGCTCGAGCTGACCCGCAAGCGCCGCGGCAAGACCGGGTTCTCGACCGACGCCCGCGTGCTGCGCTCGATTCGCGACGAGCACCCGATCGTCGCCGAGGTGGAAGCTTGGCGGGAGCTGTCGAAGCTGAAGAGCACCTACTTCGACGCGTTGCCGGGACTGATCGCCGAGCACACCGGCCGGTTGCACACGACCTTCAACCAGGCCGGCGCCTCGACCGGTCGCCTCTCCAGCACCAGCCCCAACCTCCAGAACATTCCCATCCGCACCGAAATGGGACGGCGGATCCGCAGCTGCTTCGTCGCCGAGCCTGGCAACGTCCTGGTCTCGGCCGACTATTCGCAGGTCGAGCTGCGCATCCTGGCGCACTGCGCCGGCGAGCAAGTGCTGAAGGACATCTTCGAGCGCGGCGAGGACGTGCATGCGGCGACTGCCGCCGAGGTGTTGAAGATTCCGCCCGACCAGATCGGCCCCGGCGAGCGCGCCAGGGCCAAAGCGGTCAACTTCGGAATCGTCTATGGGCTCAGTGCGCACGGGCTCTCGGATCAGCTTCAGATTCCGCACGAGGAGGCGGCTGCGTACATAGAGGGCTACATGGGTCGATTCCCCGCCGTGCAGCGATTCATCGAGGCGACCGTTGCTGATGCTCGCGAGCGGGGTTACGTGCGCACGCTGTTCGGGCGGCGCAGACAGATTCCGGAGCTACGCTCCGACAACTTCCAGACGCGCTCGGCCGGCGAGCGGCTCGCCGTCAACACCGTGATCCAGGGGACGGCGGCGGACATCATGAAGATCGCGATGGTGCGTTGCGACCGGCGGCTGAGAGACGATGGCCTCGAGACGAGGCTGGTGCTTACGATCCACGACGAGCTACTGTTCGAAGGGCCGAAGCAGGAGGCCGAGCAGGTTGCAACCGTGGTCGCGACCGAGATGGAGGCGGCCACGCAGCTCGATCCACCCTTGGTCGTGGACGTCGGCAAGGGAGAGAACTGGCTCGACGCGAAGTGAGGTGACGGTGGACCCGACCGTGACGGCGGCCGGGTCTCGCCATTTCCCGGCCAACGTTCCCGCGAGCGCAATTAGGCGGCGAGTTCGCCCGGCGTTGCATCGTTTGCCCCCGTGGCTGGGAGCGAGGCGGCTGAGACGAAGCTGGGGTGTGCGATGTTCAGGTAGTGATTGAAGGCCCAATGCGTGAAACGCCGGTTGCCCATTGCGCGGGCCGCAATCGAGAGAGCACGTGGCGGCACGCGTGGAACGAGCCGCTGCATCCGCAGCATCCACTTGAATTGGCGAGCGTGTCGGGCGCTGAAGCTCGCATAGCTGCGCAGGGCGTCGTCGCGTGTCTTGCGTCCTTCGAGCACGTCGCCCAGCTCCCGGCCGCAGGCGATCCCGAAATAGAACGCGGTACGAATTCCCTCCGCCGTGAGCGGCATACAGTGGCCCGCCGAGTCTCCCGCGAAGAAAACGCCGTGTTCGGTCGCGTCGCGCAACCTGTGAGGAATCCAGTTGCCCTGATATCGGTCCAACGCGCGATCGAGCCGTTCGGCAAGACGCACGGTCGGCTCGCGCACGTGGTAGCGCGGGTCGAACGAGCCGACCCCCACGCGCACCTCGTCCGCCGCCGGGAAGCTCCAGCCGTAGCCGGCCGGCACGAGCGAACGGTCGATCCATATTTCGAGCTGCCGGCCGCTGCCCGAGGGATGGACCTCGATCGCGCGTGACAGCGGACCCTCCGGCGGCTGGTAACCGGCGGGGCTGAGCACGCGCCGCCAGCCGAGCGCGTCCACCACCAGCGGCGCGCTGACCTCGCCGCGGTCGGTCACGATCGTGACCGGACCCTCCTCTTCACTGGCGTGTGCGCTGACGGCTCGCCCCGTAACGGTCGCGGTCTCGAACTGCGCGTCGTTCTGAAGGTCGAGCAGGGAGCACAGCGTCGGGTAGTCGAAAGTCGCAAAGCTCCAGGGGAGCCGGTACGGCACCGTCGTGTGAGGGATGTGAACCACGAGCGTCTCGAACCTCTGCCGGATGGAGCGCTCCAGCCCGAGCGCCTCGAGCCACTCGGTGGGTGCGGCGCAGGCCGACGTCGAGCGCTCGCCGATCTCGTAGCGATCGAGCATCAGCACTCGTGCCGGATGGCCTTCGGCAGCACGCACGCCGGCCAGCTCACGGGCCGCCGCGAGGCCGGCGAAGCTGGCGCCGCACACGATCACGTCGTAGTTGCCGGTGATCGGTGTTCGTTGCGCTCCCCGCTTGGTCTTCCTCGCCGGCATCTGCTGCCAGGCTACCGCAGAGGGGTGCTACGCCCGCTCACAAAGCGGATCCGGGCAGGATCGGCCGCCTTTCTGTCGCTATAGTTCGGCGAGTGCCGCAGGTCGAGACGCCACCAGAGGAATCGCCGACGACGCTGCCGCAAGGCGGCAGTTCATTCGACCTCATGATCGAGGTCGACGGAAAGCTCGTTCCGAACTACGACGCCACGATCGTCTCCTTCGACGAGGGCGATGTCGTAACGGGCAAGGTTGTGCGTATCGATCAGGACGAGGTGCTGGTTGACATCGGCTACAAGTCGGAGGGGGTGATCCCCCAAAACGAGCTTTCGATCCGGCGCTCGATCGACCCGGCCGACGAGGTCAAGCTCGGCGAGGAGGTGGACGCCCTCGTTCTGACCAAAGAGGACCAGGACGGGCGGCTGATCCTGTCCAAGAAGCGGGCGCGCTTCGAGCGTGCCTGGCGACGTATCGAGGGGGCCGCTGCGTCGGGTGAGCCCGTCGAGGGCAACGTCATCGAGGTCGTCAAGGGCGGTCTGATCGTGGACCTTGGCGTGCGTGGATTCCTTCCAGCTTCACTCGTCGATATCCGGCGCGTTCAGGATCTCGACGAGTACATGGGGCAGGGGATCGAATGCAAGGTCATCGAGTTGAATCGCAGTCGCAACAACGTCGTGCTGTCACGTCGTGCGGTGCTGGAAGAGGAGCGTAAGGAGGCGCGCGAACAGATCCTCGACCGTCTCGAGAAGGGACAGACCGTTGAAGGCACAATCTCCAACATCGTCGATTTCGGTGCGTTCGTCGATCTGGATGGGATCGACGGATTGATCCACATCTCCGAGTTGTCGTGGGGCCACGTCAACCATCCCTCCGAAGTTCTTGCGATCGGCGACACGGTGAACGTCAAGGTGCTCGAGATTGACCGCGACCGGCAGCGCATCTCCTTGGGCCTCAAACAAACCCAGGAAGATCCGTGGCAACGCGTCGTGAGCGCGCACAGCGTGGACGACGTTCTCGATGGCAAGGTCACCAAGGTCGTCAACTTCGGCGCGTTCGTCGAGATCATGGAGGGCGTCGAAGGCCTGGTGCACATTTCCGAGTTGGCCCAGCATCACGTCGAGAATCCGCGTGAGGTCGTCAACCCGGGTGACAGCGTGAAAGTGAAGATTCTCGAGATCGACGACGAGCGGCGTCGACTCTCGCTGAGTCTGAAACGCGTCGAAGGTCAGGAGTTCCCTGTGCACACCAGCGTCGCGCCGGCCGAGGGCGAGACCGACGTCGAGGTCGAGGTGGAGGCCGAGGCCGAGACGCAGGTGGAGGCGGAACCGAGCGAGCCCCCGGCGCCAGAGCCCGATGACGCTTTGGGTGGCGACGCGCCAGGGCCGCAGGTGGAGACCGAAGTCACGGCCGAGGTCGCCGCCGAGCAGGACTCCGAGCAAACGGGCGACGACGGGTAGGTCGTGCTGTTCGTCGGCTTGACCGGAGGGATCGGCTCCGGCAAGTCGGAGGCGCTTGCCGCCTGCGAGCGTCTGGGGGTGCCCGTGCTCTCGACCGATGCCGTGGTCCACGAGTTGCTCCAAACCGACGAGGTGAAGTCGGAGTTGCTCGAACGCTGGGGAGAGTCGATCTTGGCGGATGGGGAGATCGACAGGGACCGAGTCGCAGAGATCGTGTTCGAGAGCCCCGATGAGCTGTCATGGCTGGAGCAGACACTTTTTCCGCGAGTGGGACGGCGAATGTTGCATTGGCGCGAGGATCTCGAACGGGCCGGGCGCGCTCGGGTCGCCGTGGTCGAGGTGCCACTGTTGTTCGAAGCGGGAATAGAAGAAGCGTTCGATGCCACAATCGCCGTTGTGGCAGACGAGCAGCTAAGGGCACAGCGCGCCGGCGCACGCGACCACAAGGGCCTCGGAGGTCGGGGCGCACGCCAACTCTCGCAGCAGGACAAGGCCGGCAGGGCCGATCGCGTCGTGCAAAACGATGGCTCGCTCGAGGACCTCGAACGCGCCATCGCGGCGACGCTGGACGAGCTGAAGGCGAAGGCGAAGGCTGGTGAGAAATGAGGAGACGGCGCCGCCGCCTGCTGGCCGCGGGCTGCGCGCTGGCGGTTCTGTTCGGCGGGTTCCTCGCGGTGCGCCCGCTGGTCGATGATGCGATCAAGGAATTCACACTCCCACTGCGGCACGAGGACGTCATCCGCCAGCAGGCTCGCGACAAGGACCTCGATCCAGCACTGATAGCCGCCGTGATCTACCGCGAGTCGAAGTTCCGCGACCAGACGTCGAAAGCAGGCGCCAAGGGCTTGATGCAAATCCTGCCTTCGACCGCCGACTTCGTCGCGCACAAGTCCGGCGGGGTCGACTTCGAGCACGGCGACCTTGCCGATCCTCAGGTCAACATCGCCTACGGGTCGTGGTACCTGCGTTACATGCTCGATCGCTACGACGGCAACACGACCGCGGCCGTGGCCGCGTACAACGCTGGTGAGAGCAGGGTCGATCGGTGGGGCGGCTCCGACCTGGGGTTGGACGAGATCGGCTTTCCCGAGACCAAGCAGTACACGCGCGACGTGCTGACGAAGCGCGACGAATACGAGCGCGAGTACGGCGAGGAGCTGGGCCTCTGAGCCCGGGCCGCGAGCCGGGTGGTCCATCCAACTCTCGAATACCGAGGGTGGTTTCCACCGGTCGACGAACAGGGAGCCTGTTGCGTTGATCGCCTGAAGCCGCCGATACATCGATGGACCACCTGACGGTAGAAGACCTCTAATCTAGGTGGAATGCCGCCGTTCAAGTTCAACTCCGCCTACCAGCCGGTGGCGGACCAGCCCGAGGCCACCGCGGCGATCGCCGAGGGTCTGGCGGGAGGCAGCCAGTTCCAGACGCTGCTGGGCGTGACCGGCTCGGGCAAGACGGCGACTATGGGCTTTGCGATCGAAAAGGTCCAGCGCCCCACGCTGGTGATTGCTCACAACAAGACGCTTGCGGCGCAGCTCTGCTCGGAGTTCCGCGAGTTCTTTCCCGACAACGCGGTCGAGTACTTCGTCAGCTACTACGACTACTACCAGCCCGAGGCATACGTTCCGCACCAGGATCTCTATATAGAGAAAGACTCCTCGATCAACGACGAAATCGACCGCCTGCGCCACGCCGCCACGGCGGCCCTGTTCGCGCGCAGAGACGTGATCATCGTCGCGTCCGTGTCCTGCATCTACGGCATCGGCTCGCCGGAGCTGTACCGGGAGAAGATGCTGCTGCTCAAGTCGGGCGAATGGATCGACCGCGACGCGGCGTTGCGCCAGCTCGTTGGGATGCAGTACGTGCGCAACGACGTCAACCTCGCACGCGGAAACTTTCGCGTGCGCGGCGAGGTGCTGGAGGTTTTTCCCGCCTACGCGGAGAGCGCCTACCGGGTGCAGCTGTTCGGCGACGAGATCGAGCGCATCCAGCACTTCAACCCGCTGACCGGCGAGGTGTTCCACGACGATCTGGACCATGTCTCGGTCTGGCCCGCCACGCACTATGTGACGGGAGAAGAGATCGTCGAGCGCTCGCTGCACGAGATCAAGGAAGAGCTGAACCAGCGTTGCAACGAGCTGCACGAGCAGGGCAAGGAACTGGAGACCCATCGCCTGCGGCAGCGCACCGAGTACGACATGGAGATGCTGAAGGAGCTGGGCTACTGCTCCGGCATCGAGAACTACTCACGTATCCTCGACGGGCGCCCGCCCGGCTCGCCACCGCACACGCTGATCGACTACTTCCCCGACGACTTCATCTGTTTCATCGACGAGTCGCACCAGACGGTCCCGCAGATTGGTGGCATGTACGAGGGCGACCGGTCGCGCAAGCAGACGCTGGTCGAGTTCGGCTTCCGGCTTCCGTCCGCAATCGACAACCGTCCGCTGCGCTTCGACGAGTTTCTCGCGCGCGTCCCCCAGATGCTGTTCGTCTCGGCGACGCCGGGACCGTTCGAGCGCGAGCATTCGACCGAGGTGGTCGAGCAGATCGTGCGACCGACGGGCATCGTCGATCCTGAGGTCGAGGTTCGCGAGACGCGCCACCAGATCGACGACTTGATGAACGAGGTGCGTCAGCGTGCCGAGGCCGACGAGCGCGTGCTGGTGACCACGCTGACCAAGAAAATGGCGGAGGACCTGACCGGCTACCTGCTGGAGAACGGCTTCAGGGTTCGCTACCTGCACTCCGAGGTGGACACCTTGGAGCGCATTCAGATCATCCGCGACCTGCGGCTGGGCGAGTACGACGTGCTGGTCGGGGTCAACCTGCTGCGCGAGGGCCTCGACCTGCCGGAGGTGTCACTGGTGGCGATCCTCGACGCCGACAAGGAGGGCTTCCTGCGCGGCGAGACGAGCTTGGTCCAGACGATCGGACGCGCCGCCCGTAACGTCAAGGGCAGGGTGCTGATGTACGCGGATCGCCGCACCGCCTCCATGGACGCCGCGATCGGCGAAACCGATCGACGCCGCAAGATCCAAGTCGCCTACAACGAAGAGCACGGCATCACGCCTGAGACGGTCAAGAAGGGGATCTCCGACATGAGCGACTTCCTCGCGCTCGAATCCCAGGTCCCGCGCAACACACGCGCGCGTAGAGGCGATGATGACGAGGTGCGCTCGCCGGAGGACCTCGAGCGGGCGATCGTCGAGCTGGAGGAGGAGATGTTCGCTGCGGCCGAGGACCTGCGCTTCGAATACGCGGCCAAGCTCCGCGACGAGATCAAGGAGCTGCGCCACGAGTACGAGCTGATCGCGGGCTCGAAGGCCGCGGGGGCTCGCAAGTCCCTGCCGGGATAGGCCGTGGGTCTCGGCACGTTCGCGCCTCTCCCTACAATCCGATGACCATGCCGCCTGAAGATCGCATCTCGATAACGGGTGCCCGCGAGCACAATCTCAAGGACGTCTCACTGGACCTGCCGCGCGACCGCCTGATCGTGATCACAGGGCTCTCGGGCTCGGGCAAGTCGAGCCTCGCTTTCGACACGATCTACGCCGAGGGCCAGCGGCGCTACGTCGAGTCGCTGTCGGCCTACGCGCGCCAGTTCCTCGGACAGATGGACAAGCCCGACGTCGATTCGATCGAGGGCCTGTCACCAGCGATTTCGATCGACCAGAAGACGACGTCGCGCAACCCTCGCTCGACGGTCGGCACCGTGACAGAGATCTACGACTACCTGCGACTGTTGTGGGCTCGTATCGGCCAGCCTCACTGCCACAAGTGCGGTGCGGCGATCGCCGGCCAGTCGATCGAGCAGATCGTCGATCACGTGATGATGCTCGAGCATGGGACACGCTTCATGGTGCTGGCGCCGATCGTGCGCGGCCGCAAGGGCGAGTACAAGGACCTGATCGAGGAGCTGCGCGCCGAGGGCTTCACCCGCGTCAAGATCGACGGCGAGCTGCGCCTGCTCGAAGAGGAGATCGTGCTCGACAAGAAGTACAAGCACGACCTCGCCGTCGTCGTCGATCGGATCGTGATGAAGAAAGACTCGCGCAAGCGGCTTGCCGACTCGGTCGAGACTGCGGTGGCGCTCGCCGACGGCCTGGTGGAAATAGAAAAACTGCCGCCAGGCCGCGAGCGGCCTGGCGGGTCGGCCAAGGGTTCGAATACGACGGGTAGCTATTCGAGCGGCGCCAAGGGTGTGCGCCAAAACGACAACGTCCTCACCTTCTCGGAGAAGTTCTCATGCCTGAAGTGCGGCACCTCGATGCCGGAGCTGGAGCCACGCATCTTCTCCTTCAACTCACCCCACGGCGCCTGCCAGCGTTGCACCGGTTTGGGCGCGCAGAAGGAGATCGATCCGGAGTTGGTGGTCGATCCGGCGCTTTCGATCGCCGACGGCGCGATTCTCGCCTGGAGCGGCAACTCCAACTACTACAGCAATCTGGTCGAGGCGATCGCGGACAAGTACGGGATCGACCTCGACACGCACTGGGAGGATCTGCCCGAGGCCGAACAGGACGTCTTGCTCTGGGGGGATGAGGACGAGCGCGTGCAGGTCCGCTACCGGAACCGGCGCGGGCGGCAACGCTCCTACATGGCAGCCGTGGAAGGGGTCGTCAACAACCTCGAGCGGCGCCACGAGGACACCGACTCGGACTGGATGCGCGAACGGATCGAGGAGTTCATGGCGGTCGTGCCGTGCCCGGCCTGCAAGGGGGCGCGGCTGCGACCAGAAAGCCTGGCCGTGAAAGTGGGAGGCCTGAGCGTCCACGAGCTGACCAGCCTCTCAGCGGGTGAGACGATCGAGTTCTTTGACGGACTGGAGCTGAGCGAGGCCGAGCACCAGATCGCCGGTCGCATCCTGAAAGAGATCGACGAACGCCTGCGCTTCCTCGATGCCGTAGGGGTTGGATACCTGACCCTCGAGCGTGCGGCCTCTTCGCTGTCGGGCGGCGAGGCGCAGCGAATCCGCCTCGCCACGCAGATCGGCTCGAGCCTCGTTGGAGTGCTCTACATCCTCGACGAGCCTTCGATCGGACTTCACCAGCGTGACAACCACAAGCTTCTGGAGATGCTGGCCCGGCTGCGCGACCTCGGCAACACGGTGATAGTCGTCGAGCACGACGAGGGCACGATGCGGGCTGCCGACCACGTCGTGGATCTTGGCCCCGGCGCTGGTGAACACGGCGGGCGCGTCGTCGCGCAGGGAACGCCCGAGCAGGTCGAGCGCATGTCCGAGTCGCTGACCGGGCAATTCCTTTCCGGCAAACGCTCGATCGCCGTGCCCGGCGATCGGCGTCGGCCGAGCGGGGCGCTGAAGCTGCGCGGTGCACGCGAGCACAACCTCAAGAAGATCGATGTCGAGCTGCCGCTGGGCGTCTTCTGCTGCGTGACTGGCGTGTCCGGCTCAGGCAAGTCGACGCTGGTCAACGACATCCTCTACCGGGCCGTCGCGAATCGTTTGCACAGGGCGAAGACGCGGCCGGGCGCTCATCGCAAGATCGAAGGCGTCGAACAGATCGACAAGGTGATCAGCATCGACCAGTCGCCGATCGGCCGCACGCCGCGCTCGAACCCGGCGACCTACACGGGCGTCTTCGATCACATTCGTGAGTTGTACTCCAGAACGCCGGAGGCGCGCGCGCGTGGATACAAGCCGGGTCGTTTCTCGTTCAACGTCAAGGGCGGGCGCTGCGAGATCTGTCGCGGCGACGGCCAGATCAAGATCGAGATGCATTTCCTGCCGGACGTGTACGTGCCGTGCGAACAGTGCCACGGGAAGCGCTACAACCGCGAGACACTCGACATTCGCTACAAGGGCAAGACGATCGGCGATGTGCTTGAGATGTCGATCGAGGAGGCGCTCGAGTTCTTCTCGAAGATCCCGAAGATCAAGCGGCGACTGCAAACGCTGCACGACGTGGGGCTCGATTACGTGCGGCTGGGCCAACCGGCGACGACGCTGTCCGGCGGAGAGGCCCAGCGCGTGAAGCTCGCTTCGGAGCTGGCCAAGGTGGCCACGGGAAGCACTCTGTACATCCTCGACGAGCCCACCACGGGGTTGCACTTCGCGGACGTCGAGCGGCTGCTCGAGGTCCTTGGGCGCCTCGTCGATGCGGGCAACACAGTTGTCGTGATCGAGCACAACCTCGACGTGATCAAGACCGCCGATTGGATCGTCGATCTCGGGCCCGAGGGTGGGGCGCAGGGCGGCGAGGTCGTCGCGGCCGGCACGCCGGAGCAGGTCGCCGCCGTGCAATCCTCGTACACAGGGCAGTTCCTGTCGAGCATCGTCGTTCCGGCCACAAAAGGACGTGCCCGCCGCGGTGGGACGCAGCGGCGTCGGGCCGCGGCCGCCGCTTGACCCGACGGGAATAGGTGATCGTGTCCCTAGCGTAGACTCGGCCGCCGATGGCAACGCAGGACTCGACGCCATACCTCGACGCGCTACGCGCTTACGCCGATCGCCACCCGGGACGCTTCCATGTACCTGGTCACAAGGGCGGCCCGGCGGCAGACGCACGCATGACCGAGGCGTTTGGCGAGCGGGCACTTGCGATGGACGTCCCGGCGCTCACGCAGGGGATCGACGCCGGGCCGCCTCCCACTCCCTTCCAGCAGGCCCAAACCATGGCGGCGCAGGCGTGGGGCGCGCAGCGCACCTGGTTCCTGATCAACGGCTCCTCACAGGGCAACCACGCCGTCTGCCTCAGTCTCGCGCAGTACGGGGAGGCCGTGGTCGTCCAGCGCAACGTGCATTCGAGCACGGTTGACGGGCTGATTCTCTCCGGCCTGCGGCCGACGTTCGCCGCTCCCGAGCTGGACCCCGACCTCGGCGTCGCGCACTGCCTAACACCCGAGTCGCTCCGCGAGGCGCTGTCGCGGACGCCGAACGCCGCTGGGGCGATTGCGGTGTCGCCGACGTACTTCGGCGCGGTGGCCGACGTGCGAAGGCTTGCCGACATCGCTCATGAACACGGGGTTCCGCTCGTGATCGATCAGGCTTGGGGCGCCCACCTCGCCTTCCACGAGGAATTGCCCGAGGATGCGCTGGCGTGTGGAGCCGATCTGGTCGTGTCGAGCACACACAAGATGATCGGCAGTTTCACGCAGTCGGCGATGTTGCACCTGGCCTCGAGTGGAGCCGCTCGGTTGGACGAGAATGTCGTCGATCGCGCCGTGACGCTGATCGAATCGACCAGCCCCAGCTCGCTGCTGCTTGGATCGCTTGATGCCGCGCGCCGCTTTGCGGCGGTTGACGGGCGCGAGCTGTTGTCGGAAACGATGGTCGGCCTTCGTAACACGCGTGCGGCGATTCGCGAGTTACCCGGGCTCGACGTTCTCGACGAACGCCTGACCGAACGACCGGGCGTTCACGCGTACGATCCGTTGCGGCTCGCGATCGACGTGCGCAGCCTCGGTATCAGCGGCTATGAGATCGCCGACATGATGCGCGAGTCCGACGACATCAACCTCGAGTTGGCAAGCGAGCACGTGATCATGGCCGTGTTCGGGGTGGGAGAGGTCGCGTCGGATTACGGCGCCCAATTGGTGCACGCGCTCGAGCGTGCCATCGAGGCGGTCGATTCGCAGGAGCGACCCGCTGCGCGGCCGTTCTCGCCCCCTCCGCCGTGGGGTCCGCTCCAAATGACACCACGCGAGGCCTTCCTCGGCGCCCAGGAGGTAGTGCCGTTTGCCGATGCGGTTGGCAGGATCGCGTCGGAGTCGCTGGCCGCCTACCCGCCGGGCATCCCGAACGTCCTGCCCGGTGAGCAACTCACCGAGGAGACGTTCGCCTATGTCCAAGAGATGATGGCGCAGGGCGGATACTTGAGAGGCGCCAGCGATCGCTCCTTGCGGACGGCTCGCGTCGCGGTGGAGGCACGGTGAGCGAGAAACCAAGCAAGGCCCCGCGCTACACGGGCGTACGAACCTTCGCGAGCCGCCCGCACGTCAACGACACCGCTGGCGTCGACGTCGCCGTGGTGGGAATTCCCTTCGACACCGCCACCAGCAACAGGCCCGGCGCACGCTTTGGCCCGGCCGCAATCAGAGATGCGTCGATAGTGCTGCGTCCCTACAACCCGGCACTCGACGTGGACGTGTTCGGCGCACTGTCGGTCGTCGACTGGGGCGACCTCGACACGACCCCCGGCAACGCGGAGCGCACGGCCGGCCAGATCGCAGAGCAGTTGGAACCGCTTGCGCGCGCGGGCGCGATCACCGCAGGACTGGGCGGCGACCACTCGGTCGTGCTCGGTGAGTTACGCGCTCACGCAGCGGCTCACGGTCCGCTCGCGCTGGTGCTGCTGGACGCTCACGCCGATACCTGGGATCACTACTACGGTGAGCGGTACTTCCACGGCACACCGTTCCGCCGCGCCGTAGAGGAGGGCTTGTTGCGGCCCGATCGTTCGCTGATGGCCGGCATGCGCGGCAGTCTCTACTCGCCAGGTGACCTCGCCGAAGCGCGTGGCCTCGGGTTTGAGCTGATCTCCTGCGACGAGCTGCTGGGTACGTCGCCGGAGGAGTTTGCATCTGCGGTTCGGGCGCGTACCGGCGACTCGCCCGTCTTTCTGAGCTTCGATGTCGATTTCGTCGAGCCCGCGTTCGCGCCAGGCACCGGCACGCCCGAGGTCGGCGGCCCCAGCTCGCGCGAGGCGCTGGCGCTGGTTCGCGCGTTGCGCGGGATCGAGCCGGTCGGGTTCGACGTGGTCGAGGTCTCGCCGCCGTACGACGGACCAGGCCAGACGACAGCGGTCCTTGCAGCCAACGTTGCCTATGAAATGCTGTCGCTGGTGGCAATCGCCAAGCGTGGGGATGTCTGAGCAGGATCCGACGCCTTCCTGGCCTCGCCCGTTCGGCGAGCAGATGAAGCTGTTTGCTCAGAAGTACCGCCACTACGAGCGCAACTCGTTTCCGTGGCGTCGTGCGCGTCTGCGCTGGCATTTCCTTCGCCGCGACAGCTATCTGCGCTTCCCTGTCCAGGGCAACCTGCTCGAGGCGCTCGACGAGGGGCGCGTCGAAGTCGGGCCGTGGGTGCTGATCGAGCCCGGCTGCTGGTTCTCGCTCTACCCGGAAACGGCGTCACTCGCGATCGGCGAGGGCACGATCGTCAACATGGGCTGCATGCTTGCGGCCACACGGCGAATCGAGATCGGCCGCCACTGCATGTTCGCCAATCACTGTTTCGTGACCGATGCCGATCACCGCTTCGACGACCCCGATCTGCCCGTGACCTGGCAGGGGATGCGCTCCAAGGGCCCCGTGGAAATCGGTGACAACTGCTGGTTCGGCGCGAACGTCGTGGTCACCGGAGGCGTGACGATCGGGGAGCGCACCGTGGTTGGGGCCAACTCGGTCGTGACCCACGATCTCCCTTCGGGAGTGGTGGCGGCTGGCGCGCCAGCCAAGGTGCTCAGGGAGATCGAGTTCGGGTAGCGTCGGAGCCCTCTACCATTTCAACCCAGTGAGCAAGCGCCCCGTCAACCCGAGGCCGGTTCCGGATCCGGTTCGCCTGCGTCGCCTCCGCAGCGACGCTCGTCGCCCCATGGCCACGAACCTCGCCGAGGGCATCGCGTTGAGCCATGCGCTGCTGCGCTTCTGTGGCGCGGCACGCCGCCGATGAGCGACGAGCCCGTCTTCGACGAGCTCCTGAGGCGGCTGGCGGACGTCGGCGTGCGGTTCGTCCTGATCGGCGGGTTGGCGCTGAACGCCTGGGGTGTCGTGCGCGGCACCAAGGACGTGGACGTCGTCGTCGATCCGGAACCCGAGAACCTCGGCAGGCTGGCTCGGGTGGCCGCCGAGGCCGGCGGGCATGTCCAGACCAAGAGCGCGTTGGCGGGATCTAAATTCTCGATAGCCGCGCTTCTGGAGCAGGGGGAGCGAGTCTTGATCGAGACGAAGCTGGGATCGCTCGATGTCGTGCAGGGGCTGCCGGGCGTGCCTTCGTTTGCCGAGCTTCAATCGCGGGCGACCGAGGTCGAGATCGCCGCTACGACGGTCCTGGTCTGCTCGCTGGAGGATCTCCGCGCCATGAAGCGCTCAGCCGGGCGGACACGCGATCTCGCCGATCTCGAGGACCTCGACGCGGCCCGGGGGTAGCCTATCTCAAAGCCTCGACCGGCTCAGCCGATCACCTGAACGGTCACGCGCCGCTCCCTCGGCTGATCGTCGAAGTCGATCAACACGAACTGCTGCCACGTGCCCGTCTGCATCTGGCCGCCCTTCAGTGGCACCGTCTCGGAGGGCCCGACCAGCGCGGCTTGGAGGTGGGAATGGGCGTTGGTGTCGCCGGCCATGCGGTTGTGGTCGTATTCGCCGTCCGGCGGAACCAGCCGGTCCATCAAGTTCCCGAGGTCGCGAAGACCGCCGGGCTCGTCCTCGATCAGCGCGATCGCGGCGGTCGAGTGTGCGACGAACACATTGACGAGCCCGTCGCTTGCGTTCGCTGTGTCGACGACCTCCTCGACTCCTCGCGTGATGTCGATGATGTCCCCGGAGCCCTCGGTCGAGATCCTTATCTGAGCTGAGTGCACGGCCATGCCGGCCGCAAGCCTATCCAACCGGGATCGGCTGACCGACTGGGATCAGTCGATGAAGTCCGCCACGTCCCACGCCTTGCCGGGCGAGACGATCTCGCGGAACTGCTTCAACTCTTCGGGGTCGATCGCGTAGGTGTGTTCGGCAGCCGGGAATCGGTGCTCGCGCACCTCGGACGCGTACGACTCCAGTCCCTGGACCATCTCTCGTTTCACTTCCGCGAAACGCTTCGCGAAGCGCGGCTGATGCCCCTCGTAGATGCCCAGCAGGTCGTGGAAAACGAGCACTTGTCCGTCGGTCGCGGCGCCGGCGCCGATCCCAATCACCGGCACCTCGAGGCGCTGCACGATCGTCTCGGCGACCTGCGCCGGCACCGCCTCGAAAACGATCGAAAAGCAGCCCGCCTCCTGCAGCGCGAGTGCATCGTCGGCTATCTGGACCGCCTGTCGCGCTGTGCGGCCCTGGCTGCGGTAGCCACCGAGTGCCGACACGCTTTGCGGTGTCAGTCCGACATGTCCCATCACTGGGATGCCCGCCGCAACGATCGCCCGCGCGCGGTCGATGCTCTGGCTCTTGTCCACCAGGCGACCGCTGGCCCCGGCCATCTCGATCTTGACCGCGTCGCATCCCGCTTCCTTCACGAACCGGGTCGCCGAGCTGATCGCCAGGGCATCCGAAGCCTGGTAGCTGCCGAAGGGGAGGTCGCCGACCAGAAGGGGCGTTCTCAGGCCGCGCCGGGCGGCGGACGCGAGCATGATCATCTCGTCCATCGAGACCGGCACCGTCGATTCGTAGCCGAGGACGGTCATCGCCGCCGAGTCGCCGACCAGGACGACGTCGACGCCGGCCTCCTCCGCGACCTGGGCGCTGGGGAAGTCGTAGGCGGTGACCATCACGATCGGCTCACCGAGTTGCTTCATCTCGGCCAGCCGCTGTACGGTCACGGGCCGCCGCTGCGCGGGAGGAGCGTCTGGTGCTCGCGGCTCGGTGCTCACTGGGCCTCCACCGCGAGGGCTGGGTCGCTGTCCACGCGCACGATCGAGTTCAGATCGTCAACGTGCACCACGCGCGGGCGATGGTCGTGCAACTCGCTTTCGTCGTAGATGCCGTAGGAGACGATGATGACCTTGTCGCCGGGCTGCACGAGTCGCGCAGCGGCACCGTTGACGCATACCTCGCGCTTGCCGGGCTCGCCTTCGATCGTGTACGTCTCGAATCGCGCGCCGTTGTCGATGTCGAGCACGTGAACCAACTCGCTGGGCAGCAAATCCGCCTCGCGCATCAGCTCGGGGTCGATCGTGATGCTACCTGTGTAGTGCAGGTCCGCGTCCGTCACCGTTGCGCGGTGGATCTTGGACTTGAGCATCTGTCGTTGCATGCGCCGGGCGCCTCCCTGTCAGGCCCCTACCATGGCGGTTGGGGCAGATGCCGGCGCGTCGGTGCCGGCTTGCGTTTGCAGGTCAACTACGACGTTGTCGATCAGCCGGGCTCGGCCGATCGTGGCCGCGACGGCGACGACCACCCGCTCGTTGCCGGCGTCCTCGAGTGGGGTGAGGTCGCTGGCGTCGAGGATTTCGAGGTACTCGGGTCCGATCGCGTGGCGGGTCAGCTGTGCGCCGGCGGCATCGCGGGCGTTCTCGGCGCTTGCGCCCTCCCGCAAGGCCGCGGCAGCTGCATCGAGCGCATCCTTGAGTGCCGTTGCGCGAGCGCGATCATCGGCGCTCAGGTACGCGTTGCGCGAGCTCATCGCTAGCCCGTCCGGTTCACGCACGGTCGGGCAGGTCTCGATCTGCACCGGCATGTCGAGGTCGCGAACCATGCGCTTGATCACCAGCGCCTGCTGGAAGTCTTTGTGCCCGAAGTAGGCTACGTCGGGCGCCACGATGTTGAACAGCTTCGCAACGATCGTGGTGACGCCATGGAAATGGGCGGCGCCGCGGCTCGTGGGAGAGCCACAGAGAACGCCGGTGAGCCCCCGCACCTCGACCGTTGTCGAGAAGCCGTCGGGATAGACGTCCTGCGCCTCTGGGACGAACAAAAAATCCACGCCCTCGGCCTGCGCCAACTCCGTATCGCGCTGCTCTTCGCGCGGGTAGGAGCCGAGGTCTTCTCCACCGGCGAACTGAGCCGGGTTGACGAACAAGCTGACCACGACCACGTCACACTGCGCGCGGGCCCGGCGCATGAGGCTCAGGTGGCCCTCGTGGAAGGAGCCCATCGTGGGGACCAGACCGACGCTGAGGCCGCGCCCCCGTGCCTGCGCGAGTGCAAAGCGCAGCTCTGCGGCGGTGCGCAACACTGAAAGCGGTTTGTCGGCCTTACGCCGTTCCAGTTCTCTCATCGGAGATACCAGACGGATCCTGATGCGTTATCCGCACGTCGTTGCTGTTGGTCGGCCCCCGGATCGGGTGGCCGCCTCGAGCACGTGCGAACTTCAGAAATGATACCCGGTGAGCGGGTCGCAAAACCACCCCAATGTGCGGGATTTGCCAGACTTGCCTCGTTCGCGAGCCGAAATCCATCCGCGCGCCGACCTAGGATCGGCCTGCATGCCCGCTGCTGACGCCGAGAGCCGCAAGGATCAGCTGGTCGAGTTCTTCCACCAGCTTCAGAACTGTGAGAAGTGCACGCTTGCCGAGGGTCGCACCACGGTCGTGTTCGGCAGCGGCGATCCCGACGCCGACCTGATGTTCGTGGGCGAGGCGCCCGGCTTCCACGAGGACCAGCAGGGCAAGCCGTTCGTCGGCCAGGCGGGCAAGCTGCTCGACAAGCTGCTGGCGGAGATCGACCTCGACCGCAAGCAGGTGTTCGTCTCGAACGTGCTCAAATGCCGTCCTCCCGGCAACCGCGACCCCCAGCCGGCGGAGATCGACGCCTGCAAGGTCCACCTCTTCCGCCAGATCGAGTTGATCGAGCCGCGCGTCGTCTGCACGCTCGGCAACTTCGCGACGAAGCTGCTGTCGGGGCGACCGGACGGGATCACAAAGGTGCATGGCGTCGCGCAGGAGCACGAGCTGGGGGGGCGCGACGTGTTCCTGTTCCCGATCTTCCATCCCGCCGCCGCGCTCTACACACCGGCGATGCTGGAGCAGTTGCGCCACGACTTCGCGCAGCTGCCCGAGCTGCTCCAGCGCGCGACTCCGGAAGCACAGCCGGAGCCGGAGGAGGAGTTGGTTGCCGCGGGGCCGGCCGGACCGCCTGATCAGGACCAGCTCGGGCTGTTCTGAGCGCGAGCTTCGAAACGGCGTCGCCTGACCAGACCGAACAGGTTGCCGCCGCGCTCGCGCCGGTGCTGAGCACAGGCGACGTGGTCCTCGTCGGTGGTGACGTCGGGTCGGGCAAGACCACTTTCATACGCGGCGTAAGCCGCGCGCTTGGCGTGACCCAAGCCGTCACGAGTCCGACCTTCGTGATCGGCAACCGCTACGCGGGCACCGTCCCGGTGGCGCACATCGACCTCTACCGGCTCGACGCGCTCGAGTTGGAGGACCCCGCGCTGCTCGACGACTACCTGACGCCCGACGCAATCGCGTTCGTCGAGTGGCCCGAGCGCGGCAGCTTGCGGCTGGCTTTGGAGAACATTGTGCTGCGTATACACCTGTCTCACTCGGGCGACGATCGCCGCTCGATCGAGGCGGAGGGGGAGAGCAGCCTGATCGACGCGCTGCGCAATGCGGTGCCATGACCGTAATCGGCTTCGACACTTCGATGGCCCCGACGAGCGCGTGCGTGCTGGTGGACTCCGGGCGCGACTTCTCGACCGCAGTGCCGGATGAGGCTGCGCTGCGTGCGCCGCCGCGTCACTCGGCGGAGTTGCTCCCGATCCTCGCCGGACTGCTCCAGCGAGCAGGCGTCGAATGGGACGGCGTCGACTCGATAGCGGTCGGAGTTGGCCCGGGGACCTTCACCGGGCTGCGGATCGGCGTCGCGACGGCTCGTGCGCTCGGCCAGGCACTGGATCTCCCCCTGCACCCCGTGTCTTCGCTGCAAGCGCTCGCGGCCGGGCTCGCCGAGGGGCAGTCGGGAGGCACACCGCTGCTGGCGCTGATCGACGCGCGGCGCCGTCAGGTCTTCGCGGGCATGTTTCGCTCGGTCGAGAATGCCTCTCCAGACCCGGTTTGGGGTCCGTTTGCCTTGACGTGCGAGCAGCTGCTTGATCGCGTGAGCGAAATGGATGAGACCGTGCTGGCGTGCGGAGACTGGGCGCTAGAATCGCGTGACAGCCTCGAAGCCGCCGGCATCGAGGTGCCGCCGCCGGAAACCGGCGTTCATGGAGTACAAGCGCGGCGTCTCTGTCTGGTCGGCCTCGATGCTCCAGCCGTCCAACCCGACCTGGTGGAGCCTGTCTACGTGAGACTTCCCGACGCAGAGCTCGCCGGCCGCTCGACCGAGGGGCGCGGCCCGTGATGGCTGCCGTCGATGTCACTCGCTCGCGCGAGCCGATCGCGGGCGAGCTCGAGATTCGCGAGCTCACCTACTCGGACCTGCCGGACGTGATTGCGATCGAGCGCCGCTCGTTCTCGGCGCCGTGGTCGCTGGCAATGTTCGTGCTCGAGCTGTCCAAGCCGTCCGCGATTTGCCTCGGAGCTTTTAGCAACGATCGACCCTGCGGGCACCTGATCTGTTCTCGCTACCACACCGTCTGGCATCTGATGAATGTCGCGGTCGATCCTCGCCAACGTCGTCTCGGGGTCGCGACCGCGCTGATCGACCATCTGTTCGAGATCGCCGGAGCGCTGGATCGCTACACACTCGAGGTGCGCCTCTCGAACGTCGAGGCGATCGCGATGTACGAGCGTTTCGGCTTCCGCAGCGCCGGGGTCAGGCGTCGCTACTACCACGACAACCGCGAGGACGCGCTCATCATGTGGCGCACTCGCGGTTGATGTCGGGTAACAGTGCTGCTCGGGATCGAAACCTCCTGCGACGATACCTGCGCCGCAGTCGTCAGCACGAACGGCGAGATTCGCAGCAATGTGATCTCTTCGCAGGCACAACTGCATGCACGCTACGGGGGCGTAGTGCCCGAGGTTGCCTCGCGCCATCACCTGGAGCTGATCAACTCCGTAGTCGCGGAAGCGCTGGGGCAGGCGGGCACGAACTTGGACGGCATCGACACCGTCGCTGCCACCAGCCGCCCGGGATTGATCGGCGCGTTGCTCGTGGGGCTGTCCACCGCAAAGGCGCTTGCCGCTACGCGAGGCGTTCCGTTCGTTGCGGTCGACCATCTCCACGGGCACGTGGCGGCCAACTACCTCGAGCCCGATCCGATCGACCCACCGTTCCTGTGCCTGATTGCGAGCGGGGGGCATACGCTGCTCGCCAGGGTGGAGCAGCGATCGGGGTACGAGACACTTGGCGCCACCCGCGACGACGCCGCGGGCGAGGCGCTCGACAAGGCGGCCAGACTGCTCGGCCTCGGCTATCCGGGCGGAGCCGAGATCGACCGCTTGGCTCGCAAGGGCGACCCCGAGGCGTTCGCCTTCCCCGTCGGGATGCGTGGCTCGACGAGCCTGGACTTCAGCTTCAGCGGGCTCAAGACGGCGTTCGTCTACCGGGTCCGCGAACTCGGCTCGCAGACAACGCAGGACCGGCTCGCCGACCTTGCGGCGTCGTTTCAGAGGGCCGTGGTCGACTCTCTGATGCTTCAGCTCGAGCGCGCGGTGACGGACACCGGAGCGCGGCGCCTTGCAGTGGGAGGCGGCGTGGCCGCCAACAACGAGCTGCGCGAGCGCCTCACCCGGTTGTCCGACGAGCGCGGAATCGAGATCAAGATGCCGCCGTCCGAGCTGTGCACGGACAACGCCGCAATGATTGCGTCGGCCGGTCGCTACATCGAGTCGGTTCCATATCCAGACTTCCTGGCATTCGATGCGTTCGCTCGCGTCGCCGCCTGAGCGTTCCGAAAAGGGTAGTCTGCGCTGACCGTCGCCGAGACGGCCCGGTAGCTGCGGCGACGACCTTCGGATGACCAGACTGACCCTCTACACGAGACCGGACTGCTGCCTGTGCGACGAGGCGCTCGAGGTGATCGAGCGAGTGCGCATTGAAATCCCGTTCGAACTCCGAAAGCTCGACATCTCGTCCGACCCCGTCTTGGTCGAGCGCTATGGAGAACTGTTACCGGTTCTGTTGATCGACAGCGAGAAGGCCTTCGAGCTACATGTGGACGAGCGCGGATTGAGAGACAAACTTGCTAAGGGTCGATCTCGATAGGGGTGTGATGATCTCCCGACGAAACCCAAGCTGGGCAAGAACGCAGGATGAGCCGATGCTGGTTGCATCGGCGAATCCGAGGACGCAGGCCCAGCGAAGGGCTGCAGGCGGGAGATCGTCGCAAGTCCCTAGCGGGATAGACCCTGGGTCAGCCAACCGTCAAACCACGAACGGAACTGTGGGAGCTGCCCAATGAACCTGCGTGACGACATCCTGACCCCGGACGGACTCAACGACAAGCCGGTGACGGATCGGCTGTCGCTTGGCGTCGCTGCGCGCCTGTCGCGGTATCTGCAGGTTCTGACACAGGCCAAGAAGATGGGCAAGGAGACGATCTCCTCGCAGGAGTTGTCCGACTACACGCACATAAACTCGACCCAAATCAGGCGTGACCTGTCAGGTTTCGGCAAGTTCGGCAAGCGCGGCGTCGGATACAACGTCGATTCACTGGTGTCGCAGATCCGCAAGATCCTGCGCACGTCGGGTCAGCACAACATCGCGCTGTTCGGGGCGGGCAACCTCGGGCAGGCGATCGCCAGCTCGGACATCTTCGCCGACCATGGCTTTCGCGTTGTCGCGATATTCGACGTCGACCCAAAGCGCGTGGGCAAGAAGGTGGGCAACCTGGCGGTCAGGCCCTACAGCTCGATGAGCGAGACGGTCGAGGACGAGGACATCGTCGTTGGAGTGCTGGCAGTCCCGGCCGCCGCCGCCCAGGCATTGGCCGACGACCTGGTCGAAGCGGGCGTGCGAATCATCTTCAACTATTCCGATGCCCTGCTCCAGGTACCGCCGGACGTTACGGTCCACACCTCGAGTCCGGCCGTGGACCTGCTCTACGCCCTCTACTTCTATCTGACCTGATTCCGGGCTTCGCGCCGGCTCGATCCAACCGTGATCTCGTGTGACCGTGGTCTCGCTGGGGCGCTGATCCATCGGGCATACTTGACTGCGGCGATCGCTGCACCATGACGGTAGACCTCGACCAGGCACGGGAAGCGCTCGACTCGTCGACCGATTTCACGATCGGTCTCGAGGAGGAGTTCTCGCTGCTCGATCCCTCGACGCTGTCGCTGCACAACGAGTTCGAGCGGCTGAAGGCCGCTGCGGTTGACGATGAGGTGCTCGCCACGTCGCTGGTGGGCGAGTTGATCTCGTCGGAGGTCGAGATCCGTTCGGGCCGCGGACAGAGCTTTGACGAAGCGCTCGACTTCCAGCGTTCCAGACGGCGGCGCCTGTTTTCGCTGGCGACCGACAACGGTATCGCCCTTGCCGCCACCGGTGCTCACCCTTGGAGTCCTTGGCAGGAGCAACACATCATCGACACCCCTCACTACCGGTTGGTCGCTGACGGCTTGCAGTACGTCGCATGGCGCAACAACACGTTCTCGAGCCATGTCCACGTTGGCGTAAGAGGCGCCGATCGTGCGGTCGCCGCTTGTGACGCGATGCGGCCCGTGCTACCGGTGTTGCTAGCCGCATCCGCCAACTCCGCGTTCTTGGAGGGAACGTTTACCGGACTGCACTCCGCCCGGACGCAGGTCTTCACGAAGAGCTTCCCGCGTTGCGGAGTCCCCGACGCGCTGGGTAGCTGGGAGGAGTACGAGCGCTACGTTCGATTCCTGGTCGAAACGAACTCGATCGTCGAGAACACTCAAGTCTGGTGGAGCGTACGCCCACACTTCTCGTTCGGTACGGTCGAGGTGCGCATAATGGACGCTCAGTCGCGCGCATCGGAGTCAACCGCGCTGCTGGCGCTCGCGGCTGCATGTGTCGCGCAGGCCGCGATTGACTTCGACCACGGCAAGAGCGTTCAACCAACCGCCAATCGCCTGATCGAGGAGAACATGTGGCGCGCGATCCGGTTCGGGCTCGATGGCGATCTGATCGATCTCGACGCCGGACGGGAGATCCCGGCTGTCGAGGCGGTGCGACGTCTCGTCGCCTGGACGGGTGAGGCAAGGGCACAGCTCGGACTCGATTCGCACCTCGAGGGTTTGGCCGCTCTGCTAGAGGATGGGAACGGCGCGCAGCGCCAGTGGCGCGCGCATGAGAGTGGCGTCTCGCAGCGCGACATTTTCGCCCAAAGCGTCGCGGAGACATGCGAGTCCTACGCCGAGGCGGCGGTGGGCGCGGGCGCGTGTTCGGAGATCGCTCGGTGATGGCGGACGAACTGCCGCCCGAGCCGCCCGAGGCGCAGGAGATGTCCGAGGAGGAGCTGCGCGCGCGCCTTGCCGAGGAGCTGAAGAGAATTCAGGTTCGCGACGTGCTGTTGCAAACGGTCGTGACCCTCATCAACCTCGGCGGTCAGCGGCTTGGCTTGACGGAGGACACGAGGGAAGCGCGCGATCTGGAGCAGGCGCGGGCAGCGATCGAGGCTGTTCGGGCGCTCGTGCCGCTGCTCGAGCAGGGCGACTCCCGGGAGGGGCCCGAGCAGCTCGCGCCGGTGCGCGATGCGCTCGCCCAGCTACAGATGGCCTATGCCCGAGAGGCGGGGGCAAGCGAAGCAGGCGGCACCTCCGAGCATGCGGAGCGCCCCGCGGGCGAGCCTCGCGGCGAGCAGTCCGGCGCCGTCAAAGGCCGGGACAGGGGCGACAGCGGTTTGTGGGTTCCTCCGGGCAGCGGGACCTGAACCTCGCCCGATAGACTCCCCGAGCTTTTTGCCCGGTTGGGGATCGCTTGCGCCCGAGCGTGAGCGATCGATCGCTCAAATACAACGGAGCCGATGGAGATAGCGGAGGCAGCGTGACCGATTTCCTGACCAGCTATGGCGTCGTCGTGGCGCTTGTGTGCGCGGGCTTCGCGGTGCTGTACGGGGCTTTGACGACTCGCTGGCTGCTGGCGCAGTCCCCCGGCAACGAGCGCATGCAGAGCATCTCAGCCGCGATCCAGGAAGGCGCGGCCGCGTATCTCAACCGCCAGTACACGATCATCGGAGCGGTCGCGGTCGTGCTTGCAATCTTGATCGCGGTTGTGCTCGACGTTCAGACCGCGATCGGATTCGTGATCGGCGGCTCGCTTTCGGCCGCCGCCGGCTACATCGGCATGAACGTGTCGGTGCGCGCCAACTGCCGTGTAGCAGAGGCTGCGCGCGGCGGAGTGCCGCGGGCGCTCAACGTGGCGTTCAAGGGCGGATCGGTGACAGGCATGCTCGTTGTCGGCCTGGCTCTGTTCGGCGTCGCGGGCTACTTCGGCGTGCTGATCCTGACCGACCAAAGCGACAAGGAGGCGATCGACGCCCTGATCGGGCTTGGCTTCGGGGGAAGCTTGATCTCGGTCTTTGCGCGGCTTGGCGGCGGCATCTTTACGAAGGCCGCCGATGTCGGTGCCGACCTCGTCGGCAAGATCGAGGCCGGGATTCCCGAGGACGATCCCCGCAACCCGGCCGTGATCGCCGACAACGTCGGCGACAACGTCGGCGACTGCGCCGGGATGGCGGCGGACCTGTTCGAGACGTACGCGGTGACCGCCGTCGCCGTGATGCTGCTGGGCGTCCTCACCTTCAACGAGCAGCGTGACGTTGCCATCTACCCGCTTGTGCTGGGGGGCGTCTCGATCGTCGCATCCCTGATCGGAGCCTTCTTCGTGCGATCCCGCTCGGGCAACGTGGAGCGCGCCCTGTATCAGGGCGTGATCGCAAGCGCAGTGATCGCGGCGGCCGCCTTCTACCCGATCACGACCTGGCTGATGGACGACCTCACCACGAAGAGCGTGGAACTCGGCGCGCCCGGCACCACCGATCTGTGGTTCTGCACGCTGATCGGCCTCGGAGTGACCGGCGTGATCTTCGTGATCACCGACTTCTACACATCGACCCGCTTCCGCCCGGTCAAGACGATCGCGAGGGCATCCGTCACCGGTCACGCGACCAACATCATCCAGGGCTTGGCCCAGGGCCTGCAGTCAACGGCTGCGCCGGCGCTGCTGATCGCCGTAGCGATTCTCGGGGCCAACGAGCTTGCCGGGATCTACGGAATCGCGGTCGCGGTTATGGCACAGCTTTCGATGACCGGATTGATAGTCGCTCTCGACGCGTTCGGCCCGATTACCGACAACGCCGGCGGAATCGCGGAGATGGCGGACCTGCCGGAGGACGTTCGCAACGTCACCGACCCACTCGACGCCGTCGGCAACACGACGAAGGCGGTGACCAAGGGCTACGCGATCGGATCCGCGGCGCTCGCAGCACTCGTGCTGTTCGTGAGCTGGCGCGACGAGATACTGCAAGAGGTGGGGACCGGCATCAAGTCGTTCGAGTTGCAGAATCCCGAAATCCTCATCGGCCTGCTGATCGGCGGAATGATGGTCTATCTCTTTGTATCGCTCGCGATCGAGGCCGTCGGGCGCGCGGGCGCCGAGGTTGTAGAGGAGGTGCGTCGCCAGTTCCGCGAGAAGCCGGGGATCATGGACGGAACCGAGAAGCCGGACTACGGGACGTGTGTGCGCATCGTCACTGCGCGTGCTCAAAAAGAGATGATCGCGCCGGCCTTGATTCCGATCGTGACACCAGTGGTCGTGGGCGTCTTTTCGTATCAGGCTCTCGCCGGGCTGTTGATAGGGGTGATCATCACGGGCTTGTTCGTGGCGGTCTCGATGACGTCGGGGGGCGGCGCGTGGGACAACGCCAAGAAATTGATCGAGGATGGCGCCTACGGCGGCAAGGGCTCGGAGGCGCATGCCGCCGCGGTCACTGGGGATACGGTCGGCGACCCATACAAAGACACCGCCGGTCCAGCGATCAACCCGATGATCAAGGTCGCGAACATCGTCGCTTTGCTGATCGTCACGTTCATCACCTAGCCGAACGGGCCAATAGATTCACAGGTCATGTCGGTGATCCGCGGCGGCTGGGACCGTGGCTAGGTACAGACCCAAGGGCTTGGGCCTCGAACGCGTGCTGGGCGTAGGCGCCCTGTTCTCGACCGCCTACGGCAACGTCGGCTCGTCGATCTACTACGCGCTCGGGCTGGTGGCGGCGTTTGCGCTGGGCATGACGCCCGTCGTGTACATCATCGCCGGGGTGATTTTCATGATGACCGCCGCGACCTACGCGGAGGCCTCGACCAACTTCCCCGAGGCGGGCGGCTCGTCGAGCTTCGCGCGCCGCGCGTTCAACGAGCTGGTGAGCTTCTTCGCTGCCTGGGGCCAGATGCTCAACTACATCATCACGGTTTCGATCTCTGCCTTTTTCGTCCCGCACTATTTGGGCGTGTTCTGGGAGCCGCTCAAGGAGAGCCCGGGGGACATCATCGGTGGAATAGTGATCGTTGTCGCGCTGTCGGTGGTGAACATCGTCGGCGCGAAAGAGTCGGGCAGGCTCAACCTGGTCCTGGCCGTGGTCGACTTCGCCACGCAGTTGCTGTTGCTCGCGATCGGGGTGTTCCTGGTGCTCAACGTGACCACGCTGATCGAAAACGTGCATTTCGGTCTTGCTCCGAACTGGAGGGATTTCGTGATCGCCATTCCGGTGGCGATGATCTCCTATACGGGGATCGAGACGATCTCGAACATGGCGGAGGAGGCGCGCAGCCCACGGCGGATAATTCCGCGCTCGATGGCGCTCGTCGTCGTGGCGGTGATGGTGATCTACTCGGGACTGCCCTCGGTGGCGCTGTCTGCGATGCCGGTGGTTCAGAGCGCCGACGGAAGCTACACGACCACGCTCGCAACGCAGTACGCCGGCGATCCGATCCAGGGGATCGTGCAGAACATGAATCTGGGCATGTTCCAGGAACCGATGCAGTACTACGTCGGGCTTCTTGCGGCCACGATTCTCGTGATAGCAGCCAACGCCGGGATCATCGGCGTGAGCCGCCTGTCCTATTCGATGGGCCAGTATCAGCAGCTCCCCGATCAGATCAGACGCATCAATCCGGTAACCCGCACACCGGTGACTGCGATCATCCTGTTCGGCTTGGTCGCTTGCGCCGTGATGTTGCCCGGCAAGGCCGAGTTCCTCGGGACCATGTACTCGTTCGGCGCGATGCTGTCGTTCACGATCGCGCATCTGGCGCTGATCGGGCTGCGCTGGCGACTCTCGCACGATCGCATGCGCAAGATTCCAGGCGACGTCGAAGTGGAGCAGGAGTCCGCCTGGTACCGAGCGCCGTTCAACATGCGCCTGCACGGGATCGACCTGCCGCTGTTCGCCGTGATCGGCGGGCTCGGCACGGGCGCTGCGTGGATTGCGGTCATCGCACTGAACCTGGGCACGGCGATCGCGGGATCGATCTGGCTGCTGCTGGGCGTTGCGACCTACGCCGTGTACCGGCGACGCATTGGGCTCTCGCTCACCGAGACCGAGAAGATCAAGCTGCCGCCGCTGATTGGAGCCGAGCCGGTCACTTACGCCAGCGTGGTGGTCGCCTTCGAGGAGGGAACGTACTCAGAGAGCGCGATGTCCACCGCGCTGAAGCTCGCGTCCCACAAGCGCGGTGACGTGCGCGTGATCGTGACGGTTACGGTGCCCAAGCATCTCGACCTCAGCGCATCGCTTCCCGAAGCGGAGGAGAATGCGCAGGCGGTGATCGAGGTCGCGCGTCAGTGGGCCGGGCGTGGCCAGCGCGTGCGCGGTGCGGTCGTCAAGGTGCGGCCCGACGAGGCCGGGCACCGCATCGTGCGCGAGGCGATCGACACGCGGGCCCAGGCTATCGTCATGCCGATGCCCGCGCGGCGGCCCGCCGGCAGGGTGCTCAACAAGACGCTTGAGGTGGTACTGGGCAAACGGCCCTGCCGCGTGATCATCGACTCGGCGCCCGCCCATCCGCTGAAGGGGCACGAGGCTTCATGAACCGGACTTCGCCGCGACGGATCCCCGGGCGATCGCGCCTGGGCACCGAGGCGTTCGTGACGATCGAACGCCAGCTCGGCGCTCCACGCCTGTTCGCCACGGCATACAGCACCGTTGGATCCTCGATCTATTTCGCCCTCGGCGTTGTCGCTGCTTATGCGCTCGGCCTGACGCCGGTGGTCTTCCTGGCCGCCGGCCTGCTGTTCGTGATCACCACCCTGACCTACTTCGAGGGCATGACGCTGCACCCTGAGCGTGGCGGATCTGCCGTGATGGCCCGTTACGCGTTCAACGAGTTCTGGAGCTTCATCGCGGGATGGGCGATCTTGCTCGACTTTCTGATCCTGATCGCGATCAGCACGCTCTCGATTGGGAACTACCTGGCCGCGTTCTCAAATGTGCTCGACGATCGGCTGCCGGAGCTGCTGATCGCTCTGGCCGTCTTGGCCGGGATCGTGCGCTACAACCTTCTGGGCCTGGCTCCCAGAGGGCGCCGCACTGCAATCCTGGCCATCGCCGATCTCGCGCTGGTGGGTCTGATCGTGATTCTCGGGCTCGCGCTTGTCTTCGATCCCGGCTTGATCATCGACTCGGTCGAGTGGGGCGCAGTGCCGAGCTGGCCCGACTTCCTCTTCGGTCTGACGATCGCCGTGATCGCCTACACGGGCATCGAAGCCGCGGCCAATCTGGCGCCCGAGGTTCGCGCAACGCGAGCTTCGCTCCGCCGCACCGTGATCGCGGGAGCGGCAGCCGTGCTGATCGTGTTCGTCGGAATCTCTGTGGTCGCGTTGATGGCGCTGCCCGTCCAGGAGGGGACCTCGGTCGTGGGCACCCAGACGAGCGGGTACGGCACCGAATTGGGAGGCACCTACGCCGATAACCCGGTCCTTGGCGTTGTGCACGGGCTCACCTCCGGCTGGGTTGGCGATGCGCTCGGCTACCTGGTCGCGATCGTCGCGTCGCTGGTGTTGATCCAGGCAGCCAACGCGGGAATGGTAGGGATCGCCCGCACTACCTACACGCTCGCTACCCATCGACAGATACCCCGCGGTGTGGCTCGACTGCATTCGCGCTACGGGACGCCGTGGATCGTGCTCGGGATCTTCTCGGTGCTCGCGTTTCTGCTCGTCTTGCCGCGCGACATCGAAATGCTGGCTGGCATGTTCGCGTACGGCGCTTTGATCGCATTTGCGGTCGCGCATGCGTCCGTGATCCGAATGCGATTCACCGAGCCGGATCGCCCGCGCGGATACAAGGTCCCGCTGAACCTCAAGGTTTCTGGACGCGAGTTGCCGCTGCCGGCGCTGCTGGGCTTTGTCGTATCGCTTGCGGCATGGATACTGACGTTCATCTACCACGGCGACGCTCGGTGGCTCGGTTCGGCGTGGATGGCGATCGGCCTCGCGATCTACGCGGCATATCGCGCGCGCGAGGGTTTGTCACTCACAAAGCGCGTGGAGGTCCCGGCCGAGAAGCTCGTCAAGGAACGCGAGATAGAGTACGGAAGCATTCTCGTGCCGGTATTCGGCGAAGAGCTCGACGACGACATCATGAGCACTGCCGGCCAACTCGCAAGCGAGCGGCGCACCGACGAGGGCGGAGCCGTGATCGAGGCTATCTACGTGCACGAGATCCCGGTGTCGCTGCCGCTCGACGCGAGGGTGCCCAACGACAGGTTCGAGGCGGCTCAACGGGCGCTCGGCCGAGCCAAGCGGGTGGGCGAGGAGTACTCGGGCGTCGAGGTCGCAACTGCGCTGGTGCGGGGCCGGCGGGTTGGGTCGGCGATCGTCGAGGAGGCCAAACGACGGGGGGTCGAAGCGATAGTGATCGGGGCGGAGCCACCATCGCTGATTCGGGGCGGAGGCCTGCTGGGGGGCTTGGCGGGCACGAGGCCGCGCGAGCTGGGAGAGGTGACGGAGTACGTGCTCGAGAAGGCGCACTGCCAGGTCGTCGTGACGGCGCCGCCGTCTTCGAAGGGCGACGATGACGAGCCCTTCGAGCCAAATGGCACGTTGGCCGGCCGGGGGCCCGGCGATTCCGTCTAGTAGCTTGTGCGGCGGGATGCTCGTTCTGATCGTCGGAAGCGGCCGCACCGGTGCGGCGATCGCGAAGCGGATGCTCAAGGAGGGCTACGAGGTCAGTGTGCTCGACGAGAGCCCCGAGTCGCACGCGCTGCTCGATCACGGCCTCGACCAGAGTTGGGAGGATTCCGGCGGCGGCTTCACGGTCGGCACCGCGCTCGAGGTCGATGCCCTCCTGGAGGCTGGCATCGAGCGCGCCGACGTCGTGGTGTGCTCGACCGATGGCGACAACACGAACATCGTCGTGGCGCAGATCGCCAAGAAGCGTTTTCAGATTCCGAAGGTCGTGGTGCGCGTCCACGATCCCTACCGCGCGGAGTGGTACCGCCAGCAAGGCCTCCAGACGGTGTCGCCGACGCAGGTGGCTATTGAGATGCTGACCGACGCAGTACTCGACGGCGGCGGATCGGGGGCCGGCGACGTGATCAAGGAGAGCCGCTGATGTACGTGATCATCGCCGGCGCCGGCAAGGTGGGATGGAACCTCGGCCGGGAGCTGATCAGCAAAGGCCACGAGGTCACGCTGATCGAGTCCGACCGCGGGCGTTACCTGACGGTTGAGGAGGAGATGGAGCACTCCATTCAGCACGGCGATGCGTCCGAGCTGTGGGTGCTCGAACGTGCCGGAGTCGTGCGTGCGGACATGGTGATTGCGGTCACCGGTGACGACGAGGACAACATCCTCATCTCGCAGGTCGCGAAGGAGAAGTATCTGGTCGAGCACGCCATTTCACGCGTGAACAACCCCCGCAATCTCGAGCACTTCGAACTGCTGGGCATCAGGCCGGTGGTGTCGGCGACCGATCTGATTCTGCGGCTGATCGAGCACGAGGTTCCCCATCACGGCCTCGTGCATCTGCTCGACCTGCGTCAGGAGCAACTCGAGATCATCGAGGTGGAGGTTGTCGAGAGCGCACCTGCAGCCGGCGCCGCCGTTCAGGACATCGTTCTCCCAGAGGGATCGCTGATCGTGTCGGTGCTGCGCGACGGGTCTGGCTTCGTTCCGAAGCCGGACACGGTGATCCAGGCCGGGGACGAAGTGCTCGCGATACTGAGCCCCGGCGACGAGGCGAGGGTCTGCGCGCAGTTCGCTCCGTCGGTCAATGGTGATGGTGATGGCGATCGGGAGCCCGAACCGCAAGCAACATGAGCGCCGCGAAGGCGACGGCCGCGATTGCGTTCAGGACCAGCTTGTAGTCGAGTTCCACCGCGCCGAAGATGTCGTCGCGCGTGGGACGCGCCACCAGACCTCGTAGGCCATCAGCAGGGAGTTCTCGATGCCCTGCCAGAGCTTGTCGGCGACGGCGTTCACGCGCGCATTATCACGCGGCCGCCTGGCGAGGCTTGTTCCTGCCGCCCCGCCTCACCGTGAATCCGCGATCGTAGAAACGTTGAACTTCGCCCCAGTCGTATCGACGATTGAATTTGTCGTCGATCGGAAGTCCGAGCCTGCGCTTGTGGTAGCCCACGGTGCCGGGCGATAGTCCGAGTAGTCGCGCGATCTCTTTGACAGGCCTTCCCTGTTCGAGCAGCGTCCTTACCTTTTCGCGAGTCCTTCGCGCCACTGTCTTGTATCCTCATTCCCTGATTGCGGGGTCGTCCAATTGGAAAGACGCGGCCTTCTGGTGGCCGTTATCGGGGTTCGAGTCCCTGCCCCGCAGCTTCTATAAGTCCACACTAACAACCGGCCCGGACGGAATCGCTCGGGTCGTTTGCGTTGCAAACCGAGCCTACGCCGCCGCCAGCTCGGCCCAGGTGCTGTAGAGACGCGCGTAGGTCCCGCCGGCCTTCATCAGCTCGTCGTGCGAGCCGATCTCGACCACGCGCCCGCCGTCGAGCACTGCGATCCGGTCGGCCCCGATCACGGTCGAAAGCCGGTGCGCGATCACGATCGACGTGCGCCCTTCGAGCAGCTCGCGCATGCCCTGCTCGATCGCCGACTCGGCGCGCACATCGACGTTCGCTGTTGCCTCGTCTAGCACCAGTATGCGCGGATCGGCGATGAACGCCCGCGCCAGCGCCACGAGTTGGCGCTGACCGGCAGACAGGCGCGCTCCACGCTCGCCCACCTCGGTGTCGTAGCCGTCGGGCATCGCCTTTATGAACTCGTGTGCATCGACCGCTTTGGCGGCGCTGACAACCTCCAGCTCGCTCGCGCCGGGCCGGCCGAAGACGATGTTCTCGTACACGCTGCCACCGAACAGGAAGCCCTCCTGGGGAACGACGCCGAGCTGGCGGCGCAGGCTCTTCTGCGTGACCCGGCGCAGGTCGTGCCCATCGACGCGCACGACGCCGCGCTGCGGGTCGTAGAAGCGCGCGACCAGCTTGGCCATGGTCGATTTGCCGGCACCGGTTTCGCCGACCAGCGCCAAGGTCTCGCCCTGCGTGACCTGCAGCGACACTTCGCGCAGTGCCCAGGTGACCTCGTCGTCGCCGGAGTCGGGCCCGGCGATCCCGTCGTAGGAGAACCAGACGTCCTCGAAGTCGATCGCCCCGTCCACCTCGCTCAGCTCGTCGGCGTCGTGCGCGTCTCGCATGTCGGGCTCGGTGTCGAGCAGGTCGAAGATCTTGTCGAGCGCCGCCATGCCCTGCTGGTAGGTCACGTAGAGGTTCGAGAGTTGCTGAATCGGGTCGAAGAACAGCGTCAGGTAGCCGACGAAGGCGACCAGCGTGCCGATCAGCGCGACCCGTTCATCGGCCGAGAGGCTGCTGTCAAGCGCCTGGTAGCCGCCGTAGATCACGATCACGGCCGTGCCGATCGCCTGCAGCATCTCGACCGCCGGGAAGTAGGCAGCGTTCAGTTTGACGGTCCTCATGTTGACCTCTCGGTGTGCCTCGTTCAGCTCGGCGAACCGCTCGATGTGGCGGGGCTCCTGCCCGAACGCACGCACGATCCGCACGCCGGACAGCGTCTCCTGCAGATAGGAGGTGATCAGCGCGATCTTCTCTCGCACCGCGCGATAGGCGCCGGCGGCGAAGTAGCGGAATGCCACGCTTCCGGCGGCCAACGCCGGGATCGTCGCCACGAACGTGACCAGCGCCAGCCGCCAGTCGAGCGCGACCAGGATCGCGGCCGCGCCCGCCAAGGTGAGCGTGCTCGATAGGAGTGTTACGACCCCGTCCGTGACGAGCTGGTCGAGTGCCTGGACGTCGTTGGTCATGCGCGATATGAGCACACCGGTCCTGCGCTGCGAGAAGAAGCCGATCGACTGGCGCTGGAGGTGGGAAAATATCCGCAACCTCAGGTCCTGCAACGTGCGCTGCCCGACCCAACCGACCAGATATGTCTGGGCGTAGGTGGCGGCCCAGTACAGCAGTGCGGCGACGACGAACGCGATTACGATCAAGGTCAGCGCGTCGGCGTCGCGCTCGCCGATTCCCTGGTCGATTGCGAGCTTGGCGAGGTAGGGGGGAGCAAGCGCGGCGGCCGTCGCCGCGAGCATCGCCACCAGCATCGCGGCGACTCGCCCACGGTAGGGGCGAAGCAGCTCCGCCAGCCCACGCAGGCGGCGCAGCCGCTGGCGCCCGGAGCTGCCGGCGCTCGGCCGCGGGATCACTTTCACAGACCCACCGCCTTGGCTCGTTCGGCCGTTTCGTCGGCATTGGCCGCCAGCCCGCTGAGCGCGGTCGTCAGCCGCGGCAGCCCCTTCTCGACGATCTCGCCGTAAAGCTCGCTGTCCTTCAGCAACTCGGCGTGCGTGCCCTGCGCACTGATGCGACCGTCCTCCATCACGATCACGCGGTCGGCGAGCGCGATCGTGGACAGGCGATGTGCGATCACGAACGTCGTGCGACCCTCCATGACCTTGGCGAGCGCGCCCTTGATCTGCGCCTCGGTCGCGGCATCGACGCTGGCCGTGGCGTCGTCGAGGATCAGCACGCGCGGGTCCGTGACCAGCGCGCGAGCAATCGCGATGCGCTGGCGCTGGCCGCCGGAGAGGGTCAGGCCACGCTCCCCGACCATCGTGTCATAACCGCCCTCGAGACTGTCGATAAAGGAACTCATCTGAGCTCGCTTGGCAGCGAGCTCAACTCTGCTGAGGGATGCATCGGGCACGCCGTAGGCGATGTTGTCCCGAATCGTCGCCGAGAACAGGAACCCGTCATCGGGCACGAGCGCGACCTGCTTGCGCAGTTCGGCCGGATCCAGCTCGCGCACGTCGACACCGTCGATCAGCACCGAGCCGCTGGTGAGGTCGTACAGCCGGCCGACCGTCGCGACGAGCGTCGTCTTTCCCGAACCCGTTGGCCCCACGACCGCGATCGTCTCGCCCGCCGCGATCTCGAGGTCGATGTCGGCCATCGCCGGCGGTCCACCGTCGTAAGACAGGCAGGCGTGCTCGAAACGCACCGCACCCAGGCCCGGCGGCAATTTCTTCGGCTCGCGCGGCGCCGAAATGCGGGGCTCGCGATCGAGGATTTCGAAGACCCGGTTTCCCGATGCGACCGCGCGCTGAGACATGCCCAGCGCGATGCCCAGCATGCGCATCGGCGACATCAGCATCAGCATGTAGGCGTTGAAGGCGACGAACGCTCCCAGTGTCAGCGAACCGTTGATCACCTGGCGACCGCCGACCAACAGCACGGCGGCTTGTCCGAGGTTCGGCAGGAACGAGATCATCGGGTTGTAGAAGGCGCGCAGCCTCGTCGAGAACATGCTCTGGTCGAAGACGCGACCGACTCGGTGGCGGAAGCGCTCGAACTGCTCGCGCTCGCGCGCGAAGGCCTTTACGATCCGCACGCCAGAAATGTTCTCCTCGGCATCCGCGGTCAACTCCGCGATCCGCTGCTGTACCTCCTGGAGCGCCGGCCGCGAGAAGCGACCGTAGCGCGCGGCGGCGCCGATCACGAAAGGAACCGGGATCAGGGCCACCAGCGCAAGGCTCGGCTTGACCACGATCATCACGACGGCCGCGAGCGCGATCGTGAGCAGGTTCTGGACGATGAAGACGAGCCCGTAGCCGAGGAAGAAGCGCACAGCCTGAAGATCGACGGTCGCGCGCGACATCAGCTGTCCGACCTGCTGTCCGTCGAAGAAGGCCAGCTCGAGCCGCTGGAGGTGACCGTACATGCGGTTGCGCAGGTTGTATTCGACGCCGAGCGAGACTCGTCCGGCGACCAGACGCCGCGGCACCGAGAGCGCCAGTCGCGCCAGCCCAGCGCCGACGATCGCGAGCGCGTAGGGGAGGATTGAGCTGCGCCTGCCGTCTTCGATCGCGTTGACCGCCTCGCCGATCAGCAGCGGAATGGCGACGGTACCGACGATCGCCAGGCAGGCGAGCAGCCAAGAGGCGATCACTGCGCGCCTGTAGGGACGCAGCAGGCCGAGCAGTCGCCAGAACGTCGTCACCCAATTGAGTATAAAGCTACTTCACTAATTGAAGTATTGGCGGGGGCGCTTCCCCAACTAAGTTACGAGTTGATGTCGCCCGTGATGCAAAAACCGGCCCAGCTCGGACTGGTCATTCTGATGCTGCTGGCCGGCTTGATGCTGTGGCTGGGCGATCCGCTGATCTGGATCTGGATCGCGTCGCAGATAACGACCTCCCAGCAACCCGGCTTCGGCCCCTACATGCTGGTGGCGGTGGGAATTCTCGTCTCGACGATCGCGATGGTGGTCGCGCTGTCGCGACTGAATCGTCTCTACGAGCGCGTGACCGGCGAACGCAGGATGGTGCGCGTGAGGCTTCCGTGGATGCGCAGCATGCGCGACGAGACGGAATCGCAGCGCAATCGCGAGCTTACGGTGTTCGACGCCGTGCTGGTCGGCACGGCGTTCATGGCCTTTGCCGCGCTCGGGCTTTGGTTCTTCTTTATCGCCGGCTCGTCGTTGCCAGGGGGCTGACGGCGCCTACCAGGTTCCGTCCGCGGTGCATCCGGCGTTGCCAGACTTGGTGCAAAGCCGGTTGGCCGAGCCGTCAGCCTTCTTGGCAAGCGTGAACACGTTCTCACTGCCGGGCGAGGTGGCGATGATCGTGTAGCTCTCTTCGGTCGATGTTACCGTCAGGTTCAAGGCATCCGCGCTTGTGGCGAGCGTCGGCTCGATCGCAACGAGTTCATTCTTGCTGCAAGCGAGGTAGCTGCCGTTGCTGTTGGTCGCGCACGTTTCCATCGCCTCGGCTGCCGTGACGGTGGCGGATCTCGTGATTGCGTCGCTCGTGTCCGGGTCCTCCAGCGACTGCTCTGTCTGTGCATCCGCACTCGGTGTTGCGGGTTGCGTCATGGTCTGAGGCGCGGCTTGTTGTGTTTCCGGCTGCGGTGCCGCGGTAGGTGGCGCCGACTCGAGCGGCGCGGATTGCGACGGCGCCGCGTTCTTGCGACTCGGAACGTCCCCTCCCGTCCCGATCAGCAGCCCGAGGCCGATCATGCCGGCGACGAGCATCAGCACCGGCAACCAGCGACCCCACGGATCGGGCAATCCGCTTCGGGAGCCCGACGGTGCCGGCGAAGGTTGCGACGCGCCGACCGGCGCTGTGTCGGTCGTGGCGGGATCGACCGCCACGCCGGGTGGCGGCCTGCTGGAAGCGGTGTTCGGGTCGGACGTCACCAGGGAGGGCCTTGACGGGCGGTGCCGGCAGGCACACCTGATGCCATCGGGTCGTGGCGGACGTCGCTTTAGCGGGATAGCAGAGATGCGGCCATCTGTGCCGCTCGCTGCGCTCAGATGCCGCTGGCGCTCTCGGGCAGCAACGGCGCCAGACGCTTCCACTCGGCGATCTCGCAGCCGTTGGTGCGCTCGAAGGTGCGTGACGCAACGGTGTCGAAATCGACCCGTCCCGACACGCGCAGCTTCTGCGGTCCACCATAGATCTGCGTGCACGCCCGATCCTCGGCCGGAGGTTTCGTCAGCAAGTTCTTGAGCGAGTCCACTTGCTTGCAGGCGATAGCCGCTTGCGCCTTCATGTAGCCGGTGCCGCTCGCGCCATCGTCGGTACAAGTCAGAGCGGCGGTTTCACGCTCCCCCTCGCCGTCTTCGTAGGCAAGCTTCAGGATCGTGGACGGCCCGAGCGAGCCCGAGTTCCCGCCGCCGACCTGTTGGCCGTTCGAGCCCGGATCGTCGCCGCCGCAGGCGGCGGTGCCGAGCACGCTCGCAACCACGAGGGCCACCGCCGACGCTGCCACTGCGGCTTTCACGCCCTTCATTGAAGCGCAACCACCGGCGTGATCGCTTCGTTGTGATCGCCTGCGGTCGGTTGGGCCGCCTCGTGCGCTCGAAGGACGCTCGGTTGCGCGGGCCCGGTGCCCGGTGCTAGCCTGGGGAACTTGGCAGGTGGGGCGCAAGCGCCGAATCGTCGGCCAGCGCTCGGCTTGAAAGGCGGTTGCATCTGTGTCCAGCTCGAGAAGCCAGCGGTGGCTTCGCCCGGAGCGCCTCGCATTCGTGGCTTTGGTGGCGCTGCTCTTGCTGGCCGTGGGGCAGGTGCAGGCGGCACGCGCCGCCACGATCGGTGTCACCACGACCACCGACGAGCTGAACTCCGACGGCGACTGCTCGCTGCGGGAGGCGATCCAGGCTGCCAACAGCGACGCGGGCATCGACGCATGCGGCGCCGGCGCCGGCGCCGACACGATCAACGTCCCGGCCGGCACTTACACGACGACGATCGCGGGGTCGGGCGAGAACGCCGGCGACCTCGACATCCTCTCCGAGCTGGCGATCGAGGGCTCGAGCGGCTCGCCTACCGTGGTCGACGGCGGCGCCCTCGGTGCGGTATTCGACGTCGGCCCGGGGATGTTCGGGCTGAACGTCTCGATGTCGCACCTGACGATCCGCAATGGCGTTCGGGGCATCGTGAACCAGGGCGGCGTGCTGACGCTCAACAGCAGCACCGTGACTGGCAACACCGCCGATGGCGGTGGGGGCATCTACAACGGGATCGACGACAGCCTGACCCTCAACAACAGCACCGTCAGTGGCAACGCCGCCACCAGCGGCGTCGGCGGCGGCATAGTGTCGCTGAACGACAGCACGCTGACGCTCAACAACAGCACGATCGCCGGCAACACGGCCTCCTCATCGGGTGATGGCATCTCCCTGTTCTCGGGCGCGACCGCCACCGCCAAGAACACGATCATCGCCAACAACGGCCAGGATTGCGCCAGCGGCAGCTCTCCGCTCGTCTCCGCCGGCCACAACCTGATCGAGGGGCCGTCCACCTGCACGATCGTCGGCGACACGACCGGCAACATCATCGGCGTGGACCCCGTGCTGGGACCGCTCCAGTACAACGGCGGCCCGACCAATACTCACGCCCTGCTCGCGGGCAGCCCCGCGATCGACGCCGGCAGCCCGGATTGCCCCCCGCCCGCCACCGACCAGCGCGGTCTCGCGCGACCCCAGAACTCCAGCTGCGACATCGGTGCGGTGGAGCGCTGCGCGGGGACCGACACCGACGGCGACGGCCTGACGGATTCCTGCGAGGCGATCTACTCGACCGGCATCTCGGACCCCGACACCGACTCCGACGGCTGCAAGGACGGCGCCGAGGTCAACAACCCTCCGAGCACGGGCGGTGGGCGCAACCCCACGAACTTCTGGGACTTCATGGACGTCCCCACGGGGAACCCGCTCGCCCGTGACCAGGCCGTGAGCGGCGGCGACATCAGTGCGATCGTCGGACGCTTCGGGGCCAACGACATCGGCCCCGGGGATTTCGACCGAAACAGCGATCCTCTCTCGACCCCGAACCTGCCGGTCACGCCCTCGGGCGCTCGCTCCAACTACCACCCCGCCTACGATCGCGGCGGAACGGTACCCGGAGGTGACCCCTGGGACCTAAACCCCGCCGACGGCTCGGTAGCAGGGGGCGACATCTCCGCCGCGGTGGTGCAGTTCGGCCACAACTGCATATAGCGCGAGGAAGGGCTTTCCAAAGGCCTATTTCCAAGGCCACAAGGCCGAGGCGCCCCGCAGCGGCCAGATCGGCTTGAGGAATGCCGGTCCTCGGCCGATACCAGATCGCAGACGGATATCCGGCTGGCCGGTGCATGCTGCCTTTGTCTCTTGGACCGGGCAGGCCGGCGAACGGGATCAGATCTGCGTCGAGGCCAGGGAAGGCCAGTGGCAGAGCAAGCAAGCAAAGACATCGTACGAAGCAGAGGATGGGCGCGGCGCCTCGTGGTGGCGAGCGTGGCAGCCGCCGCGCTAGCGCTGGTCGTCGGACCCACCCCTCCGGCGCGGGCCGCCCCGATCGCGATCAGCGACTTCTCCGTCACCCCTGTGGCGAACTCTGCCACCGACTCCGCGGGCCTCGCTCCAACTCAGGCGGGTGCTCACCCGGACATCAAGGTCACGGTGAAGTTCTGCCCCGATAGCGGTGCCTGTGATGCGCCAGGCTCCTCCGAGGATGTCCGGGACCTCCACGTGGAGCTGCCGCCGGGGCTGATCGCCAACACTCAGGCATTGCCTCACTGCACAAGCGAGCAGTTCATGAATGGCTTTGCGGGTTGCCCGGGCGGAACGATTGCAGGTTCGCCAATCGGCGCAGTGTCGATCGAGGCCGACGCGTACGGCCAGGTTAAGACGGCCAAGGGCTACATCTACAACGTTGAAAGCGCCGGCTCGGTCGCTAAGCAGGGCATCATGTTGAGAGCGGTCGACGCCCTGGGCAACATCTTGCCGCATGAGCCGGTGCCTCGCTTGCTAGCCAGCGTAAGCCTGCGCGCGACCGACGCCGGCCTTAACTCCGCGACGCTAGCGCTGCCGAAAACCGCCTGTAGTTCGGCGAGCTGGACCTCCTCCAATCCCCCCTGCAGCAATGGATCGACGCCACTGGACATAAAGGTCAAGAAACTCGAATTGACCCTGTACGGGCGGAGACCGAATGGCCCTTCACTGGCGCTGATCACCAACCCGACTTCGTGTTCCCCCCCGGCGACGGCGAGGGTGGTGGCGAACTCCTACAACGACTCGAACTTGACCGAGTTCCCCTCGAGCTTCACGTCCACCGGCTGCCCCGCGGTCGAGTTCACGCCCGCGCTGGACGTCGAGCGCGAGACCGACCAGGCGCTCGCGCCGAGCGGCTATACGGTCACGGTCGGCCTGCCCGGCAACAGCGACCCGGCGAAGATCGACCAGGCCCACCTGGAGCGCTCCGAGGTGACACTGCCGGCGGGCGTGGGGTTCAATCCGGGGGCCAACCTAGTGCGATGTGACGAAGCCGGCGAGGAGAATGCCTTCAATGCCGTTTCCGACACGGCGGCCACCTGCCTTCCCGCCTCCGACGTCGGCGACATCACCGTGGCGACGCCGCTGATCGACGGCGACCCATCCACGACGGAGCTCGATCCCCTAAGTGGCGATGTCTACCTCGGTCCCCCCAGCAGCGACGGCGACCAGCTCTTCGCCCAGGTGCAGGCCGGTGAGACGGCGCGCGTCAAGCTGCTCGGTCAGGAGACGACAGATCCGAACACCGGTCGGGTGAAGATCGTCTTCGACTCCCTGCCCCAGATCCCGTTCACGAGTCTCGAGATGAAACTCCGCGGCGGGCCCAACGCGATCCTGCGCAACTCCGCCACCTGCGGCTCCGCCGCGGTGGACGCCACCCTGACCCCCTGGAGCGGCGGCTCGGACGACATCTCCAGCCACTCTCTCCAGACCACCGGCTGCCAGGCGACGACCTCTCCCGGCACGACGCCGCCCGGCACGACCACCACGCCTCCGCCTTCCCAGGACGTGGCGGTCAAGATCGCCGGCGGCCCGGCAACCGTGACCCGCGCCGGCAGGACCTCGATCGGCATCACGTGCGTCGCCCAGACGGCGAGCTGCAAGGGGGCGCTCACGCTGCGAACCGCCGTGCGGGTCAAAGGCGCCGGCAGGGGGTCGCGCGCAAAGCGCAAGCGCACTCTGACCCTCGGGCGCGGATCCTTCCTGGTGGCGGCGGGCCAGCGCAGCGTCGTCTACGTGCGGCTCTCGCGCGTCGGGCGCCGCGCCTTGCTTCGCCTCGGCTACCTGAAGGTTGGGGTGACCGCGAATCCGGAAGGTGGAGTGCCTGCTGTTGGGACGGTCAGGCTCAGCCCGTCGAAGGCCCTGCGCAGGAAGGCGCGCAGCCGTTAAGCGGCTGTTAGCTCGTCGTTGGGCTTGGTCCGCAGACCTACAGCGGGGCCGCCTCGCGACCGATGGCCAGACGGGCATTCGCCCCGCTGGTTCGAGCCAGCGCCTCGGGACAGGGAGGGCCTGAGAATCAAATTGGGGCAGAGAACGAACACAAACGCGGGCCATGACCCCCGCCGTCGGGGCCTAGTACCGCATCAACCAACGTTTGCCGACGCGGCACTAGCGGCGATAGGGCGACTGGGCGTGCTGGCGACCCTCGCGGCGGCAGCGATCGTCGTCGCCGTTCCCTCAACTGCGCAGGCCAGCTTCGGCATCACCGCCTTGTCGGTCACCCCATCGACGCTCCAGGCCGGGGGCAACCCGAACGTGACGTTCTCGATGTCGTTCGCCAACAACACGCCCGCCACCGACGAGGACGTCAGGGACCTGACGCTGCACCTTCCGCCCGGCTTGATCGCCGACCCGAACGCGACCGCCCGCTGCCCGACCAACGTCTTCGAGGCAGCGGCCTGCGACTTCACGGCGCATCGCATCGGCACCGCCACCATCTACTACCTCGACTCCGGCGCCAACCCCCAGTCCCGTGCCGCCCAGGCCTACAACGTCCAGACCGTCGGCAACGAGCCCGCGCGGCTCGGTCTCTACGCGTCCGGCATGACCCCCGTACCCGCCCCCGTGAGCCTGCGCAGCGCCGACTGGGGCATCGACTCCCAGATGACCAACCTGCCGCGGACCGACTCGGGCTCCGAGATCACGATCACGGGGATGGACCTGACGCTGTTCGGGCAGGCCGGCAGCCCGGCGGCCGCGTTCATGACCAACCCGACCTCGTGCGCCGCGGCATCGACGGCCCTCGACGTCACCTCGTACGGTGGCGCCACCAGCCAGGCGACGGCGAGCTTCACCCCCACCGGCTGCGAGTCGCTGGCCCTCGCTCCCAAGCTGAGCGTCACCGCGGGCGCCAACGGAGAGCGGGTGAAGGACTCCCATCCCGACCTCAAGGTGGTCGTCACACAGGGACAGGGCGAGGCCGCCGTCAAGAGCAGAGTGGTGAAGCTACCCGATGTCCTGCGGCCGAACGTGTTCGGCATCGTCCAGAGCCTGTGCGGCGAGGAGCAGGTCTCGCAGCGGGCGTGCACGCAGGTCGGCAGCGCGACTGCCACGACGCCGTTCCTGTCCGGGTCGCTCTCGGGCCCCGTGTACGTGGTGCGCCAGGGAGGCGGACTTCTGCCGAAGCTCTCGCTGCTGCTCGACGGAGCGGTGTCGACTCGCGTGGATGCCCAGCTCGCATTCGAGGGCAAGCGGACGGTGATCACCTTCAACGATCTCCCCGACCTGCTCTTCACCCGCTTCGACTTGACGATCAACGGCGGCGACGGTGGCATGCTGAGCGTTTTCAGTGATCTCTGCACGGCCCAGGCCGCCACTGTCGATGCCGTATTCGGTGGGCAAAACGGCAAGACCGTCACCGACACGCCGGCGCTCGCGCTGGCCGGCTGCGAGCCGTCGGTGTCGATCTCGACGCGCCCCGCCAAGATGACCAAGAAGGGCGTCGTACCGGTCACGCTCACATGTCACTCGCAGGGGGCAAGCTGCCAGGGAGCGCTGAAGCTCGCGAGTGCGGCCAAGGTCCGGCTCAGCGCCCGCGCACGAAGCCTGACGCTTGGCCGCAAGCCCTTCAAGATCGCCGCGGGTGGCAACTCGGCGGTCAAGGTGTCGCTCTCCCGCAAGTCGCGCAAGACGATGCTTCGCCTCAGACGCCTCAAGGTCAAGGCCACGGCGACCGTCGGCGGTTCGAAGACCATCCGGACGATCACCCTCAAGGCCCGCTGAGCCGGTCGAACATGCGTCCAGTAGCGCGGCCTTTATCCGCCGCGTCTCGAGCGCCTGCTCGATAGGGCCTTGTGGCCCAAAGCGCGTGTCGCGACGGGACCAATCAGCCAGGCAGGGAGGCAGGCACCCGATCATCCAGGTCATCCAGGCCAGGGTGAGCGTCCAGACGGATCCGTACTCATGAAACCGTTCGCCGAACAACTGCTGCGGGGGATCACCGCAAAACCCGCCGCCGACCCGACCACCGATCGGGCGCTGATGGCCCGCATCGGCGCGGCCCTCTTTGGGGCAGGGGCCACGCTGACCCTGGTCTGGCTGCTCAGCTTCGACCAGCCGGCCGGCTCCAACGAGCAGGGGCTGGTCGCGCAGATCGTCACCTCCTACGTGACCGCCGCGCTGGTGCTGGTCGCTTACAAGCGTGCCACCTGGTGGACGTACCAGCTTTTCAGCGTCTGGGCCACGCTGGTCATCACCGCGGGCATCTACTTCGCCGGCGAGAACGTGGCCATCTCGGCCCTGTTCTACGTCTGGGTGAACGAGTTCAGCTTCTACTTCTACTCTCGTGTCCAGGCGGTCGCGCAACTTGCCTTCATCGGCCTCTGCTACGGGGTTACGCTTGTCCTCCAGGCGCCTCCGGACATCTTCACGCGCTGGATCATCACGATGGGCACGCTGATCGTGGCCGGCGTTCTGGTCAGCGCGCTGAGGGGACGGGTTCAGCATCTCGTCGAGCGACTCGCCGAAGCCGCCAACACAGACCACCTGACCGGCCTGCTCAACCGGCGCGCGTTCGACGAGGTACTCGACCGCGAACTGGAGCGGGCGCGCAGGAGCGCCAGCCAGCTGAGCCTGCTGGTCTGCGACCTCGACCACTTCAAGCAGGTCAACGACCGTCTCGGGCACCAGAAGGGGGACGTGGCGCTCGAGCGCCTGAGCGCGGTTCTCAACGAGACCAAGCGCCGGATTGACACGACGGCGAGGATGGGCGGCGAGGAGTTCGCCCTGGTTTTGCCGGAGACGGACCCGCAGGGCGCTTCGATGCTCGCCGAGAGGGTTCGCACTGCGGTCAAGCGGTCATTCGAGGCCGATCCCGTTCCGTTCACGATGAGCATTGGCGTGGCCAGCTTCCCCAACCACGGAAGGACCCCCGACGCGCTGCTGGGAGCGGCCGATCAAGCTCTGTACGCGGCCAAAGCGCTTGGTCGCAACTGCACCGTCATCCACGATCCCGACGCGGCAAGGCATCTGGAGGCGTTGGCTCAGGGCAGCGAGGCCGACGAGTATCTCTCGAGCGTCTTGCGATTGGCAGACACGCTCGGTATCCGCGACGCGCAGGCGGCGAGGCACTGCGAACGAGTTGGGCACTACAGCGAGATGACGGCGCGCGCGCTGGGCCTAGCCCCCGACGTCGCTGAGCGGGTGCGCCTGGCCGGCGTCCTGCACGACGTCGGCACCGCCAGCGTGCCCGAGTCGATCATGCGCAAAGAAGGACCGCTCGACGAGGAGGAGTGGGCGGCGATAAGGAAGCACCCCGAGGCCGGCGCGCGGATTCTTGGCGCGGTCGGGCTGGACGAGGTTCGCGACACGGTGCTCGCTCACCAGGAGCGCGTAGACGGGAGTGGCTATCCCCGCGGGCAGCGCGGCGAGGAGATACCGCTGGAGGCCAGGATTCTGGCGGTGGCGGACGCCTACGAGGCGATGACGAGCGGCCGCCCCTACAAGCCCGCGCTGGGCCCGCAGGAAGCAGGCGAGCAGCTCCTCCAAGGCGCCGGGACGCAGTTCGACCGCCGCGTCGTCGAGGCCTTCCTGGGAGCGCTCGAGCGAGAAGGCGCGGGGGACACGCCGAAGGCGGCCTGACCCGCGACCCCGCGCGGGACCGCTTACCTCACAACCTGCCCCGAGCCCTCAGAACTTGGAGCAGGGGAGGCTGTCGGCTCGCGTGAGCCGCTGGCCGCCCGCGTAGGAGTAGGTCGCCTCGAAGCCCACCTTCCTCGAGCCTGGGCAGGACGGCCGGGTCAGCCAGAAAAGCTTCTTCCCCCGCTTGCGCGTCCTGAGGCCGGAAAGCTCCCAGTCGAACTTGGTGACGCTCATGCTGTCGGCCACCTCAAGGTCTTGGCGGTAGCCGTACGTGCCCCTGCGATCGACCGCGAGAGTCGTCCTGACCAGCGGCCTGATGTCGGCGACGAACGGGTACTGCTTGACGATCGAGGCCGTCGAGTCGGGTACCACGAGCACGAGCACCGACGCAACGGCGCCGCGCTTCGCACCCTTGGACAGGAAGAGATAGACCTTGCCCGGGACGACCTGGTCGAACAACGGTTGCAGATCGATCTCCATCGTGCCCGTGCCTATCCGCGAACGGCGGCAGTCGTTCGGGTCCCTGGACTCGTTCAGCGCGTCGTAGTCGCAGAGGAAGTCATCGTTGAGGAACTGCCGCCTGATCGAGACCCCGGCCGGGAAGCGCAGCTTGATGCTCTCGGTTGCGGGGGTGGCGGCGCCGTCGGTGTCGTAGCTGCTCGACAGGAAGCTCAGCGTATACGCGCCCCAGCTCTTGGCGCCCTTCAGCCGGACGTCGAAGCGCTGCTCCACCTGGGCCGAGGCCGGGGGCGCCAGCGCCGCCAGCGCAAGCGTCGCCAGCGCGAGCGCCGATATCGAGGCCTTCCCGCGTGAACTGCTGTGAAGTTTGAGATGTCGAGCAGCCAAAACACACCTCGGAGCCAAGGTTCATTCATTACCTCGACTGGACGGCCGGCCCTCTTTAGCGGGGCCTGTCCAGGAGGCCGATCATTGGCGGCAGCACAGCAGTCTCGGGAGCCGCGGGGCGCGCTTCTAGGACTGTGGCCTTAACGTAACCGCAACGTTTGCGCGCGGCGCATCGCTATCCGGGCCGCGCACCCTCGAGACGCGCGGCGAGAGCCGCATCGCGCGCTCGCTCCCCGTGGCGGAACAGTCTCCACAGCTCGCGCGGTACGACTCGGAGGCCACGGTGCCGCGCGACCCGCCAAGTCTCTCTTCCGACGAGAGCAACTCCGCTCCAGAAAAGCACAGGCATCGAAATGACGAGCACGGTTGCGTAGGTGGCGCGCTGGCTGGCGGAGATGTCGAGCAGCGGCAGTGCCGCGATCACGAGCAGGATCAGCTTGGACAGGACGATGTTTGCGATGCCCAGACGAAGCACCATGCTGCAAGCATGCTATCGAAGAGCGCCGCGTCAGTGGCGGAGCAGCCTCGCCGGTCGAGTGCTGCGCACTTGACTCGGCTCAGAACGGAGCTGCTTGGATAGCAGCTCCTATGAACGCCCGACACGCGGATTATGATGCCGCGTGTTCTGCCCATTGTGCTGGGAAATGCACGAGCAATCGGGCCACGATGGGGCCAGCTTTGGAACATCCCCATCAGTCGAAGCGTCGGATGGAAGGAGCTGTTCGTCTCTGCCGTGCCGGCTAGCATTGTTGGGCAATGACCTTCGCCGAATTAGCGAAAAAGCGCGATGAGATACTTGCAATAGCCAAACGGCATGGTGCACACAACCTGCGCGTGTTCGGATCCGTGGCGAATGATGCTGGCGGTGACCAAAGTGATATTGACTTCCTGGTCGAATTCGACCCCGATCGAAGTCTTCTCGACCAGGTGCGCTTGATCCACGATCTTGAGGAACTTCTTGGCCGCGACGTCGACGTGGCCGAGCCGACCGGTCTTCACCGGATGATTCGCAACGAGATACTGCAGCAAGCTCGGACTCTGTGACGAGAGATCTTTTCTACCTTACGTATATCGCCGAATGCATCGAGCGAATCGAGTCATTCACCTCGGAAGGACGTGACGCATTCATGGCGGATCGCCGCAGCCAAGACGCCGTTCTTCGCAACCTCGAGCTGATCGGGGCCACAGTCAAGCGGCTGTCCGCCACTGCTCGCAGCAACGACAGCATCGGGTGGAGCGATATCGCGGGGATGCGTGACGTGCTCGCGCACGATTATCTCGAGGTCGACCTCGGCCGAATCTGGAATATCGCGAAGGAAGAGCTGCCCGGCCTCAGGGCGGCTGTCGCACGGCAGCTGTCGGGAGAGCAATGAGAAGGTGGCGGAGGAGCCTCGCCGGTCAAGTGCTGTGCACTTGACTCGGCTCAGAACGGACTTGCCTGGATGGCAAGTCCTACGAACCCCCTTCGGGGGTTCTCATCCCGCCTCCAAGGTCGCCAGCGAAATCCCCCACGAGGGCATTTCGCAGGCGACAGTGGCGGAGGAGCCTCGCCGGTCAAGTGCTGTGCACTTGACTCGGCTCAGAACGG
>JBBDJG010000003.1:49899-50065 GCA_040880005.1 Solirubrobacterales bacterium
ACTTGCCTGGCTGGCAAGTCCTACGAACCCCCTTCGGGGGTTCGAGCCCCCCTCGCAACGGGCTCGACCGACGAGGACCAGACGGCCCTTGTCGGTCGAGTACATGGCGGAGGAGGTGTCTGGTCTCACCACATAGGCGACACCTGTCTCGGTACATAGGAGACAC
>JBBDJG010000004.1:0-46699 GCA_040880005.1 Solirubrobacterales bacterium
CATGCCGCATACTTGATGGCCGAACCGAGGTGCCCCAGTTCATGCCATCTATTCCGGTAGCATCCCCGCCCTCAACTTCATATCGCCCGAGACGGCTGGCGGCCGATGGCGGAAGTCCAGTCCAGGCGGAGTGACCTCGACGCGGTTGTGCTCGCGCTCGGGTCGGCCCGCCTCAGCGCGGGTCTTTCCATTTCTCCAAGCAGTTGAAGAGAGTTGACAAAGCTGAAGAAGGAACAAAAAACGCAGCTAATCGAGGAAATCGCCGAGCACGTCGATTCGGCCCAGGCGATCTACGCGATCGACTACCGCGGGATCAGTGTGCCGCAGGTGGCCGAGCTGCGCGCCAAGCTGCGCGACGCGGATGCGACGCTGCGGATCGTCAAGAACACGCTGACGGAGCGGGCGCTCGATAGCTGCAGCGCCCCCAGCGCGGACCAGCTCAAGGCGTTCGTGGCCGAGGGCCCGACCGCGCTGACCTTCATCCAGGGCGACCCGGCCGTGGCAGCCAAGGCGCTCGACAGCTTCGCCAAAGAGAACAACGTGCTCGACTTCAAGGGAGGCACGCTCGGTGCGGACGTCCTGACCGCTGACGACATCCGCGGCATCGCCAAGCTTCCAGCCCGCGACCGGCTCAACGCGCAGCTCGCCGGCGTCGTCGCCTCGCCGTTGACGACGCTCGTGCGGGGACTCGGCTCGATGGTCTCGGGGCTGGCGGTCGCTCTCGGCCAGGTGATGCAGCAGAAGGAGGGCGAGGCCCCGCAGCCGCAGGAAGCCGAGCCGAAGGCCGAGCAAGAGGCCGAGCCAAAGGCCGACGCATCGGAGACACAAGAGCAACCGGAACGCAAAGAAGACGAACAGGAGGCCGGTCAGTAGATGGCAACCAAGGTCAACACCGAAGACTGGATCGAGGAACTCAAGAACATCTCGGTCATGGAGCTTTCAGAGCGCATCAAGGCGCTGGAGGAAGAGTTCGGCGTCTCGGCGACCGCCGTGGCGGCGGCCGCTCCGGCGGCAGCCGGCGACGGGGCCGGGGATGACGCCGAGGAGGCCAAGGACTCTTTCGACGTCGTCCTGACCGGCGCCGGGGACAAGAAGATCCAGGTGATCAAGGTCGTGCGCGCCGTGACCGGGCTGGGTCTGAAGGAGGCCAAGGCACTCGTGGACGAGGCACCCAAGCCCGTCAAGGAGAGCCTCGACAAGGAGGAGGCCGACAAGCTCAAGGGCGAGCTGGAGGAAGCAGGGGCCTCGGTTGAGGTGAAGTGAATCGGCCTCTGGCGAATCGGGTTTTTGCCTAGTGGCAAGGCCCGGCTCGCCAGAATTCGGCCATGCGTCTTGCAATGGGACAAGCTTCTTTGGTACTCTTTGCGGTCGCGCGCATTTTGGCCTGCTCTCCGCCAAACGCCCTTAAAAAACTTTCAACGACGACTCGCAGAGGAGCCGCTTTTTGGCACGCGTCGATGTCTCGCGCCATCGCAGAACTTTCGCCTCGCTGGAGAACACCCTAGAACTACCCAACCTGATCGACATACAACGCAGTTCCTTCGAATGGCTCACCGATGCCAAGAAGGGTGGGCTGCGCGAAACGATCAACGACGTTTCGCCGATCGAGGATTACACGGGCAATCTGGCCGTGGTGTTTGGCGATCTCTGGTTCGACGACCCCGTCGCGTCAATCGACGAGTGTCGCGAGAAGGACATGATCTACTCGCGACCGCTGAACCTGAAGGTCGCCTTCCAGAACCGGGACACGGGTGAGATTCGTGAGCAGACCGTGTTCATGGGGGACTTCCCATGGATGACCGACTGGGGCACGTTCATCATCAACGGCACCGAGCGCGTGGTCGTCACGCAGCTCGTGCGGTCTCCGGGCGCGTACGTCATGGAGCCCAAGGACCGCGAGAAGCAGGTCTTCATCGCCAACCTGATGCCGGCCCGCGGTTCCTGGCTGGAGCTCGAGATCGACAAGAAGGGCCGCGTCTTCGTACGCGTCGATCGCAAGCGCAAGCTGCCCGTGACGGTGCTGCTGCGCGCGATCGGGGTCGGCTCCGACGAGAAGATCCTCAAACTCTTCAACAACTCCGTCTACATCAGGAACACGCTCGAAGCCGACCCGGAGAACATCAAGTCCGAGGAGGGCGCGCTGGTCGAGCTGTTCAAGAAGCAGCGCCCCGGTGAGCCACCCTCGGTGGACGCCGCCCGCTCGCTGCTGAACACGCTGTTCTTCGACCCGAAGCGCTACGACCTCACGCGCGTCGGCCGCTACAAGCTCAACTCGCGCCTGGGCCTCAAGGTGGATCTCGACACGCGCGTGCTGACGAACGACGACATCATCTCGCTCGTCAAAGAGCTGATCTCACTGCCGAAGATGCTGGGCGTGCCCGAGGACGAGGAGATCAAGGACTACGCGGCCGAGGCCGTGACGATGCCTCGCGAGCCGGTCGCCGATCACCTCGACGAGTACGAGCATTTCGGCAACCGCCGCCTGCGCACGGTCGGCGAGCTGATCCAGGAGGCCTTCAGGATCGGGCTGTACCGGATGGAGCGCGTCGTTCGCGAGCGACTCACGACCGAGGACGCCGACACGATCACCCCGCAGACGATCATCAACATCCGCCCGGTTGTGGCGGCGCTGAAGGAGTTCTTCGGCTCCTCGCAGCTCTCGCAGTTCATGGACCAGACCAACTCGCTGGCGGGGCTGACCCACCGGCGCCGGCTGTCCGCCCTCGGTGCGGGCGGGCTGACACGCGAACGCGCGCCGATCGAGGTGCGCGACGTGCATCCGACCCACTACGGGCGCATGTGCCCGATCGAGACGCCGGAGGGCCCGAACATCGGGCTGATCGGCTCGCTGTCCTCCTTCGCCACGCTGTCCGAGCACGGTTTCGTCCAGACCCCCTACCGGCAGGTGAAGGCGGGAGTGGTCACCGACAAGATCATCTGGCTCGACGCCACGCAGGAGGAAGAGCACGTGATCGCGCAGGCGAACGCGGAGATCGACCCCAAGACGAAGAAGCTCCGGGGACCTCAGGTCCTTTGTCGCGCACGCGACGGAGAGGTCGTGACCACGCCGCCCAAGCAAGTCGACCTGATGGATGTCTCGCCGACCCAGATCTGGTCGGTCGCAACGGCTCTGATCCCGTTCCTCGAGCACGACGACGCGAACCGCGCGCTGATGGGCTCGAACATGCAGCGCCAGGCCGTTCCCCTGCTGCGACCCGAGCCGCCGCTGGTGGGCACCGGCATGGAGAAGCGGGCCGCGAGCGACACCGGCGACGTGGTCGTCGCCGCCGACGCGGGCGAAGTCACCTACGTCGACGCCGAGAGCCTCGTGATCGGCAAGACCGAATATCCGCTGCGCAAGTTCATGCGCTCCAACCAGGGCACGTTGATCGACCAACGACCGCTGGTCGATATCGGCGCCAAGGTCAAGCAGGGCGAAGTGCTCGCGGACGGGTCTTCGACCAGCGGCGGCGAGCTGGCCCTGGGCCGAAACTGCACGGTCGCCTTCATGTCCTGGGAGGGGTTCAACTTCGAGGACGCGATCGTGATCTCCGAGCGCATGGTCAAGGACGACATGCTGACCTCGATTCACATCGAGGAATACGAGATCGACGCGCGTACGACCAAGCTGGGCGACGAGGAGATCACGCGCGACATTCCGAACCGCTCCGAGGAGTCGCTGCGCAACCTCGACGAGCGCGGCGTGGTGCGAGTCGGCGCCGAGGTCGTGTCCGGCGATCTGCTCGTCGGCAAGGTCACGCCCAAGGGCGAGACAGAGCTGACCGCCGAGGAAAAGCTGATCCGCGCGATCTTCAAGGAGAAAGCACGCGAGGTCCGCGACACCTCGCTGAAGGTTCCGCACGGCGAAGGCGGCGTGGTCATCGATGTGTTGATCTTCTCGCGCGACGCGGGTGACGATCTCGCCCCCGGTGTCAATGACTTGGTGCGCGTCTACGTGGCGAGCAAACGCAAGATCGCCGAGGGCGACAAGCTCGCCGGACGGCACGGCAACAAGGGCGTGATCTCGAAGATCGTTCCGCAGGCGGACATGCCGTTCCTGGAGGACGGCACGCCGGTCGACGTGATCCTCAACCCGCTTGGCGTGCCGAGCCGCATGAACGTCGGCCAGATCCTGGAGACGCACCTCGGCTGGGTCGCCGCGAACGGCTGGTACGACGACGGCTCGCCGGCACGCAGGCAGGCGCACGACCTGGCTGCGCGAAACGGCAACGGTGAGCGCCCGCGCGTGTTCGTCGCAACGCCCGTTTTCGACGGTGCGACGGTGGAGCAGGTGGACGAGGCGCTGGTGCGATGGCAGAACGAGCACAGCGACGGCCCGATCCAGTTCGAGGTCGATAAGTCGGCGCGCCCCGGTCATCGCTCGACCGGCAAAGTGACGCTGTTCGACGGGCGCACGGGCCAGCCATACGAAACCAAGGTGACCGTCGGCAACATGTACATCCTGAAGCTGCTGCACTTGGTGGACGACAAGATTCACGCTCGTTCGACCGGCCCGTACTCGCTGGTCACCCAGCAGCCGCTCGGCGGAAAGGCGCAGTTCGGCGGCCAGCGCTTCGGTGAGATGGAGGTGTGGGCGCTGGAGGCGTACGGCGCCGCCTACACCTTGCAGGAGATGCTGACCGTCAAGTCCGACGACACGGTCGGACGTGTCAAGGCCTATGAGGCGATCGTTAAGGGAGAGAACATTCCCGAGCCGTCGATCCCCGAGTCGTTCAAGGTGCTGCTCAAGGAGATGCAGTCGCTCTCGCTGGACGTCAACGTCATCTCCGAAGAGGGCGCGGACATCGAGGTCCGCGAGGAGGAGGACGACCTGCTGCGCGCGGCCGAAGAGCTGGGCATCGATCTATCCGGCGTGCGCGCGACCGAAAAGGACGGCAAGCAGCCCAAGGGCACCGCGGCGGACGAAGCCGAGGAGCAGGAAGTGACCGAAGCCGAAGTTGCCAAGGAGGCCGAAGCCGAATGATCGACATCAACAACTTCGACGCTATCGAGATCAGCCTCGCCTCTTCGAAGCAGATTCGCAGCTGGTCCTCGGGCGAGGTCACGAAGCCCGAGACGATCAACTACCGCACACTCAAGCCCGAGAAAGACGGCCTGTTCTGCGAGCGCATCTTCGGCCCGACAAAGGACTGGGAGTGTTACTGCGGCAAGTACAAGCGCGTCCGCTACAAGGGCATCGTCTGCGAGCGCTGCGGTGTGGAGGTCACACGCTCGAAGGTCAGGCGCGAGCGCATGGGCCACGTCGATCTCGCCGCGCCGGTTTCGCACATCTGGTTCTTCAAGGGCGTGCCGAGCCGGATCGGCTACCTGCTCGACCTCGCGCCGAAGGAACTCGAGAAGGTCCTCTACTTTGCGGCCTCGATCATCACGCAGATCGACGAAAAGGCGCGCGACAAGGACCTCAAGAAGCTCGAGAAAGAGGTCAAGAAGGTCCTCGACTCCTACGAGGGCGAGCGCGAGGAGCGCGTCCAGGAACTGAAGGAGTCGCTTGAGCGTCGCGTCGAGTACATCAAGTCGGGCAAGCAGACCAAGTTCTCCGACGAGGATCACCTGTGGGCCGACGCACTCGGCTCGATCAAGCGGATGAAAAAGGCCGACAAGGAGAAGCTCGAGAAGGACACCCGCAAGATGTTCGACCAGGACATCGCGGACACCGAGGCTTACATCGACGACGGAATCGAGCGGGTCAACGCCGCCTGGGAGAAGTTCCAGGACATGAAGGTCAAGGAAGTGATCGCAGACGAGGCCCTGTTCCGCGAGTTGAAGGACCGCTTCGGCTCTCCTTACGGCTGGGGCGAGTACTTCCGGGGCGGTATGGGCGCGGAGTGGATTCGAGACCTGCTCGAGCAGGTGGATCTCGACGCCGAGGCGATCGAGCTGGAGGACGTGATCAAGTCCTCCAAGGGGCAAAAGCAAAACAAGGCGATCAAGCGACTGAAGGTCGTCTCCGCCTTCCGCAACTCGAGGAACAAGCCCGAATGGATGATCCTCGAGGCCGTTCCCGTGATTCCACCCGAGCTGCGTCCAATGGTGCAGCTGGACGGTGGCCGTTTCGCGACATCCGACCTCAACGACCTCTACCGGCGCGTGATCAACCGCAACAACCGCCTCAAGCGGCTGCTCGACCTCGGCGCGCCCGAGATCATCGTCAACAACGAAAAGCGCATGCTCCAGGAAGCAGTTGACGCGCTGTTCGACAACGGGCGTCGTGGCCGGCCGGTGACCGGGCCGGGCAACCGCGCGCTCAAGTCGCTGTCCGACATGCTCAAGGGCAAGCAGGGACGCTTCCGCCAGAACCTGCTCGGCAAGCGCGTTGACTACTCGGGACGTTCCGTGATCGTCGCCGGGCCGTACCTCAAGCTCTACCAGTGCGGGCTGCCGAAACTGATGGCGCTCGAGCTTTTCAAGCCGTTCATCATGGCGCGGCTCGTGGAGCGCAAGGCCGTGCAGAACATCAAGGCCGCCAAGAAGATGGTCGAGTCGATGATCCCGGAGGTGTGGGACGTGCTCGAGGAGGTCATCCGCGAGCACCCGGTGCTGCTCAACCGCGCGCCGACGTTGCACCGCCTCGGCATCCAGGCGTTCGAGCCGGTCCTGATCGAGGGCAAGGCGATCCAGATCCATCCGATGGTCTGCCACGCGTTCAACGCCGACTTCGACGGCGATCAGATGGCCGTGCATGTGCCGCTGTCAGCCGAATCGCAGGCGGAGGCCCGGCTGCTGATGCTGTCATCGAACAACATCCTCTCGCCGGCGCACGGCGGGCCGCTCGCCACGCCGACGCAGGACATGGTCTTGGGCGTGTACTACCTCACCTACGGCCCGACTCACGAGGAGTTGGCGAAGATGGACCCCCACAAGGTCAAGCCCCGTCCGCACGTGTATCGCACCGCGCAGGAGGCAGAGCTTGCCTACGAGAACGGACAGGTCAAGCTGCAGGACCTGGCGATGTTCCGCCCCCGCGACCGCGACCACGTACCGACCACGGTCGGGCGGATCCTGTTCAACGACCGCATCGAGCGAGCGCTCGTCGAGACGCTTGACGAGCGCTTCGATCAGGAACATCCGTTCATCAATCAGACCCTGACCAAGAAGGAGGTCAACTTCTTGATCTCCGCGCTGGTCGAGAGCTATGGGGCGGCCTCGGTCGCTCGAGTGCTGGACGCCTTCAAGGAGCTCGGCTTCCACTACGCCAGCCGCGCGGGCATCACGATCTCCAAGAACGACGTCATCACGCCGCCGGACAAGGAGCAGATCCTCGAGCGCTACGAGAAGGAAGTCGGCGAGATCCAGGACCAGTACGACACGGGGCTGATCACGGTGGAGGAGCGCCACGAGAAGGTCGTGGACAAGTGGACCGACGCGACCGACGAGGTCGCCGAGCGGATGGAGCAGAACCTCGACAAGCTCAACCCGATCTACATGATGGCCAACTCGGGCGCCCGCGGGTCGTTCAAGCAGATCCGCCAGCTCGCGGGAATGCGCGGCCTGATGGCCAACCCGAAGGGCGAGATCATCGAGCGCCCGATCAAGGCCAACTTCATGGAGGGCCTGACGGTGCTCGAGTACTTCATCTCGACTCACGGCGCGCGCAAGGGTCTGGCCGACACGGCGCTGCGTACGGCGGACTCGGGCTACCTGACGCGGCGTCTGGTCGATGTCGGGCAGGACGTGATCGTGCGCATCGACGACTGCAAGTCGCGTGGGTTCATCGAGATGGCGCTGTACAAGGACGACGGCTCGGTCAATGACAACCTGATCGGGCGGGTCGCCGGCCAGAAGTTCGCCACCAAGCGTGGCCGCGAGCTGCTCAAGAAGAACGACTTGATCGATCGCCAGGCGCTGCGCGACCTGGCGGAGGCCTTCGAGGACGACAAGACCGCTGTGGTGCCGGTGCGCTCGGTGCTCAAGTGCGACGCCGAGTCCGGCGTGTGCCGCATGTGCTACGGCGCCTCGCTTGCCACGGCAGGTCTGTGCGAGTTGGGCGATGCCGTTGGCATCATCGCCGCCCAATCGATCGGCGAGCCGGGCACCCAGCTCACGATGCGCACCTTCCACACCGGTGGCGTTGCCGGCGCCGACATCACGCACGGTCTGCCACGCGTGGTGGAGTTGTTCGAGGCGCGCAAGCCGAAGGGCCTGGCGAAGATGGCCGAGGCATCGGGCAAGGTCGCGGTCGAGGACTCCGACAAGGCGCGCAAGGTCACGATCGTCGATTCGAAGGGCGAGGAGACGTCGTACACGTTCCCGCGCCGCACGCGCCTGTTCGTCGAGCACGGACAGAAGGTCGAGGCTGGGACGCAACTCAACGAGGGGTCGCTTTACCCCGCGGAGATTCTCGAGATTCGCGGCCGCGACGAGACCGAGCGTTACCTGGTCAAGGAAGTGCAGGAGGTCTACGTGTCGCAGGGCGTGGACATCAACGACAAGCACATCGAGCTGGTCGCGCGACAGATGCTCAAGCGCATCCGGGTCGATCGCAAGGGTGGCACCGGCCTGCTGCCGGGCTCGCTCGTCGATCGCCACGCGCTGAAGCGCTTGAACAAGAAGACCAAGGAGAAGGGCGGAGGCCCGGCTTCCGGTGAAGAGGTGATCCTCGGGATCACGAAGGCCTCGCTGGCGACGGACTCGTTCCTGTCGGCGGCTTCGTTCCAGGAGACGACCAAGGTGCTGACCGATGCTGCGCTCGAGGGCAAGATCGATCGCCTGCTGGGCCTCAAGGAGAACGTGATCATCGGCAAGCTGATCCCGGCGGCGACCGGCCTCAGGCATTACCGCACGGTCGAGATCGAGCCGACCGAGCCGGTCGTGCGACCGACGCCTGAGGAGATCGGATTGCTCGACGAGGAGCAACTTGCAGCCGAGCTTGGGCTCGCCGACGGCGAGGGACTGGAGACGCTGGCCACCGAGATCACGACGACCGAGTTCGGTGACGACTTCGGCTCGGACTTCGAGCTGCCCGAAGCGCCTGCGCCGCAGACAGAGGCCGCCGCGCCGACGAGCGAGTCCGACGAGAGCTGACAGGCGCCAAAACGCTTGTAGTGGCGCCAGAATGGCGCTACAACCCGCGGCTATGCCAAGCGTTCAGATAAAGGATGTCCCGAAGGACGTGCACCTAGCGAGGCAATATCGGTGTGATCACATGTGCCTAGGGCGACAGAGTCGCCGAGCGAACTCCAGTAACTCCTCCACATGCTCGTCGTGCATGCCCACGTGCCGCTCGGTCTCGATCAGCAGCGCTGGGCCGGGTCGCTCCTGCGCCCACGCGTGACACGATTCGTCGAGGTTGTCGTCGATCCAGGCGAGCGGGCGGCGCGGCCCGGCATGTTCGGCGATCGCGCCGATCTTCCAATGCGCCGAGCCGATCGCGACGCGTCCGTCGAAGCTGAGGTAGGGCAGCGGCTCCGGCAGGCCCAGGATGTGGGGCAGGTAGTCGTTGGCGGTCTCCTCCCAGCCGGTCGCCCAGACCAGCTCGAATCGCTCGGACAACTCTCGCAGGTGCTCGCCCGCGGATGCCGATATGTAGTGGATGATCCCGTTCACAGAGTGAAATTCGCCCTCCGGACGCCCGGTGAACGGAGCATTCCCCGAGCCGAGGCCGTATGGTTCCCGGAACCCGAACAGGCTGATCACCCCGTCCACATCACAAAACAGCAGCGGCCGTCGGCCGTTTTGGCTCTCGGAGGGGGAGTTGTCTGGCCTTTCGGATCTCATTCACTCAACTTTGACGGACTCTGCACATAGTTCACACCCGCTGGACGAACTGTCCAGTACAACTTGGGGATGTAAGGGCCGCAGGGTAAGCGGCCGACATCTAGAAGGTAGCGGCTGCCCTCCGGGCCTCTGACTCCACGGGAAAAATGACCGTACAACTTGGACTACTGATAGCCCTTGTCTGCGCCGCGGCGACGAACTTGGGATTTCTTTGGAAGCACAGGGGAGCCTGTGCCGCTCCGGAGATCCAGATGCGGCACCCGCTTCGCAGCGTCAGCGGCTTGTTCGGCTCGAAGTGGTGGACGATCGGCTTCGTGGTCGCTCTCGTCGCCTGGGGGCTGCACGTCGCGGCGCTCTACTTGGCGCCGATCTCGCTCGTGCAGGCGGTCCTTTCCGGCGGCTTGGTGTTCCTCGCGGTGCTGGCCGAGCGATGCTTCGGTTTCAAGATCGGCAAGCGCGAGTGGATGGGCGTCGCGCTCACCGCGCTCGGACTAGCGTTCCTCGGCTTCACGATCCAGAGTGGATCGACCGGCACGCATTCCGATTACTCGATCTCCGGCATGATCGCCTTCGAAGGCGGGATGATTGCGGTCGGAACTCTGCTGTTGCTCTCGCACCGCGTCGAGCGTGTGCGTCACCAGCACGGAGTCGCTTTGGCGGCTGCGGCCGGGATCCTGTTCGGAGTCTCGGACATCGCGATCAAGGCGCTGACCGGGACCGTGTTCGCAGATTTCTCGACGATCGTCAGCCCCTGGACGGCGGTCGCGCTCGCCGCATCGATCGCCGCCTTCTACGCTTCGGCGCGCTCGCTCCAGGTCGGCGAGGGCGTTTCGGTGATCGCGGTCACCACGGTCGCCGCCAACGCCTCCGCGATCGTGGGCGGAATCCTCGTCTTCTCCGACCCGCTCGGCAGTGACGTGTTCGGGATCATCGCGCGCGCGGGCGCCTTCACGCTCGTGATCGTGGCAACGGCCCTGATCCCCGCGCCGATGCGCGCGGCACAGCACGCCGCAGCCTAGCCGCACCCGCACACGAAGCCCCTGCTACCCTTCCGGGCCGCATGCCAAGCATCAACCAGCTGGTTCGCAACGGTCGCGCGAGGCCGAAGAGAAAGGTCTCGACCCCGGGCCTCAAGCAGGGCAAGGGACACAAGCGGCGTCTCGACGCCCCGCAGCGCCGGGGCGTGTGTACGCGCGTCTATACGACGACGCCGAAGAAGCCGAACTCGGCCCTGCGCAAGGTGGCGCGTGTCCGCCTGACGAACGGCATGGAGGTCACCTCCTACATTCCCGGCGAAGGGCACAACCTCCAGGAGCACTCGGTCGTGCTGATTCGCGGTGGGCGCGTCAAGGATCTTCCGGGCGTGCGCTACAAGGTCGTCCGCGGAACGCTCGACGCGGCCGGCGTGTCGGATCGCAAGAAAGCGCGTTCCCAGTACGGCGTAAAGGCCGGCTGAGCACCCAAGCATGCCGCGACGCGGAGCGATCACACCCCGGCAGATCGAGCCGGACCGGGTGTACAACAGCCGGCTCGTCCAGCAGGTGATCAACAAGGTGATGCTGGATGGCAAGAAAGGCGTCGCCGAAAAGATCACCTACGAGGCGCTCGACATGCTCGGCAGCAAGACCGGCAAGGAGCCCGTCGAGGTGCTCGAGCAGTCGGTGAAGGTATTGACGCCCGTGCTCGAGGTGCGCTCGCGTCGCGTCGGCGGTGCGACCTACCAGGTGCCGGTCGAGGTGCCCGCGCGTCGCGCGCGGACGCTCGCGGTTCGCTGGCTGGTCGAGTTCTCGCGCAAGCGTCGCGAGAAGTCGATGGCGGAGCGGCTCGCGAACGAGCTGATGGACGCCTCACAGCAGCAGGGCGACGCCTACAAGCGCAAGGACGACATCTACCGCATGGCTCAGGCGAACAAGGCGTTCGCCCACTACCGCTGGTAATCCGCGACGTCTAACCCGAGTCGCGCGTTCCCCACGCGATCGCCGCGCCGCCGCCGGCCACCATCAGCGCCGCGATCAGCTCGACCCAAAAGCCGATGGCGGGGTGTGCGTCGCCGATCCGGTGCGACGCCGTCAGCCCCGATGATGCCGTGTCCGGCAGATCCACGATCAACACGATGCCGAGCGCGATCACGCCGAGCGCGGCGGCTGCGAAGGCCGGCAGGGCCTGTCGTGTAGATCGAGCAATGAACACCGCCGCGAGCGCGGCGACCCCGATCACGAGCAACGCGTAGCCGTGATTGTCGGCGCCGCTGGAAGCTCCGATCGTGGCGCCGTTGACGCCCTCGATGCGGAACACGTCGAGGAACTCCGAGACGATCAGAAGGACAGCGCCGATGAGCACGGTGATTGTTGCCAGCTCGATCACCTTGGAGCTTGCGAGTCGCGGAGACAGCCATTCGCCGAAGGCACGTGCCCCCACGCTCACGCGCTGCGCACCCAGGGCGAGGTTGCGCCGTGCAGCGCGGCCGTGGCCGGCAAGGCCTTTGCTATCCTGGCCCGAAGCTTTCACGGGTGGTTTATACCCGCCAGCCCAGGCCGCAAAGGCTCTGGCCCGGGCGGCGCGAAAGCCGGCTCACCATGCACCGCGAGGCTACATAGTCCAGGGACCCGCCGGGGCACGGATCGTGCGCGTCGGCCCGGTAGGGCTTTTTTATTGCCCCAAGCGGCCGAAGTAACTCCCTGAACCCAGACCCAACCCACGCCAGACGACCTCATGCCACGAAATATCGAACTGGAAAAGCTCCGCAACATCGGCATCATGGCGCACATCGACGCCGGTAAGACGACGACCACCGAGCGCATCCTCTACTACACCGGTCGCACCCACAAGATCGGCGAGGTGCACGAGGGCGCTGCCGTCATGGATTGGATGGAGCAGGAGCAGGAGCGTGGCATCACGATCACGTCGGCGGCGACGGCGTGTGAATGGAAGGACCACCGCATCAACATCATCGACACGCCGGGTCATGTCGACTTCACCGTCGAGGTCGAGCGCTCGCTGAGGGTGCTGGACGGCGCGATTGCGCTGTTCGACTCGCAGGCGGGGGTCGAGCCGCAGTCGGAGACCGTGTGGCGGCAGGCCGACAAGTACAAGGTCCCGCGCATCGCCTACATCAACAAGATGGACAAGGTCGGTGCCGACTTCAACCAGGCCGTCAAGACGATGCGCGACCGTCTCGGTGCGCACCCGCTCCCCGTCCAGCTTCCGATCGGCGCGGAGGGCACCTTCACCGGCGTCGTCGATCTGATCACCGAGAAGGCTCTGGTGTGGAAGGACGAGCTAGGCACCGAGTGGGACGAGCAGGGCATCCCGGCCGAGCTGGCCGAGGCCGCGCACGACGCCCGCACCCATCTGATCGAAGCCTGCGCCGACTACGACGACGAGCTGATGGAGGTCTACCTCGCCGACCAGGAGATCTCGCCGGAGCGCATCCGAAAGGCGTTGCGCCAGGCGACGCTCGACACGAAGGTGACGCCGGTTCTGTGCGGTTCGAGCTTCAAGAACAAGGGCGTGCAGCCGCTGCTAGACGCCGTGATCGATTTCCTTCCCTCGCCGCTGGACGTTCTTCCGGTCAAGGGCCTCGAGCCGGTCAAGGGTGGCGAGGATCGCAAGGCAACGCGCGAGGCCGACGACTCGGAGCCTTTCGCCGCGCTTGCGTTCAAGGTCATGGCCGACCCCTACGTCGGCAAGCTGACCTACTTCCGCACGTACTCGGGCTCGCTCGAGGCGGGCGACAAGGTCCTCAACGTGTCGACCGGGCGGATCGAGCGCATCGGCCGCATCCTCGAGATGCACGCCAACCACCGCGAAGAAAGGGAAGAGATCTACACCGGCGACATCGTTGCCGGAGTTGGCCTCAAGAAGACCTCCACCGGCGACACGCTGTGCGATCCGAACCATCAGATCAAGCTCGAGATGATCGAGTTTCCCGAACCGGTGATCTCGATCGCGATCGAGCCCAAGACGAAGGTCGACCAGGAAAAGCTCAGCACGTCGCTCGCGCGCCTGGCCGAGGAGGACCCGACCTTCCAGGTGCGCTCCGACGAGGAGACCGGCCAGACGCTGATCTCGGGCATGGGCGAGCTGCACCTCGAGGTGATCGTCGACCGCATGTTGCGCGAGTTCAAGGTCGGCGCCAACGTCGGGCGGCCCCAGGTCGCCTACCGTGAGACGGTCACCAAGCCGGTCGAGAAGGTCGAAGGCAGGTTCGTGCGCCAGACCGGTGGCCGCGGTCAGTACGGCCACGCCGTCATCAACCTCGAGCCGGCCCCGGGCGAGGGCTTCGACTTCGTGAACAAGATCAAGGGCGGAAGGATCCCGACCGAGTTCATCCCCGCCGTCGAACAGGGCATCGAGGAGGCGATGGAGTCCGGCGTCAAGGCCGGCTACCCGATCGTCGATGTCCGTGTGACGCTCACCGACGGCTCCTCACACGATGTCGACTCCTCTGAGATGGCGTTCAAGGTTGCGGGCTCGATGGCCTTTCAGGAGGCTGCCAAACGGGCCAAGCCGGTCCTGCTGGAGCCGGTCATGTCCGTGGAGGTCGTCACCCCGGAGGAATACATGGGAGACGCGATCGGGGACCTCAACCGGCGCCGGGGTCGCGTCGAAGGCATGGAGCCTCGCGGCAACGCTCAGGTGGTGACCGCCTACGTGCCGCTGGCCGAGATGTTCGGCTACGCGACCGACCTGCGATCTCAGACGCAGGGCAGGGCCACATACACGATGCAGTTCGATCGCTACGAAGAGGTACCCTCGAGCGTGGCCGAGGAGATTGTCGAGCACAGAGCCGGTACTCCGGTTGCGGCTGGCGCGTGAAACACGGGCCGATTCTGCCGCCAAGGCCAATTCCAGCTATATTTTCGCGGTTGCCCTCCGGGAGGCCCGCCCCGCGCGACCTCCGGCTGGGTAGTCCCCGGTCGTCGGACGTAAGAAGACTTCACATATCCACGATGTAAGGAGCGAGGACATTGTCGAAGGAGAAATTCGAGCGCGATAAGCCACACGTAAACGTCGGCACGATCGGTCACATCGACCACGGCAAGACGACGCTCACCGCTGCCCTCACAAAGGTCCTGGCCGAGCAGGGCATGGCCGAGGAAACCGCCTTCGACCAGATCGACAAGGCTCCCGAGGAGAAGGAGCGGGGCATCACGATCGCGACCGCCCACGTCGAGTACTCGACCGACAAGCGCCACTACGCGCATGTTGACTGCCCGGGGCACGCCGACTACATCAAGAACATGATCACCGGCGCCGCGCAGATGGACGGCGCAATCCTGGTCGTCTCGGCTGCGGACGGCCCGATGCCGCAGACTCGCGAGCACGTGCTGCTCGCGCGGCAGGTGAACGTTCCATACATCGTCGTGTTCCTCAACAAGATCGATCAGGTCGATGATCCTGAGCTGCTCGAGCTGGTCGAGGTCGAGGTGCGCGAGCTGCTGTCGAACTACGACTTCCCCGGCGACGACGTGCCGGTCGTCAAGGGCTCGGCGCTGAAGGCGCTCGAGGGCGACGAGGACGCGAAGAAGCAGATCCTCGAGTTGACGGCTGCGCTCGACGACTACATTCCCGAGCCGGTGCGAGAGCTGGACAAGCCGTTCCTGATGCCCGTCGAGGACGTGTTCACGATCACCGGCCGCGGGACCGTCGCGACCGGTCGCATCGAGCAGGGCAAGGTCAACGTGAGCGACGAGGTCGAGCTGGTCGGCATCAAAGACACCAGCAAGACGGTCGTGACCGGTGTCGAGATGTTCCGCAAGGAGCTGGACGAAGGCCACGCGGGCGACAACGCCGGCCTGCTGCTGCGAGGAACCAAGCGGGAGGACATCGAGCGCGGACAGGTGCTTGCCAAGCCCGGCTCGATCACGCCGCACACCAAGTTCAACGCCGAGGTGTACTGCCTGACCAAGGAAGAGGGTGGGCGGCACACGCCTTTCTTCAACGGCTACCGGCCGCAGTTCTATTTCCGCACGACTGACGTGACGGGAGTGGTCACGCTGCCCGGCGGTCAGGAGATGGTGATGCCCGGCGACAACACCCAGATGGAGATCGAGTTGATTCAGCCGATCGCCATGGTCGAGCAGCTGCGATTCGCGATCCGCGAGGGCGGTCGAACCGTAGGCTCGGGGGTCGTGACCAAGATAAATGAGTAAGAACGTGTTTGAAAATCCCCCGCGCACGTCTGGCAGCGCCGGATCGTCGCGGATGCTTCGTCTTCGGTCGGGGCAATGGCGCTGCCATTGCACCCTCCCTGCATCCTCGCCTCGCTCGACCCGGCGCTGCCAGCCGCCCACGCGGGATTCCCAAACACGTTCTAAGAGAGGCCGCCTCGGGGCGGCCTCTTTGGATTTCAGGTGCGGCGAATCCGCCTGATATCCAGAAGCAAGCAGAGAAGCTTTTACTAGATACGACTTCTGGGGCGGGGCCCGGTGGCTTCGCCCCTCTTGCGCCCAGTGGGGCAAAGAATCGGGACTGGACCTAGATTTCAGATGGCGACAATCGCACAGAACAAGATCCGAATCCGGCTCAAGGCCTATGACCACGAGGCCATAGACCGGGCTGCCGCCGAGATCGTTGACACCGCCGAGCGCACCGGAGCGACGGTGTCCGGTCCCGTTCCACTCCCTACCGAGAAGAACGTATATGTGGTGATCCGCTCGCCGTTCAAGGACAAGGACTCTCGCGAGCACTTCGAGATCCGCACGCACAAGCGGTTGATAGACATCCATCAGCCGACGCCCAAGACCGTGGACTCGCTTCAGCGGCTGGACCATCTGCCGTCCGGGGTCAACATCGAGATCAGGCTTTAGTGGCCATGACGGGCATCATCGGGCGCAAGATCGGCATGACACAGCTCTTCACCGAGGATGGCGAGCGTGTGCCGGTGACCGTGATCGAGGCCGGCCCGTGCGCAGTGACGGCGGTGCGCGAGCCTGAGCGCGACGGCTACGGCGCGGTTCAGCTCGCTTTTGGCGAGGTTGCCGAGAAGCGCCTCACCAAGCCGGCGCTCGGCCACCTCAAGAAAGCAGGCGCTCCTTCGTCGCGCCACCTTGCCGAGTTCAGGCTGCCAAAACAGGACGACTCGAGCGAGCCGCCGAAGATCGGGGACCAGGTGACCGTCGAGGCGTTCGAGCCCGGGCAGACCGTCAAGGTCAGTGGAACTTCGAAGGGCAAGGGTTTCCAGGGCACGATCAAGCGCCACGGGGCCCATCGCGGACCGGTGAGTCACGGCTCCCACAATGTGCGGGCACCGGGCTCGATCGGCGCCAGCGCGACGCCGTCCCGCGTTTTTCCAGGCAAGCGCATGCCGGGCCAGACCGGCAGCGTCAGGGTCACGCAGCGCGGCTTGAAGGTCGTCGAGATCGACGCGAACAGGCACCTGCTGCTGGTGAGGGGGGCGGTGCCGGGCCCGAGCGGCGCGGTGGTGGAGGTTCGCAGCGAATGAGCCCGGCGATGAAGGCGCCGAAGCTGTCCGGACAGGGCAGCATCGACCTGCCCGCGAACGTGTTCGGCGAGCGCTTCCACGAGGGCGTTGTCTATGAGGCCGTGAGAGCCGAGCAGCTCGCGCGACGTCGCGGAACGGCCGCGACCAAGACGCGCGCGCAGGCATCCGGCGGAGGCGCCAAGCCATGGCGGCAGAAAGGCACCGGCCGCGCGCGCATCGGGTCGATCCGGGCTCCACATTGGACCGGCGGCGGCGTCGCCTTCGGCCCGGCGCCGCGGAGCTACACGGTGAAGATAAATCGCAAGGCGCGCAAGCGGGCGCTACGCGCGGCGTTGTCCGTTCACGCCGAGCGTGGCTCGATTGCTGTCGTCGAGGCATCGAGCTTCACCGAGCCGGCCACCGGTACGGCGGCGGACGCGCTGGACTCCTGGACTTCCGACTTCCCGGTGCTGGTCTTGCTCGTTGACGAGGAGATCGACTGTGCGAAATCATTCCGCAACATCGCGGGCGTGGATGTGCTCGAAGCAGCGGACGCAGGCGTCGTGGACGTGCTCGCCGCGGCAGCGCTGATCGCGTCGCCGGCGGCGCTCGAGAAGCTCGCGAGGCTCGCGAACGAGGAACCTGCGGGTGCGCTGGGATCGAAGGGCGGCGGTGGCTGATGCACGCCCGCGAAATAGTCATTCGCCCCGTCGTGTCGGAGAAGAGCTACGCCCTGATCGCGCAGAGCAAGTACACGTTCCGCGTGCATCCTGGCGCGCACAAGACCCAGATTCGGCATGCGATCGAGGAGATCTTCGACGTGACCGTGGTGGACGTGCGTACGATGAAGCTGAAGCCCAAGCCGAAGCGACGACGCTTTTGGGAGTCGGGCGGCACTCGTTCCTGGAAGAAGGCGATCGTCGAGCTGGCGCCGGGCGACCGGATCGACCTGTTCGAGGGAGCCGCCGCGGCGGAGGATTGATTTAGAGGCATGCCTGTAAAAAAGCACAAGCCGACCTCGCCCGGACGCCGCTTCTCGACGTGGCTCGTTCGGGAGGAAGTCACCAAGAGCAAGCCGGAGAAGCGTCTGGCCAAGGGCAAGACCTCGAGCGGCGGGCGCAACTCCGCCGGCCGCGTTACGAGCCGTCACCGTGGCGGCGGCGCGAAGCGCAAGCACCGCGCGATCGACTTCAAGCGCCTCAAGGACGGGGTGCCGGCGAAGGTGGCCGCGATCGAGTACGACCCGAATCGCAGCGCGAACATCGCGCTGCTCCACTACCGCGACGGCGCGAAGAGTTACATCCTCGCGCCGCAGGGGCTTGCGGTCGGTGCCGAGGTGATGTCGGGGCCGGAGGCCGAGATCTCGGTCGGCAACTGCCTGCCGCTGGAACGCGTCCCGACCGGCACCGTCGTGCACAACGTGGAGCTGGTACCGGGACGCGGCGGTCAACTCGGCCGATCCGCCGGCGCCGCGATCCAGCTTGCGGCCAAGGAGGGTGCACTGGCGACCCTGCGCCTGCCCTCGAGCGAGATGCGCTTGGTCCCCGTCCGCGCTCGCGCGACGATCGGCACGATCGGCAACTCGGATCACGCCAACGTGTCGATCGGAAAGGCCGGACGCAACCGTCACAAGGGCATCCGTCCCCAGACTCGCGGCACTGCCATGAATCCCGTCGATCACCCGCACGGCGGCGGCGAGGGCAAGACGACCGCCGGCCGTCACCCGGTCACGCCGTGGGGAGTGCCCACGCTCGGCTACCGCACGCGCAAGAAGAACAAGCCGTCCAGCCGCTACATCGTACGCGGGCGCCGGCGGGGCAAGAGGGGGCGCAACCGCTGATGGGACGCTCGACCAAGAAGGGACCATTCGTCGAGGAGCGCCTCATGCAGCGCATCGCGCGGATGAACGAGAGCGGCGACAAGCAGATGGTCAAGACCTGGTCGCGCATGTCGACCGTCTTTCCCGAGATGGTGGGCCACACGATTGCGGTGCACGACGGGCGCAGGCACATTCCGGTTTTCGTGAGCGAGTCGATGGTCGGCCACAAGCTGGGCGAGTTCGCACCCACGCGCACGTTTCGGGGACATGCCGGCTCCGACAGAAGCGCGAGGGTGAAGGAGTAGTCGTGGCCGTTGAGCGCAAGCAACCGAATCGTGAAAAGAAAGACTCCGGTGCCGATGCGGCCAAGAAGCCGCCCGCCAAGAAGCCGGCCACGAAGAAGCCGGCCGCAAAGCTTCGGGCGACGCCCAAGCCCAAACCCGAACCCAAGGCCGCGATCGAGCGGCCAATCGTGCACGCGCAGGCAAAGTACGTGCGTTCCTCGGCACGAAAGGCGCGACTGGTGATCGAGCACATCCGCGGCAAGTCGATCGACGATGCCCGGGCGGTGCTGCGGCACAGCCCGCGTGGGGTCGCCGGCCAGCTGGAGAAGCTGCTGGACTCGGCGGTCGCCAACGCCGAGAACAACCATGAGCTGGTGGCAGACGATCTGTTCGTCAAGGAGGCGTTTGCCGACGAGGGCCCGACGCTGCGGCGCTTTCGGCCGCGCGCCCAGGGCCGAGCGACGCGCATTCGCAAACGCACCAGTCATCTGTCGATCAACCTGAGCACGCGGGAGTAGTAGTGGGCCAGAAAGTTCATCCCGAAGGCTTCCGCGTCGGCTACATCCACGACTGGAAGTCGAGCTGGTTCAACGACCGCCACTTCGCCGACTACCTGTTCGAGGACGTCAAGATTCGCGAGCACATCGAGGGCAAGCTCAGTCACGCAGGGCTGTCCCAGATTCGCATCCGCAAGGACGCGAATGAAGTGACCGTAGACATTCACACGGCGCGGCCGGGCATCGTGATCGGGAAGTCGGGTACCGAGGTGGACGCGTTGCGGCGTGAGCTGCACAAGATGACCAGCAAGTCCGTTCGCGTGAACATTCTCGAGGTCAAGCGCCCGGAGCTGGACGCCAAGCTCGTCGCCCAGTCGATCGCCGAGCAGCTACAGAATCGTGTGGCGTTCCGGCGCGCGATGAAGCGCGCACTGACGTCGGCCATCCGCTCAGGGGCGAAGGGCGTCCGTGTCCAGGTGTCGGGACGCCTCGGTGGCGCAGAGATGTCGCGGACCGAGTTCTACTCCGAGGGTCGCGTGCCGCTGCACACATTGCGCGCCGACATCGACTATGGCTTTCACGAGGCTCGCACGACGTTCGGCCGGATCGGCGTCAAGTGCTGGATCAACAAGGGCGAGGTGATGCCCGAGGGTTACGGCAACAAGCCCGGCGTCGAAGCCCAGGACGGGCCCTCACCGCGTTGTGCGGCTCAGGGCGATCGCTCCGGCGGGCGTCCTCCGAGCGGCCGGCCAAGGGGGGGCCGCGGCTGATGTTGATGCCGAAGCGCGTCAAGCACCGCAAACAGCACCGGGGTCGCATGGCCGGCAAGGCGCGTGGCGGCACCACCGTTCAATTCGGCGAGTACGGGCTCAAGTCGATGGATGCGGCGTGGGTCACGAACCGCCAGATCGAGGCCGCACGTATCGCGATGACCCGCAAGGTCAAGCGTGGGGGCAAGGTATGGATCAACATCTTTCCCGACAAGCCCGTGACCAAGAAGCCGGCGGAGACCCGAATGGGCTCCGGCAAGGGCAATCCCGAGGAATGGGTCGCGGTGGTGAAGCCGGGTCGCGTGATGTTCGAGCTGGCGGGAGTCACGGAACAGCTCGCGCGCGAGGCCATGCGGCTCGCGGGCCACAAGTTGCCGGTGCGCACGAAGTTCGTGATGCGCGAGGAGGTCTAGTGGCCCTTCCAGAAACATTTGACCGGAAATGGCGGCCCCGGAACACCGCCATGCATCGTCCTCGGTCGCCCGAATATGCCTGCATATTCAAGCTCCAGCGCCGAAGGCGCGTGCGAGCGCGAAGCGCGAGATCCTCGCCTGTCGGCGCCCGGGTCTCGCCATTTCCTGGCCAACGTTCCTGGAAGAACCACTAGCGGATGAAGGCAAAGGAGATCAGAGAGCTCGACGATCACCAGCTCATAGACAAGCTGCGCGGGTTCCGCGAGGAGCTGTTCAACCTTCGTTTCAGGAACTCGACCGGCGAGCTGGAAAACACGACGCGATTGCGGGAGGCGCGCAGATCGACGGCGCGGGTGCTGACCTTCGCGAAGCAGCGTGGTCTCGACGTGGAGAAAGAACTCAGAAAGCACTGACAGGCGATATGAACGACGAAGAAAAACAGAACGACAAGCAAGAAGAGGAGAAGGCCGACGAGAAGGCCGCCGACGAGCAGGTCGAAGAGACCCCTGCGGTCGAGCAGCCCGCAGCAGAAGAGCCCGCCGCAGAAGAGCCTGCCGAGGAAAAACCTGCCGAGGAAAAACCTGCCGAGGAAAAACCTGCCGCTGAGCAACCTGCCGAGGCAGCCGAGGCCGTTTCCCCCAAGCAGCTACGCAAGCGTGCGCGGTCCGTCTTCGACGGCAAGGCTCGCGAGCCACGCTCAGCGGCCGACCGGGCCGCCGAGCGCACGCAGGAGCGCGCCGCCAAGGCGACGGCGCGACGGCGCTGGCGCCGGTCGTCGCGCGAGCGCAGCAAGGCCCGTGCGACGCCGCAAACGGCGCCGGTACCCGTCGAGCGCGAGCAGGGCCCCCGCAAGGCGCGGCAGGGAGTCGTGGTTTCGACCAAGACGTCGAAGACCATCACGGTGCGCGTCGAGAACGTCTATCGCCACCGCACCTACGGGAAGATCATGCGCGAGACCAGAACGCTTCATGCGCATGACGAACGCGACGAGGCCGGCGAAGGGGACGTCGTGCGCGTCGTGGAGTGCCGCCCGCTCTCCCACACCAAGCGCTGGCGCCTGGTCGAGATTCTCGAAAGGGCGAAGTGATCCAACAGGAGTCCAGGCTCAGAGTTGCCGACAACACAGGTGCGCGTGAAATTCTGTGCATCCGCGTGAAGGGTGGATCACACCGCCGCTATGCCGGCGTCGGCGACGTGATCATCGGCACCGTCAAGAGCGCCAACCCGCAGGGGTCGGTGAAGAAGGGCGAGGTCGTGCACGCGGTAGTCGTGCGCACGCGCAAGGAGCTGGGGCGCAAGGACGGAACCTACATCGCGTTTGACGAGAACGCAGCCGTCCTGATCGACACTCAGAACAATCCGCGTGGAACCCGCATTTTCGGGCCCGTCGCGCGCGAGCTGCGCGAGCGCAACTTCATGAAGATCGTCTCGCTCGCCCCGGAGGTGTTGTGATGGGTGGGGCAAGGATCCGTCGCGACGATCTCGTCCAGGTGATTTCCGGTAAGGACTCGGGGAAGCAGGGGAAGGTCCTGCGAGTGGACCCGCGCAGAGAGCGCCTCTTTGTAGAGGGACTCAACATCGTCAAGCGTCACCAGCGCCCTCGTTCGCTGAAGGACACGCAGCGTGCCGGAAAGGTGGGGGGCGTGGTCGAGAAGGAAGGCCCGATCCACATCTCCAACGTGATGCTGATCGACCCCGGCAGTGGCAAGCCCAGTCGCGTCGGAATTGAGCGTGACGCCGATGGCAGACGCACCCGCGTCGCCAAGCGCTCCCAGACGAAGTTGGAGAAGTAGCCATGGCCGCCAGACTGAGAGATCGCTACGAGCAGGAAATCAGACCCGCGCTGATCGAGCGATTCGGATACACGAGTTCGATGCAGGCGCCCAAGCTCGACAAGATCACGCTCAACATGGGCGTGGGCGAGGCCAAGCTCAACACGTCGTTGCTCGATACAGCGTCAGAACAGCTCGCGGTGATCTCGGGCCAGAAGCCGACGGTACGGCGCGCGCGCAAGTCGATCGCAAACTTCAAGCTCCGCCAGGGCATGCCGGTGGGCGTGAAGGTGACGCTGCGGGGGGAGCGCATGTGGGAGATGCTCGATCGGCTCCAGTCGATTGCGATTCCGCGAATCCGCGACTTCCGTGGCCTGAACCCGCGATCGTTTGATGGCCGCGGCAACTACTCGCTCGGTATTCGCGAGCAGATCATCTTTCCCGAGGTCGACTACGATTCGATCGACCAAGTACGCGGGCTCGACGTCACCATCACGACGACGGCCAGGACCGACGAGGAGGCATTCGAGCTGCTCTCGAGGCTCGGAATGCCGTTCCGCAGGGACGCCGCTGCATCCGCCGCGTCCGAACCGGAGCCGGTCACGCCCGAGCCAGAATCCGAGCCGACCGCCGATGCCGACCCGCAGCCCGAGTCTCCATCCGAGCCCGAAACCGCCCCAGACCAAGAGCAGGAGTAGATGGCCAAGACCTCACAGATAGTTCGTCAGCAGCGCGGTGCCAAGTACAAGACCCGTGGCTACCATCGCTGTCGCCGCTGCGGCAGGCCTCGCGCGTACTACCGCAAGTTCGGCATATGCAGGATCTGCCTGCGCGAGCTGGCCCACGAAGGCATGATCCCCGGAATGACCAAGTCCTCGTGGTAAGCGTGCAAGTCGAGGCTCTCACACCATGACCGACTCGACCGCCGACTTCTTGACACGTCTACGCAACGCGCTCATCGCCGACCGCGACGACGTTGTCGTTCAGGCATCCGGCTTCAACAAGGAGCTTGCGCGGCTGCTCGAGCGCGAGGGCTACATAGAGGGCTACGAAGTCGGCATGAAGGAGCCAGATGGACGCAGAACGAGAACCGCGTTCGAGGTGCTGCGCGTCAAGCTCAAGTACACAGAGGATCGCCAGCCGGTCATCTCGGGGCTGCGGCGTGTGTCCAAGCCGGGGCGTCGTCAATACGCGACTGCCGACGACCTGCCGCGCGTGCTCGGCGGGATGGGAACCGCGATCGTGACGACCTCCAAGGGTGTGCTGAGCGCAAACGAGGCGCGCGACAAGCACGTCGGCGGAGAAGTCGTAGCGTACGTCTGGTAGGTCGATCGAGATGAGTCGCATCGGAAAACAGCCGATCGAGCTACCCGGCAGTGTCGATGTCAAGATCGGCGAAGGTCTCGTGACGGTCAAGGGGCCCAAGGGCGAGCTGTCGCAGCGCGTGTCGACTGAGCTTGCGGTGGCGCAACAGGATTCGACCGTGTCGGTGACCCGCCCGAGCGACGACCCCAAACATCGTGCGCTCCACGGGCTGACGCGTTCCTTGATCGCGAACATGGTCGAGGGCGTCACGAACGGCTTTCAGAAGGAGCTGGAGATCCAGGGAGTCGGCTATCGCGCACAGCTCAAGGGCTCAACGCTCGAGCTGGCGCTCGGGTTCTCCCACCCGGTCAAGTTGCAGGCGCCCGATGGGATCGAGTTCGACGTGCCAGCGCCCACCCAGGTGTTCGTACGTGGCATCGACAAGCAGGCGGTCGGCGAGGTCGCGGCGCAGATCCGCAAGCTGCGGCCGCCGGAGCCCTACAAGGGCAAGGGCATCCGCTATGCAGGCGAGCACGTGCAAAGGAAGGTTGGTAAGCGCGCATGAGCACCGCGTTGCTGGAAAAGCGCAGACGACGGGAGCGTCGGCGCCGTCGAATCCGCGCCAAGGTCAGCGGCACGGCCGAGCGTCCGCGCCTGTCGCTGTATCGGTCCAACCGCGGCATCTCCGCTCAGCTGATCGACGACGACGCCGGTCGCACGCTCGTCTCGGCGCGCTGGACCGAGGACGAGTTGCGCAGGTTCAACGGCACCGAACAGGCGACCAAGGCCGGCGAGCTGCTGGCCCAGCGGGCCAAGCAGGCCGGAATCGCGAGCTGCGTGTTCGATCGAGGCGGATACAGATACCACGGGCGCGTGAAAGCGCTCGCCGACGGCGCTCGCGGCGGCGGGCTCGAGTTCTAGATGTCCACCTCTAGTACCCTGATCTGATGCCGCGCCGAGAGACGATAGGCCCGCAGGGGCTCGATCTTCAAGAGAGGGTCGTCGCGATAAATCGCGTCGCCAAAGTCGTCAAGGGCGGGCGACGGTTCTCGTTCACCGCGCTGGTGGTGGTGGGCGACGAGAGCAGCATCGTCGGCGTCGGCTACGGCAAGGCGAACGAGGTTCCGCTTGCGATCCAAAAGGCCGTCGAGCGCGCCAAGAAGAGCCTGTTCGAGATTCCCAAGCATGGCGCGACGCTCACGCACAGGGTCGTTGGGCGCTACGGAGCGGGGCAGGTTCTGCTCAAGCCGGCCTCGCCCGGTACGGGAGTGATCGCGGGCGGCGCCGTGCGCGCCGTGCTCGAGCTGGGTGGGATCAAGGACGTGCTGTCGAAGAGCCTCGGCACGCAAAACCCGATCAACCTCGTCAAGGCGACCGTCGCGGGCCTCCAGTCGCTGAGACGTCCGGAGGACATCGCGGAGCTGCGCGGCCTCACGGTCGCGCAGGTGCTCGGTCTGGAGTCCAAGCAGGAGCAGGGAGCGACCATCCCCGGCGCGCCGGTGGAGCAGGAGGCCGGAGCAGAGCAGCCAGCCGGCGAGACGATCGCGACCCCCGGGGAGCCCGAATCGATCGAGACGGGCGCGGGTCAGTAGGAGCGCTCGATGGCAAAGAAGTTTCAGATCACCCAGTACCGCGGCGCCAATGGCTCGAGTCGAACCCAACGCGAGACGCTGCGCTCGCTCGGGCTGGGGCGGATCGGCAGCACGACCGAGCATTCCGACTCGCCGCAGCTGCGCGGGATGATCCGGGCGGTTGACCACCTCGTGCGCGTCAAGACTCCCGGCGGTGGAGAGGACATCAGCTGATGCCCGCCGACAAGGGACGAATCGGGCTGCATACCCTGTCGGGACCGCGCGGCGCGCGCAAGGCGCGCAAGCGCATCGGTCGCGGCCAGGGTTCGGGCTACGGCAAGACCGCAGGTCGCGGCCAGAAGGGCGCCGGCTCGCGCACCGGCAGCAAGCGCAAGTACGGCTACGAGGGCGGCCAGAACCCGCTTCACATGCGCCTGCGCAAGCTGCGCGGTCCGCACATGAAGAAGTCGATGCCGTTCGAGCCGTTCAGAACGCGCACGCAGGCCGTGAACCTTTCCGATCTCAATCGCTTCGACGATGGCGCAGAGGTGACGCCCGACACGTTGCGGGAACGTGGGCTCGCGAAGCGCAAGCGGATTCCGGTCAAGGTGCTCGGCAAGGGTCAGCTGGAGCGCAAGCTCAGCGTGTCTGCCCACGGATTCAGCGCCAAGGCGCGCGAGTCGATCGAGGCCAGGGGCGGGACCTGCACGGTCGTGGCATCGAGCGGCGGGGCCGAAGCGCAGAATGTCGGTGAGAAGGCAGCCAAGTCTTGATCGCGACGATCGCCAGCTCGTTCGCGGTGCCGGAAATCCGCAGGAAGATCATCTTCACGGCAGCGATCCTCGCGTTGTACAGGCTCGGTACCTTCATTCCGGTGCCCTCGGTCAACCTCGACGCGATCGAGGCCGCGAGCGGAAACTTCGACAGCGGCAACATCCTCTCGTTCCTGAACCTCTTCTCGGGCGGCGGGCTCCAGCGGCTGGCGCTGTTCTCGCTCGGGATCATGCCCTACATCACCGCCTCGATCATCCTTCAGCTGTTGACGGTCGCGGTGCCGTCGCTGGAGAAGCTCCAGAAAGAGGGCGAGGTCGGCCAGCAGAAGATCACGCAGTACACGCGCTACCTGACCGTGGCCCTGGCGGCCGCGCAGTCGGTCGGCTTCGTGTACCTGTTCAAGAGCTTCAACCAGACCACCGGCACGGAGATCATCTCCAACCTGACCTTCGCGAAGCTGTTCGTGATCGTGATCACGTTGACGGCGGGGACGACGCTGCTGATGTGGATGGGCGAGCTGATCACCCAGCGCGGAATCGGCAACGGCATCTCGCTGCTGATCTTCGCCTCGATCGTGTCGGAGCTGCCTGCCGCGGTTCAGGGATGGTGGACCAACCCCGACGCCGTCTTCGTCGTGATGATGCCCTTCATGGCGCTGGCCGTGATTTTGGGGATCGTGTTCGTTCAGGAGGGACAGCGCAGGGTTCCGGTCCAGTACGCCAAGCGAGTGATCGGACGGCGCATGACGAGCGGAGGCTCGACCTACCTGCCGCTGCGGGTCAACATGGCGGGTGTCATCCCGGTGATCTTCGCCGCGTCGCTGATGGCATTTCCGCCGACGATCGGTCAGCTCAGCCAGGCCGGCTGGGCACAGGACGTGGCGGCATTCTTCAATCCGAATGGCTGGGCGTTCGTGCTCGGCACGTCCGTTTTCATCATGATCTTCACCTACTTCTACACCGCGGTCACGTTCAACCCGGTCGATCAGGCGGACAACCTCAAGAAGTATGGGGGCTTTATTCCGGGCGTCAGACCCGGTCGGCCGACGGCCGAGTATCTGAACCGGATCCTGGTGCGGCTGACCTTCGTCGGCGCTCTTTTCCTGGCGCTCGTGGCTGCGATACCGACGATTCTCGTCACGCAGACTGCCGCTACGGATACGGCTGCGAACTTCTTCGGCGGCACCTCGATCCTGATCGTGATCGGCGTGGCTCTCGATACCGTCAAGCAGCTCGAGGCGCAGCTGATGATGCGCAACTACGAAGGCTTCTTGAAGTGAGCGGCGGTTGGCTTGGGACGCTTCGAACGCAAAGCCGTGCATGAGCTGAACCTGGTGCTGCTCGGCCCGCCCGGCGCCGGAAAGGGCACCCAGGCTGAGCGGCTCGTGGCCGATTTCGGGCTGCCGTACGTCGCGACTGGCAACATGCTGCGCGACGCTGTCGATGCCGGGACGGAGCTGGGGCGCAAGGCGAAGCAGTACATGGACCGCGGCGATCTCGTGCCCGACGATCTGATCATCGCGTTGATCGGCGAGCGCCTCGGCCAGGCCGATACTGCCAAGGGATTCATCCTGGACGGTTTTCCGCGCAATGACGCACAGGCCGAGGCGCTCGATAGGCAGCTGGCCGAGCTTGGCCGATCCCTTGCCGTCGCTTTGCTGATCGACGTGCCGGAGGCCGAGGTCGTGCGCCGCCTCTCGGGGCGGCGCGAATGCACAAAGAACCGGCATACGTTTCATGTCGACTTCGACCCGCCCAAGCATCCGGATCGCTGCGATCTCGACGGGAGCCGCCTGATCCAGCGCGATGACGACAAGCCGGAGGTCATCGAGAAGCGCCTCGAGACCTACCGTGGCAAGACCACTCCCCTGATTGGCTACTACGACAAGCGAAACATCCTGCGCCGCGTTGACGGGTCGCGCTCGACGAACGAGGTCAGCGATCAGATCCGGGCCAAGCTGGCGGCGCTCAAGTTCGAGGAGGCCGTCTAGCGGCACCTCTCGCGATGATCGTTCGCAAGACTCCCGAGGAGATCGAAAACATGGCCGAGTCGGGCGCGATCGTCGCTCGCTGCCTGAAGATGCTCCGTGCCAAGTGTCGTGCGGGCACGACCACGCGCGAGCTCGACGTCGCAGCCGAGAAGCTGATCCGTGGCCTGGGCGCGACCCCGGCTTTCAAGGGCTACCGCGGCTTCCCCGCTTCGATCTGTGCATCGCCGAATGCGATGGTGGTGCACGGGATTCCGGACGATCGCAAGCTCGAACGGGGCGATCTGCTCTCGATCGATGTCGGAGTGGAGTATGAAGGCTGGATCGGAGACGCGGCGATCACGGTTCCGCTTCGCCCGGCGAGCAAGGTGTCGACTGCCTTGCTGAAGGCGACCCGCGAAGCGCTCGAGTTGGGAGTGGAGCAGTGCCGACCGGGCAACCGGCTCGGCGACATCGGCCACGCTGTCCAGAGCCGCGTCGAGGCGGATGGGTTCTCGGTGATCCGATCACTCGTTGGTCACGGCATAGGACGCGAGATGCACGAGGAGCCGCAGGTGCCGAACTTTGGCGAGCCGGGCAGGGGCCCCGTGCTGCAGGAGGGCATGGTGCTGTGCGTGGAGCCGATGGTGTGCACCGGCGGTCAGGATGTTCGCATCGGCGAGGACAACTGGGCCGTGTACTCGAGCGACGGCTCGCTTACGGCGCATTTCGAGCACACGATCGCGATAACGGCCAACGGGCCACGGGTGCTGACGCCCTGGCATCGCAAGGAGGAAAGGGTTGCGGCCTGACACTTCTGGGCCATTGGCGGCTCTCACAGGGCTTTTGCTAGCATTGCCCGGTTCCGGGTGGGTAGTTTGCCGCTCGGGAAGCGACGGCTCGCCGGCCCGGTTCCTGGGGCCGGATGGGTCTCCTGTACACACCGATACGTCCGTGGCGGCCCTCCGGCTGTCTCGGTTCGAGGCGCGATCCAGATCATGAAAGTACGAGCATCCGTGAAACCCATGTGCGAGAAGTGCAAGATCGTCCGCCGGCGCGGAGTCGTGCTCGTGATCTGTCAGAACCCGCGGCACAAGCAACGTCAGGGATAGCGGGTCCTATGGCGCGTATCGCTGGCGTAAACCTTCCTCTCAACAAGCGTGTGGAGGTCGGGCTCACCTCGATCTACGGCATCGGTCGCTCGACCGCGCAGAAGGTGCTCAGCAAGGCCGGCGCATCTCGCGACACCTATGTCAAGGACCTCACCGAGGAGGAGATCGCGAAGCTGCGCGATGCGATCGACAACGAGTTGACGGTCGAGGGAGATCTACGACGCGAGGTATCGCAAAACATCAAGCGCCTCACGGAGATCGGTTCATATCGAGGGTCGCGTCACCGGCGAGGTTTGCCCGTGCGAGGCCAGCGAACCAAGACGAACGCGCGCGGCCGCAAGGGACCGCGGCGCGGGCAGATCGCTCAGAAGAAGAAGCTCAAGCACGGATAGGACATAGACGGCCCCATGCCACAAGCGAAAACGCAAAAAACGCGACGACGCCGGGTTCGGAAGAACATCCCGTTCGGCCAGGCGCACATCAAGACATCGTTCAACAACACGATCGTCACTCTGACGGATCGCGACGGCGCTGTGATCGCCTGGGAGTCGGCGGGAAGTGCGGGGTTCAAGGGATCGCGCAAGTCGACTCCGTTTGCTGCACAGGTGACCGCGGAGGCTGTGGCGCGAAAGGGAATGGAGCACGGTCTTCAGAAGATCGAGGTTTACGTGAAGGGCCCGGGATCGGGACGCGAAACGGCGATCCGTTCGCTGCAAGCGGCGGGCCTGGAAGTGACGAACGTCAAGGACGTCACGCCGCAGGCACACAACGGGTGCCGTCAGCGCAAGAGAAGAAGAGTCTAGGCCGGCATGGCGAGAGACACGGGAGCACAGTGCAAGCAGTGCCGCCGCGAGGGAATGAAGCTGTTCCTCAAGGGCGAGCGCTGTCTGACCGACAAGTGCGCGGTGGAGCGCCGGCCGTACCCGCCCGGCGAGCACGGTCGCGGGCGCGTGCGGCACTCGGAGTATCGCCATCAGCTTCGCGAAAAGCAGAAGGCTCGTCGCTACTACCAGCTGATGGAGAGGCAGTTCCGCAACTACTACAGGAAAGCGAGCCGGCAGCCCGGCATCACCGGCGAGAACCTGCTGAGACTGCTCGAACGGCGTCTCGACAACGTGGTCGTACGGCTTGGCTTCGCGGCGTCGCGCCGGCAGTCCCGGCAGCTGGTCGGCCACGGACATTTCCTCGTCAACGGCAGGCGGGTCACGATTCCGTCCTACCAGGTGAAACAGGGCGACGTGATATCCGTGCGCGACAGCTCCAAGGCGAAAGAACTCATCCGCGGAGCGACGGAGCTGACGGCGACCGTACCTGCCTGGCTTCAGGCCGATTACGACTCGTTGACGGCGAATGTTCTGCGGCTCCCCGAAAGGGGAGAGATCAGCACTCCGGTTCAGGAGCAGCTGATCGTCGAGCTTTATTCGAAGTAGGCGCACAGCGCCTGTGATGGCCCCGAGACGGGGGCCGGACTGGAGGAACGACCAAGTGCTTGATTTCCAAGTTCCGAAGATCACGGCCGAGACCGTGGAGGACAAGAAGGGCAGCTTCACCGTGGAGCCGCTCGATCGTGGATTCGGCTACACGTTCGGCAACTCGCTTCGCCGCGTGCTGCTGTCGTCATTGGTTGGTGCGGCCGTGACGTCCGTGCGCATCGAGGGCGTCGCCCACGAGTTCTCGACGATCAAGGGCGTCAAGGAGGACGTGACCGACATCGTGCTCAACCTCAAGGACATCGTCTGTCGCATGCACGGCGAGAGCGGAGAGATCGAGGCACCGCTTGCCATTACCGGCCCCGGCGAGGTCAAGGCCAGAGACATCGACCTGCCCTCGGGCGTCGAGATCCTGAACCCCGACACTCACATCGCCACGCTCGAGAAGAACGCCAGGCTCGAGATGTACCTGACGGTCGGCCGGGGCCGCGGCTACAGGCCCGCCGAGGGCAACAAGACCTCGGACCAGCCGATCGGCGTGATTCCGATCGACTCGATCTTCTCGCCGGTGCGGCGAGTTGCCTACAACGTCGAAGCGGCGCGCGTTGGCCAGCGTACGGACTTCGACAAGCTGACGCTCGACATCGAGACCGACGGCTCCGTCGATCCGCAGGCCGCGCTGCGCGAGGCCGCCGAGGTGCTGATCCAGAGCTTGGCGATCTTCACGGACCCGAGCCGCATCGAAGGGCTTGGGCTTCCCGGAGACGGGGCTGCCGCTCCGATCGACTACGTCCAGGCAGCCGCCGCGTTGCCCGAGGCCGACGGTATGGAGGAGATCCTGATCGAGGAGCTGGAGTTGGGTGTGCGCTCTTACAACTGCCTCAAACGAGCGGGCATCCAGACGATCGGGGACCTGGTGCAGAAGTCCGAGGGTGAGCTGAGCACGATCCCCAACTTCGGCAAGAAGAGCATCGACGAGGTGAAGGAGACCCTGCGGGTGCGCGGTCTCAGCCTCCGCGACAACTAGGCTCCGGGTACGCTTTCGGTCGAGACGATGAGGCACAGGCGAAAGAGAGACAAGCTCTCCAGGGACGCGGGGCACCGCCGGTCCCTGAAGCGGAACCTGTCGTCGCAGGTGCTGCAGCACGAGCGCGTGAAAACCACGGAGGTCAAGGCCAAGGTGGTCAAACCGGAGATCGAAAAGCTGATCACGCTCGCCAAGCGCGGCGACCTGCACGCTCGGCGGCAGGCGCTCGCTGCCCTGAACCAGGACAAGTTCGTCGTTCACAAACTCTTCGACGAAATCGCTCCGCGTTACAGCGAGCGCCCCGGTGGATACACGAGGATCCTCAAGATCGGTCCGCGCCGCTCGGATTCAACCGAGATGGTCTTCATAGAGCTGGTGTAGGTAGGGCCGGCCGGTAGGCATGGCCACGTACAAGCTGACGCTCGAGTACTGCGGCACGGACTTCCAGGGCTGGGCGATGCAACCCGGCAAACGCACCGTTGAAGCGGTGCTGGCCGGCGCTGTCGAGACCGTGCTCACCGAGCAGGTCAAGCTGACCGTCGCAGGGCGCACCGATGCCGGAGTGCATGCCTGGGGACAGGTGGCCAGCTTCGACTCGCAGCGTGACGCCGATCCGCCGCTGCTCGAGCGATCGCTCAACGGCCTGCTCGCCCATGACATCGCCGTCGTTGGCGCCGAGCGGGCGCCCGACGGGTTCGACGCGCGTCGTGATGCCCGCTCGCGCAGCTACTGCTATCGCGTGCTGAGACGATCGGACCCGAGCCCGTTCGAGCGCGGGCGGGCGCTGTGGTGGCCGCACGACTTCGATGAGAAGTCGCTAGGCGAATGCGCGGCGGCCCTCGCGGGAACGCACGACTTCACGGCCTTCACGCCGACCCAGACGGGCCATACGCACTTCGAGCGCGAGATCGTGTCAGCACGGTGGGATCGCGAGGGCGATATTGCCGCGTTCCGGATCGAGGCGGACACGTTCATGCGTCACATGGTGCGGGTGGTGGTCGGGACCATGCTCGAGGTCGCGCGCGGCCGCGGCGACGTGGATGAGTTCGTGAGGCTGCTCGAGGGCGCGCCGCGCTCGGCCGCCGGGCCGACGGCGGAGCCGCACGGCCTGTACTTGGCGTCGGTGTCGTACTAGGGTCGGATAAACGGGAGGGGGGCTCACCGCCCCCTCGACCCCCGGCATGTGCGAGCGTCGTCCTACGGACGCCGCAAAAACCTAACAGCCCGAGTCCGGCGCCGAAGTGGGCGGATCGGCGGTGCAGTCGATCCACTCCTGACGATGATAGACGCGCAAAACGCTGCTCGACGAGAGAGTGCCGGCGTTCGAGTCCCAGGTCACTTGAGCGGAGTTTGAGAGCTTTATCGTCTTGGCCGCCACCGCGCCGACGACGTGCCCGCTGTTGGTTAGATTGATCGTGGAGTTGGGTGCGTAGATGACCAGGACCATGCTGGTCGCGAACGAGTTGTCGAAGGTTGCGCTGGTGGCCTTGTTCGAGCTGCCCGCAAGGTAGAGTTGCAACGTGGTCGGCTGCGAGTTCAGATTGACGATGCCCGAGCTGTTGCTGAACGACACCGATCCCATCCCCGAGCTACCGCCGCAGTTCTCCGGTGAGTCCATGTAGATACGAACGGCCGCGCCAGGCGGCCGAACGCCTATTCTGAGTTGGCCGTCGTTCTGGACGTTGATCTTGCAGAAGCTGTAGATGTCGCCCGTGAATGTCAAGGTTGTCTGGTCTTGGATATTGAGGGTCCTCGTGGCTGCGTTGTAGGAGCTGCTTCCCTTTGACGTCCAGGGATCGAGCCCTCCGATCCTGCTGTTGTTGTTCTGGGTTGGCGCGTTGCCCTGGTCAACCGGGCTGAGCACGTACGAAGACGTCGCCTGCTGGGCTGTGTAGCCCGGACAGAGATGCGCTTCGTTGTCGAACGTAACGCTCTTGCCGGGGCCCGCGATCGCGTTGCCACAGACCTCGGCCGAGTTCTTGAGGGTGATGTTTCCGTTGGATGCGACGTTGCCATCGACGTGCACGGTGTTCTGTATGGTTATGGAGTCGAGGCTCACCACGGCGTCGTGATCCGAGAAAATCGGCACGCCGGTGAGCGACTCGACCGTTACCTTCGCACGCCGCTTGACGCCGTTGACGACGCCGGCAGAGACGATCGTTCGCCGCGACAGGATCTGCCCGTTGCTGGTAACCGTAGTTGCCTCGGACGCGTAAGCGGTGTAGCTTGCCTCTTCGTCGATCTGCTCAGTGCTGGGCTCGCACCAGCCGCTGGCCTCGACGTCCACGGCGCTCAGCGCTTGAGTCTGGGGATCGCGGCGCACGCACTGATCGGCCGCCGGCTGCAGCATGTTGAGCTGATAGATCGTGGTCTTCACGCCAGCGGACGCGGCCGCGACCGCGCGCTTGGCGCTGGCGTCGCGAGAGGTGGACCTGGCGGCGACGATGCCGGCGTTGATCGCGATTCCCGCGAGCACGGTGGCCACCAGCATGACCATCATGGTGAGCGGCATGACTACGCCGTCTTGGGCGATCAGCCGGCGTCGCACCGCACGGGTGGGCCGGGCGGCCGAAGCGGTTGCACTCTGGCTTGCGTGAGCGGGCATCTAGTCTCCCTCGGGCCGAGTGCCCGGGCCGGGCTCCCGGCGATGGAGTGGACCTGATTGGTGAATCGGTGGATGGCGAGGGAGCCTGGAGGTCTGGCGCTGAGGGGGGACGGGTGTCCGTTTGCGACTGGACGATCCTCTTAGGGCCCGGACCGGAGTCGCCGAGGGGCCTCTTTCCGGGCGGCTCAGCACCCCGAGTCAGGGAGCGATCCGGTCGGGTCGGACGCGCAGTCGATCCACTCCTGTCGGTGATAGACGCGGAACACGCTGGCCGACTGAAGCGTGCCGGCGTCCTCGTGCCAGCGCACCTCGGTGCTGTTCTCCATTTTGACGGACTTGGCCTGAACCGCACCCACGATGTGGGTGTCGTTCTTGAGATGCACCGTGGAGTTGGGCGCGTTGATGACCATGTTCACGTCGGGGCTGAAGCTGTTCTCGAACAACACCTGCGTGAAGATCGACGGGCTTCCCATAATGTAGAGCTGCAACGTCGTGGGCGCAGCGTTCTGGTTGACGATGGCACCGTTGTTCTTCAGGATCACTGATCCGCCAGAGCCACCGCAGTTCTCGGGACTGTCGATGTAGATTCGGATGGCGGTTCCGGGAGCGCGGGGAGCAATTATCAGCTGCGCGTCGTTTTGGATCGTCAGACTGCAAAAGCTGTAAATGTCGCCCGTCAGGGTCAGGGTGGAGTCGTTCTTGAGATCGAGGACGCGAGTGGCAGGATTCCAGAGGCTCTGCGGCGAGTCGGTGAAGACGTCCGCCCCCCCGATGCGACCGTTGTCGTTGATAGTTGGCGCATTGCCTTGGTCGACGGTGGGTACCGAGAACACGGAGCTCGAAGAGCCCGATGTGTAACCCGGACACAGATGCGCGGTGTTCTGGAAAGTGACCGATTTGCCGGGTCCGGCGAGGGCGTTGCCGCAGATCTCCGCCTCGTTTTGGAGCTTGATGCTTCCGTTGGAGCCGATGCCGCCTACGACGCGAACGGTGTTCTTGAAGTCGATCGCATTGTGGCTACGCACCGCCGTGCCACTGGCAAAGATCGGTGCTCCGGTCGCCGAGGTTATGTAGGCAGCGACTCGGCGCTTGACCCCGTTCACGGTGCCCGTTGACACGACCTTGCGGCGCTCGACAACTGCGCCATCGATCGTCACGTCGCTCGCGGAAGACACCACGGCACTGTAGCTTGCGTTGCTGCCGAGATCCTCGACCACTTGTTCCGGACACCACCCGTTGGCGCCAACTGTGATTTTGGTCAGCGCGCCGGTGGTCGCATCTCTGCGTACGCACTCGCTTGCGGCCGGTTGGACCATGTTCGTCTCGTAGATCGCCGCTTTCATCCCGGCTGCCGCCGCGGCCACCGACCGTTTGGTCGAGCTATCCCTGAAGGTCTGGTGCGAGGACACGACACCGGCCTGAACCGCGACCATTCCGATCATCGTCGTGACGACCAGCACCGCGAGCGTTGCCGGCATCACGATGCCGCGCTCGTCATGCCAACGATTGAGGACCGATCTGGACGAGGGAATGCGGGTCATGGCAGCGGTGTCGTCGTTGCCACCTGGAGGAAGGACGCATACGACGGATGGTCGTAGAGGAACACGAGGTCGGCGGTGGATTCCTCGCGTACGGAGAGCACGAGCAAGAGGCGGTGGTTGGCCGAGAGGTTGGCCTGACTCGACAGGTTCCAGCTGAACGTAACGGGCGTCGGTGAGGTTGGCCAGGTGACGTTCTCGTACGTCGTGGAACCGAGCACGGTATCGGTCGGCACGCCACCCGAGACCGAGCGATCGATCAGCGTTGCGCAGACCGTTCCGCTTGCCGCGACGCCGTCAACCGTCTGCGTGTACATCTGCACCACGACCTGATCCGTTAGGTTGAACGTGGTCGAGAACGAGTTCGTTGCCCACGTGTGAACGTTCCAGCGGCTGGTCGCGTCCGGGTTCTGCGAGTCCGTGGCCAGGTAGGAGGTCGGGCAGCTCGCGTTGCGTTTCTTCATGACGAGCCCGCCGGGATAGGTTGCCGTGAGGTCGCTCGAATACTTGTACAGCGGTGTGGTGCCATCGCCCGGCGCAGGCGTGGTGCCCATCAGGTCTGGTCGCTTGGTCAGGTCGGCGTTCTCACAGGTTGAGTAGTCGATCGCCGCCGGCCCGGTGGACGCGGTGTCGTGCGTCGTGTGTTCGCCGCTGATGGTCGCGCGCTGCGTCTGCGAGCAGCGCGTGTCGTACAGGAACCAGGTTTGCGCGGAGGCGCCCGAGCCGCTTCCGGGGTTTGCGTCCGGAGGGAGGTCGCTTCCAGGTGGAGCCGCGCTCGGATCGGCGGTGACCGACGAGATCCAGAGTGGGGGGCGTGCGGGAAGCGTGCCCGATGCATCGATCGTGACGGCCACGGTCAGGCGCTTCGTGTTCTCTGTCCCGTCACAAGTACCCGTTGGACAGTTCTCGTCGCGCCACGTTATGAAGCGGTAGAGATAGCCGCTGATCTGTGCGCCGCCGCTGCCGACGGTGAAGCGCTCGGGCCCCGTGAACACCTGGCCGGCGTTGGTGTCGACCACGAGCGGCTCGGACAGCCCCGGTTTCACGTTCAAGTTGCTTCCTGAAACACGGTTGAACGGGCTGTTCGGATCCGGGTCGTATGCGGGCTGCGTGCTCAGCGCGAGGTCGGTGTAGTCCATCAGCTGCACGCGGTCGATGGTCGCCTGCGCCTGCTGTACCGCAACCTCCCGCTGCTGCGACATGATGCTCGCCTTGTGCGAGGAGCCGAACACGCCGATCGTCGCGGCGATGCCGACCGACGAAAGCGTGGCCGCGACCAGCACCTCGACGAGCGTGAAGCCCTGTTGCATCCGCGTGCGCGAGCCGCGACCGCCCATCAGTTGTCCCTCGCCAGGTTCTTGAGGGCAACTCCGCCCGACAACTTGATCGGGTTGGCTGCATCCTTGACGCCGACATCTACCGCCAGGGCGACGAAGTTCGGGTTGATGAAGTCGGGCTCCATCTCGAACACGTTGGAGTTCTGAATGTCCGTGATCACGTTCACCGGACCGGAGGTGAACGTGGTCCCGCCTGACGGCCCTTCATACCGCTTGCAAGAGCCCGTCGTGCAGTCGTAGCGCACGTGGCGAAGTACGGCGGCGCCGCCCCCGGACGGAGTTACGTAGGTCTCGACGTCCACCACTTGGGAGGAGATCGGATTCACCGTCGTGGCCTGTCGCAGCTCACGCGAGATCCGTTCGACTCCGATCTGCTGCTGCTGGAGGCTGCGCACGCGGCTGTTCGTACGATCGCCTCCCCTGACCGAGAGTTGGTACAGAGCGAACACGCTGATCAGCACGACCAGCATCACCGGGACCGCCACCAACAGTTCGAACAGCGAGGTTGATCCGCGCTCCTGGCTCAGTCGCAAGCGGACCGCCCTTTCGAGGCGGCCCTGCGGGTCGGAACCGGTGCGGTGGTGGGGCGTGATGTATGCGGCCATCCTTGGCCTCTCTGGAGTCCGCCTGATCTCGGTACCTGGCCGGCGGGTCCATGGGCAATCTGACCTTTGTTATCGGCGTTTCCAGGTCATATGCGCGAATCGAGGCCAGAATCTAGAACGAACGCACTAGACACCAAGTCGGCGAACGTTCTAGGACATCTGCGGATGATTTTCGACGCGGACGTCCGTTCGGGTGCCATGCCCTGACAGGTTGCTGGAGGTGGCTCTGGACCGGGGGAGCACCGAACTAACATGCGTGGTCGCCGCCGCGCCGCTGCCGCCATGAAGATCTTGCTCACAAACGACGACGGAATCCAGGCCAAGGGCCTGCACGCCCTGCGACGCGCGCTGCGCGAGGTTCCACGCGTGGAGGTGGCCGTGATCGCACCGGACACCAATCGATCGGCAAGCGCACGAAGCATCACCACGAGGGAGCCCCTGTGGGTCGAAGAGTTCGAGTTCGAGGATGGAAGCACCGGATTTGCGACCGACGGCACGCCCGTGGATTGCGTGCGTTTTGGCGCCTTGGGGTTGATCGACTTCGAGCCTGAGCTGATCGTCTCGGGCATCAACCACGGGGCCAATCTGGGAGACGACATCACCTACTCGGGCACCGTCGCTGCGGCCCTGGAAGGAGCCGTGCTGGGTCTGCCCGCGATCGCCGTCTCGCAGCAATCGACGAAACGCGAGATGGACTTCCGCTTCGGGCGAGATTTCGATTTCGCCGCCGTGGCGGCGTTCACAGCGCGCCTGGTGGGTCAGCTCCCGCAGCGGCCGATCTCGGCAGGCACCTTGCTCAACATCAACTGCCCGGCGCGTGCGGCGACCGAGCTGGCGGGCGCCGCCATCACGCGGCTCGGCAAGCGCATCTACCGTGACCGCCTCGAGCTGATCGAGGATGCTGACGGGGGCAGGCGCCGCAGGTTCCACATCTATGGCGACGACCCCTCCTACCACGCCGAGGACGGCACGGACTTCGCTGCGATCGATGGCGGTGCGATCTCCGTCACCCCCTTGCACTTCGAGCTGACGGATATCGAACAGGTCGAAGAGATGCGCGACTGGGACCTCAGCTCACTGATCTCCGAGGACCCCGCCGAGCCGGCGGGGGCGCCCGACTCGCGATGACCCGGGCCCGCGCAGCCTCCGGGCACGATCGGCGTGCCGGCGAGCTGCGCCGGCAGATCGAGCACCACAACTACCGCTACTACGTTATCGACGACCCCGAGATATCGGATCCCGCCTACGACGACCTGATGCGCGAGCTGCTGCAGCTCGAAGAGGACCATCCGGCGCTTCGGACGCCCGATTCTCCGACCCAGCGAGTCGGTGGCAAGCCACTGGAAAGGTTCGACCAGATCCGTCACCTGCTGCCGATGGTGTCGCTCGGCAACGCTCGCGACGAGGGCGAGCTGCGCGCATGGGAGCAGCGGGCGCGCACGCTGGCCGCCAAACAGGGCCATGACGAGGCGCCAATCGAGTTCGTGACCGAGCCGAAGATCGACGGCCTCGCGATATCGCTGGTGTACCAGAATGGCGTGCTCGCTCGGGGAGCGACCCGCGGGGACGGCGAGGTTGGAGAGGACGTCACGCACAACCTCAAGACGATCGGTGCGATCCCGCTGTCGATCGGCGAAGGTCAGGGAGAATCGACCAAGCGAGCGCGCGTCCCAGCGTTGCTCGAGGTGCGCGGCGAGGTGTATCTGCCGCTCGCGGACTTCGCGCGACTCAACGAGCAGCGTGCTGCTGCCGGCGAGCCGACGTTCGCGAATCCGCGCAACTCGGCCGCAGGATCGATCCGGCAACTTGATCCCGCGGTAGCGGCTGCGCGTCCACTGTCGATCTGGTGCTACGGGCTGGGAGCGACCGAGGGCGTCGAGCACGAGACCCACTACCAGACCCTCGAGTACCTACGGCAGCTCGGCTTCAGGGTCAACCCCGATGTCGAGCTGCACTCGGACATCGATTCCGTGATCGAGGCGTGCAAGCAATGGGAGACCAAGCGCGAGCGGCTCGACTTCGAGATCGACGGCGTCGTCGTGAAGATCAACGACTACCGCGTTCAGCAGACGCTGGGCGTCGTGGGACGGGAGCCGCGCTGGGCGATTGCGTTCAAGTTTGCTCCCACCACCGCGGTGACCAAGCTCGAGAAGATCGGCGTGAACGTCGGTCGCACGGGCCATCTGGTCCCGTTCGCGATACTCGAGCCCGTGGAGGTCGGCGGCGTCACGGTCAGCAAGGCGACGTTGCACAACGAGGAGGACCTCGCGCGCAAGGACATCCGGGCCGGCGATGAGGTCGTCGTGCTGCGGGCCGGCGACGTCATCCCCCAAGTCGTGTCTCCGGTGACGCAACGCCGAACGGGCAAGGAAAAACGCTACGTGCCCCCGAAGCGCTGTCCGGCTTGCGGCGCGAAGACGATCAAGCCCGAGGGCGAGGTGTTCACGCGCTGTCCCAACCGCAACGACTGCCCAGGCCAGATCGTGCAGGCGCTCAAGCACTTCACCTCGCGCGGCGCCATGGACATCGAGGGCTACGGCGAGAAGCTCGTGCACAAGCTGTTCGAGCAAGAGCTGGTGCGCTCGCTGCCCGACATGTACCGCTTGAAGCCCGAGCGGCTCGAGCCGCTCGAGGGGTTTCAGCGCAAGTCGGCCGAGAACCTCTGTGAATCGATCGAGCGCTCCAAGCAGCAGCCGTTCCACCGGGTTCTGTATGCGATCGGGATACCGGGAATCGGATCGGTCAATGCGCGCGCGCTGGCGTCGCACTTCGGATCGATCGACGGGTTGATGGCAGCGTCCAAGGAGCAGATCGAGGCGGTCGATGGCATCGGGCCGGTGCTGGCGGACACGATCGCGCAGACCTTCGGCGAAAAGCGAAACCGGGACCTCGTCGCCGAGCTTCGCAAGCGCGGGCTGAACTTCGAGCAGGACGCTTCGGAAGCGCCGGACTCCGCCCCGCTGGCCGGCAAGACGTTTGTGCTGACGGGGACGCTGCCGAATCTCACCCGCGAGCATGCCAAAGAGAGGATCGAAGCCGCGGGGGGCAAGGTGACCGGCTCGGTGTCGAGCAAGACCGACTACGTGGTCGCGGGAGAGAACCCCGGCTCGAAGATCGCCAGGGCCCGCGATCTCGGCCGCTCCGTGATCGGCGAGGACGAGCTGGAGCGTCTGCTGGGAGCCTAGTCCGAGTAGGCGGCTAGTGAGACCACCGTGCGGTCCTGGGCCGCCCTCGCGGCCGACACGTTGACGCCGTTCATCAGGATCGCGAACACGATCCGGTGGCCGTTGCGCGCCCGGCAGTAGCCGGCTAGGGCGCTGACGTTCGACAGCGTCCCGGTCTTGGCCCGGCAGCGCCCGTCCGCGGCTGTGCCACGCATCCGCCCGGCCAGTGTTCCGCTGCGGCCGGCAAGCGGGAGCGACCGGTGAAACGACGAAAACCAGTCGCTGCTCTGGGCCTCGGTGAGCAGCCTGCCGACCGCTCGTGGGGCGATCGCATTTCCGCGCGAAAGGCCCGAGCCGTCGATCACTCGCGACGAGAGCCCGTGCGCGCGCTCGAAGTCGCGTATCACGCCGGCGCCCACCGCCGTCGAGCCGCCGCCGCCGATTCGCGCTCCGAGCGCCTTGATCAGGGTCTCGGCGTAGAAGTTGTCGGAGGGCTGGTTCATGCGCCGCACGATCTCGGCGAGCGTCTGCGATCTGCTGCTGGCGACCGCCTGCGCCTTCGTGGGCGCACGACCGGCTTGGGCCGACTTTGCCACATCGACTCCGCTCCGCACGAGCGAGGAGCGCAGCCGCTGTGCCACGAATCGCGGCGGGTTGCTCTGGAAGTGACCGCCGTCGTATCCACTGTTGAAGGCGAGCGCCGTCAGCGGCCCTATGTAGAAGGAAAGCGCGAAACCACTCGCCGGGGTGCCGCGGCGCGAGTCGAACAGGCTCTCGTCTCCGTAGACGCGCCCCGACACGTCCGAGAGATCGGCGGCCACGCCACGAGCGAGCCGCGCCAGATGCGCGCCGTTGAACGACGGGTCGCCGGCTCCCTTGATGTAGAGACTGCCGTCGAGTGATTCGTCGGCAATGGCCGCGTCCGCGAGCACGCGGGTCTCGAAGCGAAAGGCCGACCCCATCCGCTCGAGCGCTGCCGAGCTGGTCAACAGCTTCTGAACCGAGGCGGGCACGCGGCGCACATTCGCATTGCTGGATATGAGCACCCTGCCCGTCGCGGTGTCGATCGCCCATGCACCCGAGCTGGCCGCTGCGTGCGCCCCCCGATCGAATCTCTGCTGCGGGGTTGCGGCGGCGAGCGCGGAGGCGGGCCAGAACAGCGCCGCAAGGAGCGCGACGGGCCCCATCTTGCTCCAGCTCATGAGAATCTCTCCTCAGCGTGCGGCCGGTCAGGCGGCCTGTGGGAGCCCGATCACCTTGAGGCGACGAGTCAGTGCCTGGGCCGCGAATGCGCGCGTGTCGTTGATGTTGACGCCGAAGAACTCGTAGTCGCTCGTGTCCTCCACCCATGGCGGGCTGAGCACCCCGTGAGTCTCACCGAAGAAGTCGCTCAACTCGATGTGCGTCGGTGTGCTCAAAGCTGTTCCTTCCCGCGCTCGCTCAAGACAGGGTCGATCAAGCCTACCGACACCGGCGCGTGTAGGTCGCAGGATTGTCGCCGTGAACCGCTGTAGAGGCGATTCATCTCGTCCCAGAACCTCGCTTGGTATAAAGCGTTCCCCATGGGTGAGGTGGTCGATTTCGAATCCACGCCCGCCGGCCCTGTGTCGGGGAAGGCCGGCGCCGGCAAACGACCCGCCCGGCGCGGCAAGCAGTCGAAGACCGCGCTTGTGCTGGGAGGTGGCGGTTTCACGGGGGGTGTGTACGAGATCGGTGCGCTGCGTGCGCTCGACCTGCTGACCGTGAACCGCACGGTCAACGACTTCGATATCTACGTCGGCACGAGCGCCGGCTCGTTCGTCGCGAGCCTGGTCGCTGCGGGCGTGACGCCAGAGGAGATGTCGCGAGTGGTCAACAAGCGGATGCCCACCCCGTTTCGCGACATCGATCTCAGCACGCTGCTCAAGCCGAACTACGCCGATTTCGCGACCCGGTCGATACTGGCTCCGCTGCGCTTGATGGGCCTTGCGCGGAATCTGGCCGGTCGCTGGCGCGAGGCGTCGGTGATGGACGTGCTCACCGGCCTCGCGGAGGCACTGCCTCCAGGAATTTACACCGGGTCGGGAATCGAAAACTACATCCAACGCGTTTTCACGGAGTCGGACCGCACCGACGACTTTCGTCTGCTGGAGTCGGAGCTGTATCTGATTGCGACAGACCTCGACACCTGCGAGCGGATCGCCTTCGGTTCCCCAGGTTGGGACGATGTTCCGATTTCGAAGGCGGTATCCGCGTCGGCCGCGCTGCCAATGGTGTATCGACCGGTCGATATCAAGGGCCGCCAGTTCGTTGACGGGGGAATCCATTCCACGACGAACGTGGACATCGCCGTCGAGCGCGGTGCCAAGTTCATCGTCGTCGTCAACCCTCTTGTGCCGTACGTCAACGACTTCCAGAAGCGGATCCCGACGATCTTCGGAAGTCGCGTGCGTCGAGTGTCCGACATGGGCTACCCACAGGTCGGGTACCAAGTGTTCAAGCTACTGGCGCACGCACGCCTGCACGAGCACGTTGCGCGCTGGAGCGAGCGCTATCCCGGTGTGGACATCATCCTGATCGAGCCCGATCCCAACGACGAGTTGATGTTCGGCACGAGCATCATGAACTACTCTTCGCGCGTCGAGATCGCGCGCCACGGGTTCGAGTCGGTGACGCTGAAGCTTGCCGCGGACTACCAGCGCTACCGGGAGATTTGCGAGAAGCATGGCATCGAGATCTCTGCCCGCCGAGTGACAAAGATTCTGCGTCAGGCCGAAGAGCAGACCGAGAAGGTCAACGCGTGGCGTCGGATACTCGAGCAGACGACCGGTGCACTGCTGAGACAGTCAGGTCAATAGCACCGCTTGGCGCGATCGTTCGGATAACGGGGGGCTCAGCGCCCCCTCGACCCCCCGCATGCCGGAGCGTCCGCCTACAGCGGCCGCCAACCTATGTGTACATGGCGTTGAGCGTGCCGTCGTACTTCTCGTAGCAGACGTTGCGCTTGACTTTCATCGTCGGCGTCAGCTCGCCGGTCTCCTGCGACAGGTCGTGGTCGAGGATCGTGAATTTCTTCACCTGCTCGACCTGGGCGTAACGCTGATTGACATCGTCGATCACGCCCTGGATCAGCGCGCGTACCTTCTCGTTTAGGCACAGAGAGGGCAGGTTCGTGTCGTCGATTCCCTGCTCGGTCGCCCAGGGCACGATCTCTTCTGGATCGAGCGTGACCAGCGCGGTCAGGTAGGGCTGCCGGTCACCGTACATCACTGCCTGCGAGACCCAGCGATTCTGCTTCATCGTGTTCTCCCAGTTGGCGGGCGTGATGTTCTTGCCGCCGGCCGTGATGATGATGTCCTTCTTGCGTCCGGTTATGTAGAGGAAGCCGTCCTCGTCGAGGCGACCGAGATCGCCCGTGTGCAGCCAGTCGTTGACGATCGTCTCCTTGGTCGCGTCCTCATTCTTGTAGTAGCCACGGAAGATGTTCGGTCCCTTGATCAAAACCTCGCCATCGTCGGCGATCTTGATCTCACATCCCTCCATCGCCCGGCCGACCGAGCCGATCCGGAAGTTGTCGAGCGTGTTGATCGTGGCCGCGGTCGAGGTCTCGGTCATGCCGTAGCCCTCCATGACGGGAACGCCGCAGGCGTAGAAGAACCGCAGGATCTCGGGCGCGATCGGCGCCGCACCGGTGACGCACTGCTTCATGTTGCCGCCGAAAAGGTTGCGCACGTTCACGAACAACGCCTCGTCAGCCTTGTTGAATGCGGCCAGGAGGTCGGCCGGAATGTCCTCGCCCCGGGTCTGCATCTGGCGCACCTTCACGCCCAGCTCCACGGCCTGCTCGAGCTGTTGCTTGTCAGGGGCGTTCGACGTTGCGAGCGTGTAGATCTTCTCGAAAATACGCGGCACCGACGGGAAATAGGTCGCCTTGACCTCCATCAGGTTGGGCACGATCTTCTTCGGATCACGCTCCCAATAGGCGATCGTCGAGCCGACGTCGATGGCGATCAGCTGTATCAGGCGCGCGAATGCGTGCGCGAGCGGTAGGAACAGAAACACGACCTCGTTGGCGACCAGCACGTCCTCGCGCTCAGCCATGTCCAGCATCGAGCGCCAGTTGCGGTGGTCGATGATGCAGCCCTTGGGTGGCCCCGTCGTGCCCGAGGTGTAGATGTAGGTGGCGACGTCGTCGGGCGTCACAGCCGCTACGCGCTTGTCGAGGTCCGCCTCGGGGCGTGTTGCGCCCCTCTTGCGCACCGAGTCGATCGTCACGACGTCGTCAGCCGCGATCGGCTCGATCGCGATGATGTGCTCGAGGTTCGGGAGCTGGTCACGGACTTGACGGACCTTTTCGAGCTGCGCGTCGTCCTCGACGACCACCGCCTTCGACTCCGAGTGGTGCAGAACGTACTCGCACTCCTGCGGCGAGTTGGTCTGGTAGATCGGCACCACCGTGGCGCCGGCACAGAGAATCGCGAAGTCGGAGTAGGTCCACTCCGGACGGGTGTTCGACAGGATTCCGACCTTGTGGCCGGACTCGATGCCGAGGTCCATCAGCCCGAGCGAGAACTCCTTGACGATCTGACCGAGCTCTGCGTAGGAGACTTCGACCCACTTGTCGGCAACCTTGTGCCGCTGGGCGACCAGCGAAGCATGCTTCGTCGCGGCGATCGTGAGCAGATCGGCCAGCGTGGTCGAGCCTGTGGATGCAGAACTCGCCGTCGCCGCGGTCTGGACCTCCATCTCTCCTCCTCCTAGGTGGCTTTCCCTTTGAGAGACGGTGCCTTGTACGGCCCGCCCTCTGGGCCGGATTCTAGCCTCTGGGTGCGGATCGAGCGCCTGTGCCCGGATTCGCTAAGACGCCTCTGCCACCTGTGCCGGATGCTGGACCCGAGATTCCTTCAATGACGCGAGAAAGAGTGTCTTGTCGATCCTCCCCTGGAAGATCGGAACCCCCATCTGCATACACTTCGTGATCACTTCCCTGCGCTTCATCCCGGTCATGTCTGCCAGCTCGGTGGGCGTCAGATGGTTCGCCAATGCAGTCTCCCTCTCTAGCTGGAGCGGCGGCTCCGCCGCTTGTTTCGTGCTCCAGTCCTTATATCGCGTCTGGCAGACGCGCACAAGCGACTGCCCTGGACACCGCCGGGCCTCAGGGGCCGGGCCCTCCGGAGTCGGTGGGGGGAATTGCACGCCCGGCCCGTAGAATCTCGCCCATGACGGCATCGCAGCGGGATTCGTTCCTCGAGTCCCTGATGGACACCAACCTCTACAGCATGGGGGCCTATTTCTCGGACCAGCACCCTGAGCTGGTCGATGAGGTGATCGGCCAGAGCATGGCGATCGAAGGGCAGGGCATCCAGGGCTATGCGGAAGAGAACGAACTCACGCTGGAGGAGTGCTTCGAGACGTTGATGACCGGACTCGCAGTGCGCTACTACAAGGCCGTTGCTTCTTAGTGGACCTTCGGGGCCGGCGAACCTCTGCGACAATCCGCTGGCATCGGGGCGTAGCGCAGCCTGGTAGCGCGCACCGTTCGGGTCGGTGAGGTCCCCGGTTCAAATCCG
>JBBDJG010000005.1:0-45122 GCA_040880005.1 Solirubrobacterales bacterium
CACCGGTAAGGTGCTCGTGGCATGAGGTCGCGGATCAATCGGAGCGAGTACTAGAAGCTGACACGGCGCCCCCTCCTGGGGCGCCTCCACTGACCCGATCAGGTTAGGGGAAACGAGCGGATCGTGCGGTCCGAACCGCCCGCACGCGGTAGGCTGGACGCGACGAGCACCGAAAATCGTCCCCAGACCCCACTGCAAGGCCAAAATGACCGCCGATCACGCCACCGCAGCAGAGGAGGAGTACCTCCAGAGCATCTACTGGTTGATGGAGGTGGACCTGCCGATCACCGGCGCGAACATCGCCCGCGCGATGCAACTCTCGCCTCCGACCGTGCACGAGATGCTCGGGCGGCTCGAGCAGGACGGCTACGTCAAGCGCGCCGAGGACAAGTCGCTTCACTTCACGGCCGAAGGACGCAAGCAGGCCGAGGAGATAGTCAGCCGTCACCGGCTGATCGAGCGCTTCCTCACCGACGTCGTCGATGTGCCCTGGGACGACGTGCACGAGGAGGCCGAACGGCTCGAGCACGCGATGTCGCCGGCCTTCGAGGCCTACATGGTCAGGGCGGTCGGCGACGCCGATACCTGCCCGCACGGCCACCCGATCAAGCCCGGTGAGCGTGTTCCAGGGGTTCCGCTCGCCGACGTCGAGCCGGAGGCAAGCGTGAAGGTGCTGAGGTTCGAGAACGAGGCCGAGGACCTGCTGCACTACCTCAAGCAGTCGGGCTTGTACCCGGGACTCGAGGGCACGCTCGCGCAGTCCGGCGAAGACGAGGTCGTGATCGACGCCGGCGGCGAGCACATGACCGTGACGCGCAGCGTCGCGGAGACGGTGTCGGTCAGCGCCGACCCCTCGCCACCGCCGCGCACTGCCCTGCCCGACCAGCTCGTGCTGGGCAAGGAACGCTACGGCCGCTAGATATTGGGGCGGCGGCCGTAGGCCGACGCTCCAGCGTGAGAGGGGGTCGAGGGGGGCGTATTCCCCCCCCGATGTTCAAGGATGACGGCGCTTCGGCACCAGCGTCACCGAGCCACTCGACAGCACCGGCTGGCTGTTGAGTGCCAGCCTCATCCTCGTCCTCAGTCGCTTGCGCTTGCGCAGCAGCTCGAGCCGCTTTGGCGCCAAGCGGATCTTCACGGTGCCGCGCTTGCGCGGCTTGATCGAAACGCGTCCGCGCGCGATCGTCGTCACACGCGACGCTCCGCCGCTACCGGTCTGAAGCGTCAGCTCGCCCGCGCACTTGCGCGAGCTTCGACAGCGCATCCGCAGCCGTCCCACGCCGCGCCGATCGATCTTGATCGTACGGCGCAGTAGGAGCATGCGGGCGACTACGGGACAGCCCTCCACCGCCAGCAGTGGCTTGTATGAAACCGACTTGCCGTTGTGTGACGCGAAGCTCGCCTCGCCGAACGATCGATCCACGCACAGGTCGTCGAACGAGCTGAGTAGCCCGTTCGGTCCGCCGAAGAACGAGAACTCGGTCTTGGCGAGCGGCACGTCGGGCACGACATCGAAGTAGTTGACCGTCTTGATGCCTTCGATCACGTTGCGCGATTGAATGTCGACCGAGACGGCGCCCTGTGTCGATATCGCCAGACGGGGAAGAATCTTCCCGGGCTCCTGGAGCAGGAAGAGGTTGCCCGTGAGAGGCTCCGACAGCAGCGGAGAGTCGATCGTGGCAATCCCGACGCGCGAGGACGCAGGACATGTGCGCGGAGTCGCAGCCTGGCACAGCAGCCTCTGAACGGAACGCAGGTTCGGGCGCAGCACGCCCGGGATCGCGACCCGCGACGAGCGCAGCGCCGCTTGCCCGGGCCCCTGCGTGTAGATCGCCTTGACCGGCGGGTTGTCCCGGGCGTCGGTCTGCCCCTTCTCTCCCGCTATGAACTGCAGCTTCGGGTCGAACGGCAGCTTGTCGCAGCCCGTCGGCTGGAACGGCACTGCTGTCGAGGACTTCGCGAGCGGCTCGACCGGGAAGAAGTCGAGCGAGCCGGTGAACTCGCCCTTGAACTCCCTCGCGTCGCAGCCACTTGGGTTGAGCAAGAAGTTGTCGCGGTTGACGTCGACCTCGATCCTGCGAATCTGGACCGGGACGCCCTTGAACACTGTCGGGATCGAGGCCGTCTCGGTCGTCGCGGTGTCGCCGCCGGCGCTCAGGCTCACGCCGCTGGTGTTGACGAACTTGCCGAAGTCGAACGGCCCCGCGATCGCCGGAATCACGAACGCGAACCCGATCACGTCTCCCTCGCGCAGCGGCTGCGTCAGGTACATGGATCCCGACTGATGCAGGGGGGAGTCGCCGGGGCCGACATCGGCCTCTATGTCTCCGATCCTGCTCGCCTCGGGGCAGTTGCCCGCATACGCCAGGTCCGGTGCGCATTGCGGCACCGATCCGATGTAGGCGACGATGCCCGGCGCCGACTGGAAATTCAGGGCGACGAGCTGTTGCTCGCCCTCGGCGCGCGTGAAGACCGTCTTCAGGTGAGGAGTGGCCCTCGCCTCCGACGTGGTCGGTGTGACGTCGAGCGTTGGCTTGAAGGGCTTCGGGTCGGGGCAATCGCCGCCCGCGCCGTCACCGTCGATCTCGAAGCTGTCCGTGGCCGAAACGGGGCTTTGGCCGTTGCGGGGTGTGAACGTGGCCGCTACCTCATAGGACCCGCAGCGGTTCGGATTTGCGAGCACCGCGTAGTCGCCACCCTTGAGCTTCAGCTCGAAACGCTCGAAGGGCACCTGCGGCTGGTCGAGAACGATCGAGGTGATGCGGCCGGTCGTCTCGTCCACGTTCGCGGTGGAGCGCAGCTGCACGCCGAGGCCGGGCCCGTCGAGATCCATCAGCAGCCGGAAGGGCTGATCGTCGGTCGGCTCGCCCGCGTAGGCGACTCCGGCGATCGGGTCCAGGGCCAGGTCGTTGCGATCGCCGTCCACGTAGGGGCTCCAAACTTTGATGTCGCCGATCTTCGCGTCGGCCGGACAGCTCTCGCTTGCTAGCTGGGCATCGCTGCACGCGTCGAGGTCTCCGGCCGCCGACGGCGATATCCCCAGGCCCTGCGGAAACTCGATGCGCGTGTCCTCGATGTGCGAGGTGATCGGGTCCTGGTCCGCGTGTGGATCGACCTCGACGGCCAGCGTGTAGCCGCTCGGAGCGCCTGCCTTGCTCGTGTCGGGCTCGACCTCGATCGACGGCTCGAAAGCCGGCATCGGCGGCGAGTCGCAGCCATCCGGCGTGTAGCTCGACGTGCGCTCGACGTAGGTCGAGTCCGCCCACGAGTTGACCTCCAGCTTGGTGGTCGCAAGCTCGCACGAGGTCGGGTTGACGATGTAGGGCTTGGCCGGGCTCCCGACCTCGCCATCGAGATTGAACTCGATGTTGCGCACCTTGATCGGAACGTCAACGGGCACCCCGAGGACGACGGCGGGGATGGTCTCCGGGAAGTCGAGCGACTCCTGGTCTAGCGAGAGATCACCGCTGACCTGCTGTCCGGCGGAGTCGATGATTCTCGGATGTGCTTCAACACCCGGGATGCTGAGGTCCCCCGCTACATCGATCCCGAGCCGCCCGATCTCGTCTGGGCCCGGTTCGACGTTGTAGAGCGATCCCGCAACGGGAAGTGTGAGCGGGAGGGGCGCTTCGATCTCGCCACCAACGGTGCCGATCTTCGAGTCGGCGGGGCAGTCGTCGGGGTCGGCGTCGAAGGTGGACCGGGAACACCGGGCGGGGGCCAGAGGGTTGCCGAGCAGACCAGGCGGCAGGTGCAGCGCGAGGTTGCGCAGCTGCTCGTTCGCCAGGGGAGAGCAGATCGGCGCCGAGCCGCAGAAGTCCACCTTGATGTTCAGGTCGGGATGTCCGCCGGCCTGGAGCGTCGACGGTTCCACCGAGAAGCTGTCGAGCCCGATCAGTGCGTTGGCCGAGCTGGGAACGCAGGCGACTGCTGCAAGCAGAACGGCGCACACCAGCGACACGCGCAGGCCTACGCGACGGTGCGAACCCCCTGTGCTTGCTACGTCTGAAACGGGCATCTCCCTCGTTTCGAGACTAACACGCATGGCCGCCCCGGACAGCGGTTTCAGGCGGCAGCGGTGGGCGCGGCCAGCGCCTGTGCGATCCGTTCGACGCCCTCGCTCGCCTGCTCGGGGGTCACGGCGGAAAAAGCGAGTCGCATGCAGTTGGTGCCGCCCTCGAGCATGAAGTCGCTGCCCTTCACGAACGTCACGCCGCGCTGCTTGCACGCTTCCAAGAGCTGACCGGTGTCAACGCCCTCGGGAAGCTCGACCCAGAGGAAGTAGCCGCCCTCGGGCGTCACGAAGCGCGCGTCGGAGCCGAAGTGCTTGCCGAGCGCTTGCGCGACGGCGTCGCGTCGCGCACGCAACGCGACCTTAACGTCGGCGATCGAGGTCTCGATCGCCCCGGAGCGGCAGAACTCCCCGACTATCGCCTCGGCGAGCATGTTCGGCGAGATGTAGGTGTCGACCGCGTGGGCGCGCAGCGCGTCGATCGTGTCGGCCGGCCCGATCATGTAGCCGGTGCGCACACCCGGCGCGATCGTCTTCGAAAATGAGCATGCGTAGATCACGCGCCCGGCGCTGTCGCGGGAGAGCATCGTCGGCAGGTCCTCGCCTTCGAAGCGGACCTCCCGGTAGGGGTCGTCCTCGAATACGAGGAAGTCGTACTCGGCCGCCAGCTCTAGCAGCCGATCGCGTTTTGCGAGCGACATCGTGCAGCCGGCGGGGTTGTGGAAGTTCGGAATCGTGTGGATGAAGCTCGGGCGCGCGCCCGACTCCAGCGCGCGTTCCAGCGCGCCCACGTCGAGCCCGTCGTCCGCCAACGGAATCGCGAGCAGCTCGGCGCCGCGGCTGCGCAGGCCCTTGAGCGTGCGGTCATACGACGGTGACTCGACGACCACGGTGTCGCCGGGCTCGATCAGCAGGTCGAACAGCATCATGCCGCCTTCGAGCGAGCCGTTGGCAAGCATCACACGTTCCGGTTCGACATCGTGCCGCTTGGCCACCCAATCGCGAAGCGGGCCGTAGCCCGTGCCGGGGCCGTAAGACAGCGCCCCCGCTGGGTCGTCGGCCAGCACCTGGGCTGCGGCGCGTCGCAGCGCCTCGGCGGGCACGATGTCGGCGCTCGGGGCACCGCGCGCGAAGCTGATTATCTCGTCGGCCATGGCTGCCGCAGCATATCGGGGCCCCATGGCCGGTCAGCGGGTGAGTAACGTCCTGATCGCCTCGATGACCGTACCGGGCTCTTCTTCGAGTCGGCGTGCAGTGACTCACAGAACGCGGTATCCGGCAAGTTGTAAGTCGGCGTCGCGCCTTCGATCGCGTTCGAACGCAGCTCGGGTCCGGTGATAGGCGTAGCCGTCCAGCTCGACCACGAGGCGCTCCTCACACCAGAGCATGTCGACCTCCCATCCGGCGACTTGGACGTTCACCAGCGGCACGGGCAGCCCGGCCGAGGCACCCAGTTCGAGGAAGCTGCGTTCCAGCTCCGACCTCGTCCAGACGATGGACTGGTCGTATTGACTCAGGATCGAGCGCAACATCCCGGTCCCGTGACGGCCGCCCGTGCACAGGCGCTCGATCGCCGCCACGTCCAGAAGCTGCAGGCGCTCGGCCCGCTCGACCGCTCGTCGTAGCCGGCGCGCCGTGACCACGGCGGCCAGGTCGACCAGCGTCCGGTTCGGGGTCGTAACCGGAATGCCCGCCTGACTCGCGCTGTCCGCCTCGAGTGCGCGGGAGAGATGTAGCACGACTCTTGCCGGCCCACGCACTCTGCGTGCGACGCTGACCTCGATGCGGCTGGCCGGTACGGTAGCCAGGTCCCACAAGGCGGCCGCGCTGCGATGGCTCAACACCGCCCCTGGACCGCAGGCCAGCACGGCGGCGAGCCAGCGCCCGCGCAGGCTCAGCTGCGGGTGACCGACCGCGTAGACGCCTCGATGCACGCAGTGGAGCAGGCCGCGCTCGACCCGTCGCTGAATTGCGCCCGACGAGAGCCCCATGCACAGGAGCTGTCGGCGCGTGACCACACCATGCCGCCGCGCCGCGAGCTCGCCGATCGTGCGGTCGGGCGCTCGACCTTTTGATCGGATATCGGTGTCAACGTCGAACGCGCCCGGCATGGACTTCGAGGGTGACGCCCACGCTGATACGCAACAAGACGTCTATGTGAAAGAAGCCGCGATCTGGGCGACCTCTGTCGGGTTGCGACCGACCCTCACACCCTTCGACTCGAGCGCCTCGGCCTTCGCCTGCGCTGTCCCCGACGAGCCGGAGATGATCGCGCCGGCGTGGCCCATGCGCTTTCCGGGCGGCGCGGTGAAGCCGGCGATGTAGCCGACCACGGGCTTGGAGACGTGCTCGCCGATGAACTCGGCTGTTTTCTCTTCTTCGTCGCCGCCGATCTCGCCGACCATCACGATCAACTCCGTCTGGTCGTCGGCCTCGAACAGGTCGATCACGTCGATGAAGTAGCTGCCGATGATCGGGTCGCCGCCGATGCCGACGATCGTCGAGTTGCCGACTCCGAGCTGGGCCAGCTCGTTACCGATCTGGTAGGTCAGCGTTCCCGAGCGCGAAACCAGCCCGACGCCACCTTCGTTGAAGAAGTGGGGCGGGATGATCCCAACGTTGGCCTTGCCCGGCGACAGCACACCCGGGCAGTTGGGACCGATCAGCCGTGCCTCCGTGCCCTTTAGGTGGTTATAGACGCGCAGCATGTCGTGCGCGGGGATGCCCTCGGTTATGCAGACGATCGTCTCGATCCCGGCGTCGATCGCCTCGAGGATGCCGTCCGCCGCGAAGGGGGGAGGCACGAACACCATCGACGTGTTGGCGTCGGTTGCGTCGACGGCCGCGTGCATCGTGTCGAATATCGGCACGCCTTCGACGTCCTGCCCGCCCTTGCCCGGCGTTACCCCGGCGACGAGGTCGGTCCCGTACTCGCGGTTGCGCAAGCTGTGGAACGAGCCTTCGCGCCCGGTCAATCCCTGGACGACAAGCTTGGTGTTGGCGCCAACGAGGATGGCCATATCTACGCTCCCGATTCTTCCTTAGGCGGAAGAATCGGGAGCTCTGAGGGCGCGGAGTTCCTGGCGAGGGTCACAACCATGTCGGCGGCCTCGAGCATCGTCTTCGCCGGGTGGATCAGTGGGTTGTTCGCCTCCGCGATGATCTTGCGGCCCTGCTCGTCGTTGGTGCCGTCCAGGCGCACGACGAACGGCACCGCCGGCTCGATCTGCTCGATCGCGGTCAACAACCCGGTCGCGACCTCGTCGCAGCGGGTGATGCCGCCGAAGATGTTGATCAGCACCGAATTGACCTTGGGGTCTGACAGCAGCACCTCGAGCGCGCTGACGATCAACTCCGCCTTGGCGCCGCCGCCGGCGTCGAGAAAGTTGGCCGGCCTGCCGCCGGCCTGTGCCACCACGTCGAGCGTTGACATGACGAGCCCGGCGCCGTTGCCGAAGATGCCGACATCGCCGTCGAGCTTCACGTAGGTGATACCGCGCTCCTTCGCCATCTGCTCCTGGGGGTCTTCCGCAGAGGGATTGCGCATCTCGGCCACGGTGGGCTGGCGCGACAGCGCGTTGTCATCGACGCTGACCTTCGCGTCGAGCGCCATCACCTCGCGGTTGGCCGTCACGATCAGCGGGTTGACCTCGACCAGCATCGTGTCGCAAGCGATGAACACGTCGTAGAGCCTGGCGAGCATCGCGGCAACCGGCTTGACCACGTCCGCGTCGATCCCGCTTTCGTAGGCGACGCGTCGGCCGTGGTAGGCCTGGAATCCGACCAGCGGATCGACGTGCAGCTTGACCAGCGCCTCCGGATGCTGGTCTGCGACCTGCTCGATGTCCATGCCGCCCATGCGCGAGAACATCACCAGCGGCTTGCGAGCACTGCGGTCGAAGATGATCGCCGCGTAGTACTCGGCGGCGATCTCGGAAGCCTTTTCGATCCACAGCTCGCCGACGGTGAGGCCCTTGATGTCCATGCCGAGCATCGCCTCGGCATGCCGTTCCAGCTCACTCATGTCCTTGGCGACCTTCACCCCGCCGGCCTTGCCGCGGCCGCCGATCTGGACCTGAGCCTTGACCACGACCGGGAACTCGAGCCTGCCCGCCGCTTCGCGAGCCTGCTCGAGCGTGGCTGCGTGATATCCGAGCGGGACCGGCACGCCCGCGTCGGCGAACAGCTGCTTTCCCTGATATTCGAGGAGGTCCATTCGACTGGCTGGAAGGGCCGAGTGCCCCGCGGCCTGTATCTTTCCGACCTGCTTAGCAGGCCGTCACGATCGCCGATCGACGGATCGGCCGGCGCGGCAGGCTATCAGCAAATCCACGAAAGACGGGATTGGAGACAGTTGGCACTCCCAAAGGGCATCGAATTCGTGAGCCTGGAGGTTTACGGAACCCTGATCGACTGGGAGAAGGGCGTTTACGACGCGTTCCAGAAGGAGGCCGACAGAGACGGCTTCACGATCGAGCGCGACAAGCTGATCCCGTTGTTCCAGCAGATCCAGGCCGAGATCATGTCCGGCTCCTATGAGCTGTATGCGGAGGTTCTGAGACGCACAGCCGTGCGCTGCGCGGAGGAGCTGGGCTGGGTCCTCGAACCTGTGCGATCGAGCTTCCTGCCGGACAGCATTCCGTCGTGGACGCCATTTCGCGATACCAACGCGAACCTCGACCGGCTGCACAAGAAGTATGAGCTTGGGTTGATTTCGAACATCGACGACAAGCTACTGGGTGCGACACGGCGTCACTTCCGGTCCGACTTCGACCTCGTCGTCACCGCGCAGCAAGTGCGCAGCTACAAGCCCGAGCCAGCTCACTTCAAGGAGTGCAGGCGCCGCCTCGGCCCCATGAAGAGCAAGTGGGTACACGTCGCCAGTGGACTCGAGTCCGACGTGCTGCCCTGCATGAAGATGAAGATCCCGGTGATCTGGGTCAACAAGAGAAGGCAGGAGCTACCGAGCGGTCTGCGCACGAAGCCCGTCGCCATCGTGAAGGACCTGCGCGAGGCGTGCAAGTTGTTGAGGGCGACGTAGGCGCGGTCGTCTAGAGAGAATCGCTCTTGCGCCGGTTGCAGTCGGCGCACAGGATCTGAAGGTTGCGCTCGCTGTTGCTGCCGCCGAGCGCCAGCGGTATCACGTGGTCCTAAGGAAAAACCGGCTATTTAATGACGGCGATCGCGTCGCCGTTGGAGATCGACCCGCCCTCGGCGACCTTCAGCTCTTCGACCTTGCCGGCTCGGTGCGCCGTGATCTCGTTCTCCATCTTCATCGCCTCGATCACCACCACCAGTGCTCCCTCCTCGACCTCCTGCCCCTTCTCGACGGCCACTTTCAGCACGGTCCCCTGGAGCGGAGACAGCAGCGTCTCACTCGATGCGTCGGTGCCGGATTCCGAGGAGCGTGCCCGCTTGGGAGGCGTCTTCAACGCCGGGCCACCGGCCGTCAGCCCGTTGGGAGTCGCGGGCGGGCCGATCACCTTTACGTCGAAGCGCCGTCCGGAAACCTCGACCGTGTAATCCCGCTCGACCTTCTCGGCGTCCTGCTGGTCCGATTGCTCCGGTGGCGCTTCGGGCGCGAGCGACTTCAGCCACTTCTTGTCCTCGATCAGGTCGCGACACGTCTCGCCGCGCTGCCACTGCGCGGATGCAAGCAGAGCTTCGTGGAAGGGGATCAGCGTTGGCACGCCTTCGATCTCGAACTCGCCCAGCGCGCGCAGCATGCGCGCGGTAGCCGACTGGCGGTCGCGATCCCAGACGATCAGCTTGGCGATCATCGGGTCGTAGAGTGGCGTGATCTCCGACCCGGACAGAACGCCCGAGTCGATTCGCACTCCCGGCCCGGCCGGTTCGCGGTAGTGGGTCACCCCTCCGGGCGCCGGCGCGAAGTTCTTGTGCGCCGCCTCGGCGTTGATGCGGCATTCGATCGAATGCCCCCTCAGCTCAACGTCGTCCTGCGCAAAGGACAGCGATTCGCCGGAGGCGATCGCGATCTGCTCTTTCACGATGTCGATACCGGTGACCATTTCGGTCACACAGTGCTCGACCTGAACGCGCGTGTTCATCTCCAAGAAGAAGTACTCTGGCTCGTCGCCGGAGCCCGCGACGAGCAGGCCCTCGATCGTTCCCGCGGAGCGGTAACCGATCGCGCGCGCGGCGTCGGTCGCGATCTTGCCGATCCGCTCGCGGAAGTCGACGTCCACCATCGGCGCCGGCGTCTCCTCTATCAGCTTCTGATGGCGGCGCTGAACCGAGCAGTCACGCTCGCCGAGGTGCACGACGTTGCCTTGCGAGTCGGCCAGCACCTGCACCTCGACGTGGCGCGGGTCCTCGAGGTATCGCTCCAGGTACACGGTCGGGTCGGAGAAGAACTTCTCGCCCTCGCGGCTCGCCCCCTCGAGCGCCTTCTCCAGCTCGTCTTCGGCCATCGCGACCCGAAAGCCCTTGCCGCCCCCTCCGCCAGCCGCCTTGACCGCGATCGGATAGCCGATCGCGACCGCCGCCTCGCTCGCGGCCTCGAGCCCGTCGACCGCCTCGGTCGTGCCGGGAACGATCGGCACGCCGGCGGCCTTCATCATCTCGCGCGCACGCGTCTTGGAGCCCATCACTTCGATTGCCTTGGCCGGCGGGCCGATGAAGACCAGCCCCTGCTTCTCGCAGACGTGCGCGAAGGGCGCGTTCTCGGCGAGGAAGCCGTAGCCGGGATGAATCGCTTCGGCGCCGGATTGGCGCGCCAGCTCGAGCAGCTTCTCGATGTGCAGGTAGCTCTCGGTTGCCGGGCCCGGACCGAGCAGGTAGGACTCGTCGGCCTCGTGGACGTGAGGAGAGTCGCGGTCGACCTCCGAGTAGACGGCGATCGAGGTGACGCCCATTTCCCTGAGCGCCCTCATGACCCGGACCGCGATCTCGCCGCGGTTCGCTACCAGAACCTTGGAGAACATGGGCGCGGATATTAAGTGCTAGCGACGCGCGTAGCGCGGCGCTCGCACGTGCCGGGGGTCGAGGGGGCGCTGAGCCCCCGTTTATCTGAACGTCGGCCCGTCAGTCGCCGACGCCCGACGACGCCGTGTGCATCGGCCGGTAGTGGCGCACGAGCTGCTGCACGATCAACCCGAGCGCGAACGCGGCGCCGACGCCGATGACCGCGCCGAGTGGAATGTTCGCGCCGGCCTTGTCGAACAGCGCGAGCGCGGCGGCGATCATCACCACTCCGAGCGCGGTTCGAAGGACGCCGGTCGGGAGCTTGACGGTGAGATGGCTGCCGATCCACACGCCGGGAATCGAGCCGATCAGAATTGTTCCGACGATCGCGAAGTTGATGTTGCCGCTCAGCAGATGCGCGATCGCGGCGGCCCAGAGCAGCACCGCGGCGTGGAACACGTCGGTTCCCACGACCTTCCTCGGCGCCATGCGGTAGAGGGCGATCAGAAAGACCGCGATCAGCGTGCCGCTGCCGGCCGAGGTGAGCCCGATCACGAAGCCTGTCGTCGCGCCGATCGCCACCGCGGCGATCTTCAAGCCACGCGTCAACTCGAAGTGCTCTCGTTCGCCGTTGATCATGCGCGGCACGAACAGCGAACGAATCAGCACGAGTGTGCCCACCACCACGAGCGCGACGGCCAACACGGTCAGCACGATGTTGTCGAGGTCCTTGCCGTACTTGTGGTGCAGGATGTCCAACACCCAAACGCCGGCGATCGCGGCCGGCACGCTCCCGAGCGCGAGCCAGAAGGACAGCCCGAGGTTGACCGTCTTCAGCTTCAGGTGGCGCCAGCCGCCGACCGTCTTCGTGACGGCGGCGTAGGCGATGTCGGAGCCGATCGCGGTCACCGGCGCCGTCCCGGTGAACAGGATCAGGAGGGGCGTCATCAACGACCCGCCACCCATGCCGGTGATGCCGACGAGGAAACCGACGCCAAGCCCGAAGACGATCAGGAGGGGGTCCATTTGCGTGCTTCCTACGCTGTGACGGCCTCGCGAGCTTCTTGGGAGGCCGCGATCAGGATGTCGGCGACTTTGGGACGGGTGAACTCTTCGGGTGGCCGCTCGCCAGCGTTCAGCATCTCGCGCACCTTCGTGCCACTCAGGAAGACTCGATCCTCGGGCCCGGCCGGGCTCGTCTTGGTCGTCGCCATGCCCTTGGTGATCTTGCAGTAGAAGGCGTGCTCGAACATGAGTGGCTCGATCTCCAGTTCGTGCGGCTCGAACTCCTCGAAGATCTCCTGCGCGTCGTAGGTGCCGTAGTAGTCGCCGACGCCAGCGTGATCGCGGCCGACGATGAAATGTGTGCAGCCATAGTTGCGACGGATCAGTGCGTGGAAGATCGCCTCGCGCGGGCCCGCGTAGCGCATGGCGGCCGGGTTGATCGCCAGCAGCACTCGATCGGTGGGGTAGTAGCCGTCGATCAGCGTCTCGTAGCAGCGCATGCGCACGTCGGCGGGGATGTCGTCGGACTTGGTCTCTCCGACCAGTGGATGGATGAACAGACCATCGACACCCTCCAGCGCCGCCTTGGTGATGTACTCGTGCGCGCGGTGAATAGGGTTGCGCGTCTGGAAGCCCACGACCGTGTGCCAGCCACGTTCGGCGAACGCCTTGCGCGACGCGGCCGGGGGGAGGATGTAGTCCTCGAATGCGTCGGGGTGCTCGGGCAGGTTGACGACCGTCACCGGGCCGGCGATGCAGCGCGAGCCCTCGGCCTTCAGCGCGGCGACGCCGGGGTGTGCGTCGTCGGTCGTGCGGTACACGTTGAGAGCCTCACGCTCGACGTCACGCTCGAAGACCTCTTCGACCGTCAGCACGGCAAGCAACCGGCCGGCCGGGCTTTGCAGCGCGAGACTGTCGCCTGCGCTTGCGTCCACCTCGGTCGCGAGCGTGATCGGGATGCTCCACGCCAGACCGTCCGCGAGGCGCATCTCATCGACGACGCGACGCCAGTCCTCGGATCCTTGAAAACCGCGCAGCGGACTGAAACCGCCAACCGCGAGCAGCTCGAGGTCGGCCGCTTGTCGCGCGCTCAACGTGACCGCGGCGAGTCCCGGCGAGCTTTCGATCAGGGCGTCGCGCTCGGCGTCGCTCGCACGCAGGTCAACGAGCGTGCCGCCGTGGGGATCAATCAGATGGTGGCTCATGGCAGGTGCCGGAGCCGAGTTACTTCGACTCGGCCTTTGCTTCCGCCTCGGAGGGATGCAGCCCGCACTCAGTCTTGTCCTGGTCCGCCCAGCGACCGGCGCGCGGGTCTTCGCCCGGCATCACTGGACGCGTGCAGTAAGTGCAGCCGATCGACGGGAAGTTGCGATCGTGCAGCGGGTTGTAGGGGACGTCGTTGGCCTTGATGTAGTTCCAGACGTCGTCGAGCGACCAGTCGGCGAGCGGGCTCGCTTTGACGAGTCCGAACTTGCCGTCCCACTCGACCTTCTTCGTATTCGCACGTGTCGGCGCCTGATCGCGCCGCACGCCCGTGATCCAGGCGTCAACTTCTCCGAGCGCGCGCTTGAGTGGCTCGACCTTGCGGATGTTGCAGCACTCGCCGGGCTCGCGCTCCCAAAGCTTGTCGCCGTGCTCGGCGGCCTGCTGCTCGGGCGTGAGGTTGTGATAGCGCTCGAACTTGATACTCGGCCAGGTGAGCGCGAACACGTCGCGTGTCTCGTAGGTCTCGGGGAACAAGAAGTCCGTGTCGAGGTAGAACGCGCGGGCGTCGGGCTGGATCTTGCTCAGCATGTGCAGCAACACCGACTCCTCCTGCTGGAAGGAGCAGGCGAGGTAGAGGCTGGGGTGGAAGTTGTCCACCATCCACTGCAACGTCGCCTCGGGGCCCTGGGGCTCCAGCTCGGCGGCTACCGCTTCAAGTGCTTCGGGCGTCCAAGTCTTGGTCGTGGTGGCCATGCGAACGGTCCTTTCGATTTCCCGGCCCTTTCCCCGTCCCAGGGGCTGGTCCTAAAAATAACACAATCCTGACTGAAATTAGGGTCTTTCCCGATATATCGGCACGGAAGGGCCGTTCCTCAAGCCGAAGACCCGCCTCAGGCGGGTCTTCAGAGTCCCTCAGGATAGCGGGCGGGGTCTGGGCCCCCCGGCAATCTACTCGCCGACGCGCTCGATCAGGAAGGCTATTCGCACGTGGGCCCGCCACTCGTCGAGGTTCTCGCCACGCAGGCCGGTGGAGATCACATCGACAGCCTTGATGTTGCGCAGCGTCGCGCGTGCCTCGCCGAGCGCCTGTTGGACGGCGTCGTCGGAACTCTTGCCAGAGGTACCGATCAACTCGATGATTTTGACTGCGGCCATGCTCGTATACCTCCGGTTTGGTTAGTAATCAGATGCAGTTGTAACTCATCAGCGCGCGCCGTGCCAGAGCCCGCGGCTTCTCACCGGCCTCTCAAAGGTCGTCTCCCCATGGGGTCGGGGCGGCCAGGCCGATCGCCTCGAGAATTGCCGCGCGCGCCCACGGGGAGGCCGCCGTCGCGCCGCCGGGTGCGATTGCGGGGGCCGTATCGGCAAAAAAACGCTCGAGCGCCGCTGCGATCGCGGCAGTCTCCTCGGGGCCGGCACCGGGGGCGACCAGCTCGAGCGCTGGGCGTGGCGGGCGCCGTCTGCCGTTAGAGGTCATGCTTTCAAGGTTACCCATGGCTCGGATCCCGGTACTCGACCACGACCAGGTGCTCTCTGCCGTGTCGCCGGCGGAGGCGATCGATCGCGTCCGTGAGGCGTTCATCAGCTTCGGGCGCGGCGAATGGGAGATGCCACCCAAGACCTATCTGCCGAGCCCGCCGCACGGGGACTTTCGCGCGATGCCCGTGCGCGGCGAAGGCCTGGCGATCCTCAAGTGGGTCACTTCGTTCCCGGCCAACCCCATCAGGGGCCTTCCAACCGTGACCGGAGTTGTGCTCGTGTCGGATGCCGCCACCGGCGAGCCGGCGGCGATGCTCGATGCGCGGGCCGTGACCGCGCTGCGCACCGGCGCGGTTGCCGCCGTCGCGGCTCAGGAGCTTGCGCGCGAAGACGCGCGCAGCGTCGGGCTGGTCGGTTGCGGTTTGCACGGCGGCTGGGCCGGACGTTGCATGGCCGATGCGGAGTACGGGCCCGGCGTCTGCTTCGATCCGGACCCGGATGCCGCCGCGCGCGTGGCGGCAGAGCTGGGTTGGGAGGTCGGCGACCTCGGGGACGCGCTCGCCTGCGAGATCGTCTGCACCGTGACCCCCGGTTCGAAGCCGGTCATTCGCGCGGCGGATCTGAGGTCGGGCCAGCACCTGAACCTGCTCGGCGCCGACGGCCCGGGCAAGGCCGAGGCGGAAATTGACGCGATCGCTCGCGTGCGCGACGAGGGCCGCCTGTTCTGCGACGAGTGGCACCAGGCGGGCCACGGCGGCGAGCTGACCGGGGCGGCCGCCACCGGCGTGATCGATCGCGATGACGTAACCGAGCTTGGTGCGGTTTGCTCGGGGCTGGCGGACGGCCGCTCGACCGACGCTCAGATCACCCTGTTCGACTCGACCGGGCTGGCGATTCAGGACCTCGCGATTGCGCTCGGGGCGCTCGCGGCGATCGAGGCCGAGGTCGTGAGACCTCAGTTCGTGTCCCTCTGACCTACAGCGCTCCCTCCAACTCCAGCAGCAGCTTCTTGTATTCGAGCCCGCCGCCGTAGCCGCCGAGCCCGCCGCCGCTGTGCAGCACGCGGTGGCAGGGCACCACGATCGGTATCGGGTTCGCGCCGAGCGCGTTCCCGGCCGCGCGAGCGCCGCGTGGACTGCCCGCAGCCGCCGCCATATCGCGGTAGGTGCTGACCTCGCCGTAGGGGATCTTGGCGGTGTGCTTCAGCACCTTGCGCGTGAAGCCACCGGTCAGCGACCAGTCGATCGGCAGGTCGAAGCTCGTTCGCTTGCCCGCGAAGTACTCGTCCAGCTCGCTGCGCACGCCGTCGAAGTAGGACGGCACCTCGAGAACTCTTGGCGAGATGCGTGCGGCGAGGTCGTTCAGCGCCTCTTCCGCGTCCCAGAAGTCACCGTAGGCGATACGAACGAGACCGCGCGGCGTCGCCGCGACCAGCACCTCTCCTACGGGAAGCTCCATTGTCGTGTAGGCGACATCGACCATGCCGCTCCCGGCTGCAGTGTCGGAGAACGAGGATGCGACCGCGGACGCGTGCTCCGCAACGTCGCTGCGCCTCGCTTGCTTGAGCATCGTAGTAAGATCGTTCATTGAGTCCATTCCTCTCTCAGCTTGCGCATCGCCTCGTGAACGTTGCGCCGCGCCGCCTCCTCCGAGCAGTCCATGACACGGCCTATGTCCGCGTAGGCGAGGTCGTTGACGTAGCGGTGCAACACCGCCGCCCGCTGCTTTGGTGGAAGCTCGCGAACGGCGTGCCACAGCTCCGGATCGGTGCCATTCAGCTCCGGCGCCGCGCGTTCGGGCAGCCGTTCACGCGGTTGCGGGCGGCGACGGCGCGAGCGGTGGGCGTCGAGCGCCTTGCGGTGCGCGATCGTCAGCACCCAGCCGCGCAGGTTGGAGCGTGGCCGCAGGCGCGGATAGGCGCGCAGCGCGGCCAGGAACGTGTCCTGAAAGCAGTCGTCGGCCTCGACTGGCCCGACCGAGGCGAGCAGGAAGCGGTACACGTCGTCGCGATGCTCGTCCAGGAACGATTGAAACGGTGGCAGTCCCACGCCCATTCAACGCCGCACCCTAGCGGGACGTGAGATCCGGCCCGGCCTGTGTTTGTATGGGTAATAGGCTCAGTCCGTGGACTTTACTGCCGAAGGTCTTCTCGACGGGCTCGAGGGCGACCAGCGCCGCGCCCGCGTCGAGCTGCTGACGAGGCTTCTCGAGGCCGGCGTCAGCATCGATGAGCTGAAGCAGGCTGTGGCCGACAACCGCCTCGCGCTGCTTCCCGCCGAGCGTTTGATGACCCAGGAGGAGAAGTACTCGATTCGCGACCTCGCGCGCATCGCCGGTGTGGATGAGCAGCTACTGCTATCGCTTCGTCGTGCCAGCGGGCTGCCGATCGAGGATCCCGACGAAGTCGCTTTCGGCGATTTGGACCTGGAGGCAGCCCGCGCGATCGCACTCTTCGTCGAGGCGGGTCTGCCGCGGTCGGGGCTGGTCGAAATGTCGCGCATCTTCGGCGAGCTGACCGCGCGCACCGCGGCCGCGACGCGGGCGTTGATCGCCGAGACCTTCGCCGGAGGCGAGCTGGACGAGTACTCGCTGTCCGTGCGACTGGCGGAGGTCGCCAGGGACCTACGTCCGCTGACGGTGTCTCTGATCGAGTACCTCTACCGGCTGCACATGCGCGAGCAGATGCGCAACGAGATCGCGATCAGCGCTCAGGTGGATTCGGGGAGCGTGCCGGGGCTCCAGGAGGTTTCGGCCTGCTTCGTGGATCTGGTCGGGTTCACGGGCTTGGGCGAGAGCATCCCCCCGGAGGAGCTGGGCGGGCTCGTCGGCCGGCTTGCGTCGATGGTGTCCGAGGCAGTCGCTCCCCCGGTTCGACTGACGAAGATGATCGGCGATGCCGGCATGCTCGTCAGCGAAGACACGGACGCGTTGCTCGACGTGGCCTTGCGACTGATCGACGTGGCCGAGCAGGAGGACGGCGACTTTCCCGGACTGAAAGTGGGAGTCGCACGGGGGAAGGCGATTCACCGCTGGGGGGACTGGTACGGAAGCCCGGTCAACATCGCGAACCGCGTCACGGGCATCGCGCGACCGGGCAGTGTGCTGGTCACCGGAGACGTACACGAGGCGGCCACGGGCGAGTACCGCTGGTCGTTTGCGGGCGAGCGGCACTTGAAGGGGGTGCAGCGCGAGGTGACGCTGTATCGCGTCCGTCGCGCCGAGGCGTAGTCGTTATGGAGAGAGCTTGCGGCTCCTCGAGCCCGGCTCCACCGAGTTTTGCGGCTCAGAGCCACTCACAAAATGAAACGCCGGCACTCGGTCGGCTGCAAACCTTCGCATCTCAGTCTTCCTCGGTCGGCCGAATGGCGCTGCCATTCGCGCCTCCCTGCGTCAGCTGATCTGCTCGGTTTTCGCTCGTCCGAGCACCACCGTCATTTTGTTCGAGGCTCTAAGCAAAACTCGTCTTTTTAGAGCGGGATGTTGCCGTGCTTGCGCTTGGGGCGCTCGACACGCTTGGTCTGGAGCAACTCCAAAGCGTTGATCAGGCGGGGACGCGTTTCGTGCGGAACGATCACGTCGTCGATGTAACCGCGCTCGGCGGCCGTGTAGGGGTTGGCGAAGCGTGCCTTGTAGTCGGAGATCAGCATCTCGCGACGCGAATCGGGCGTGGGCGAGCTGTCGATGTCGCGCCGGAAGATGATGTTGACGGCGCCTTCGGGACCCATCACGGCGACCTCCGCGGTTGGCCAGGCGAAGTTGAAGTCGGCCAGCATGTGCTTGGAGGCCATGACGTCGTAGGCGCCGCCGTACGCCTTGCGCGTGACCACGGTCAACTTCGGGACCGTGGCTTCGGTGAACGCGTACAGCAGTTTCGCGCCGTGGCGGATGATGCCGCCCCATTCCTGACTGGTGCCGGGCAGGAAACCGGGAACGTCGCAGAACGTCAGCAGCGGAATGTTGAACGCATCGCAGAAGCGCACGAAACGCGCGCCCTTGACCGACGCGTCGATGTTGAGCACACCGGCAAGCGCGCGGGGCTGGTTGCCAACGATTCCGATCGGCCTGCCGCCCAGTCGCGCGAAGCCGACGATCAGGTTCTGGGCGTAGTGCTCGTGGACCTCGAAGAAGTCGCCGTTGTCGACGATGTGGTGGACGACGTCGCGCATGTCGTAGGGCTTCGAAGGGTCGTCGGGCACGACCTTGTCGAGATCGAGGTCCATTCGCTCGGGGTCGTCCCCCGTGTCAACGCGCGGCGGCTGCTCCATGTTGTTGAGCGGCAGGAAGCTCGTCAGGTAGCGGACGTCTGCCAGGCAGTCGTCCTCCGAGGCGGAAGCGAAGTGGGCGACTCCCGACTTGGTGTTGTGCGACATTGCGCCGCCCAGCTCTTCGAAGGTGGGCTCCTCGCCGGTGACCGTCTTGATCACATCGGGACCGGTGATGAACATGTGCGAGGTTTCCTTGACCATGAAGATGAAGTCGGTCATCGCAGGCGAATAGACGGCGCCGCCCGCGCATGGACCCATGATCACCGAGATCTGCGGGATCACGCCCGAGCACATCACGTTGCGCACGAACACGTCGCCGTAGGCGCCGAGTGAAACCACCCCCTCCTGGATGCGTGCCCCGCCGGAGTCGTTGATGCCGATCACAGGGCAGCCGATCTTGGCTGCCACGTCCATGACCTTGCACATCTTCTCGGCCATCACCTCGCCAAGCGAGCCGCCGAACACGGTGAAGTCCTGGCTGAACACGCAGACCGCACGGCCGTCGATCGCCCCGTGACCGGTCACCACCGCGTCGCCCCACGGTCGCCGCTTGTCCATTTCGAACTCGTGAGTGCGATGGCGCACGAACGTGTCCAGCTCCTTGAACGAGCCGGGGTCGAGCAGCTTCTCGACCCGCTCCCGCGCGGTCATCTTGCCCTTGGCGTGCTGTTTCTCGACTGCCGCCTCGGAGCCCGCGTGCAGCGCCTGGAAGCGCAGCTCCTCGAGCTGAGCGAGCTTCTCCTCGTATGTCTCGGGGACTTTTTGCCTCATCGTCGCGCCATCTCCAGTGAATCCTACGATGGACCGCGATGCCGAGTATTCGTAGCTACGAGTTGCCATGCTCACCAGGGGAAATGGACGCGTTCGTGGAGCGCGAGATCCTTCCCGCGTTCGCGGCCAGCGGATATCAGGTGATCGACCGAGCCGCCACGGAGGTCTCGCTCGCCGGTCGACGCCGGCCACGCTGGGCCGTGGCGCTGGCGGTGTTCCTGTTTCCGGTCGGATTGGTGCTGCTACTGGTCAGAAGACCGGCAAGTACGCGCCTGCTCTGGAAGGGCGACTCACCCGAGCTCGAGGTGCGCAGCAGCGACCCGCGCTCGTATCACCTGGTGGCGGAGTTCGCGGCGGAGCGCGAACGTCCGCCGGGATTCGTCGACACGGTGGCGGCGCCGTTCGCGGCCGGCGCGACGCCGGTGCTGATCACGTGGGTCGTCGCGGTGCAGTTCGTCGATTCGCGGACGCTGTTCGTTGCGGCGATCGCGATTGCTGTCGCTTTCGGCTGCGGCCTCGGCACCCTGATCGGACTACGCCGCGGGAGCCGATCGAGCGATCCGCGCAACCCGATCGCGTGGGCAACGCTGCCCGCGCTGGCCGGCGCGCTGACCGTCGTCGCGGCCTTCGTGGCGTTGATTCTCTTTCTGCTCGCAATCGGAGCGGGGGACTGACCGGGCGATTAGCCGCCGCTGAGCGAGCTGGAGCCGAGGTCGTCGAGCATTCCGTCGAGCTGCCGCTCGATCTCCCTGTTGCTCTTCGCTGAATTCGACAGGCGTGCGATCACGGACGGCTGAGTGCTTGCCTGCGCGCGGATCTTCGTTCCCCAGCCCGATGCCTCCAGCTCGATCACGCCGCTCGCGCCCTTCGAGTCCCACTCCAGGCGGCTGGGCGGCTTGGTCGACGTGACGCGCACGTCTCCCAGCCACGCTCGCAGCTTTTGGGCCGAGGAAAGCTCGTCCCAAAGCTCGGGCGGCGATTTGACCAGTGTTCGCTCCAGCTCGATGGTCGCCATCGATCCGGGTGTTTGGCGGGGACCTACGAAATCCTTCCCAATTTCACGCGCCGAGGCCGGGATTTACCACTACGGTGGGGATGTGGCGCTACGGCTCGGCATCGGGATGATCATCGCGGCTCTGGTCGCTCCGCTGACGATCCTGGTCGTGCCGTTCTTCGGTGTGATGGGGTCGCAGCTGACCGCCTACGCGACGATGATTGCGATCTGCGCCGAGGTCATGTTCTGGGGCGGGATTGCGCTCATGGGTCGCGACACGTGGCGTGCGATTCGTGACCACGGTTGGCGGCGGACGCCGCGACGAATACTCGAAGTCGTACGCGCCGGCTAGACCGTCGCCGTCGCTCCGGCGCGCAGTGGCTCGAGCCACTCGGGCGGGAACACCGATCGCAAGTCGCCTGGAGGCTCGGGCTGGACGCGCGTGGCCAGCGCCCCGGCGGGTCGCGCCTCGATCGCCGGCCGCAGGTCCTGCATCGACATCAACAGTCGCAGGCTGGTGCCGATCTGGAAGTCGGCCACGTTGAGCTGCTCACCGTTGAGCACGCCCTCGCCGATCCAGGCATCGATTTTGTCGAGTTGCTCCGGCAGTTTCTCCAACAATGCCCGTACCTGCGGGTCGTAAGAGTCGTTCGCCCTGCGCGCGCCCCAGATGATCGGCCCGCCGGTGCGGGCGAGCACGCTGGGGGGTAAGCCGAGCTTCGCGTCCTTGAGGTACGACTCCTGGTCGGAGGCCGGCGCCTTGCTCATAGCCCACCAGATGATCGTGCGCGGGAACTGCTGGAACTCGTCGCCCCAGTGCTCGGCTTGATCGACCTTGTCGCGTACGGCCGGGTCGCCGGGAAACAGCGGCGGCTCGGGCGTCAAGCGCTCCAACTCCACCGCGATCTCACGCGTGCCCTGGACCTTGCGCCCGTCGATCTTGATCGCCGGAACGCGATTGCTGGGGAAGCGCAGCACGTGCGGTACGACCTGGCGGCTGAGCACGGGCAGCATGTTCACGCGCCGGAACGGGACGCCCTTGTATTCGAGCATCAGCTGCGCCGCCCGCACGGGGTGGGAGCTGGGGATGCCGTAAAGAGTGATTTTCACGCCGGGAAGCCTATCTCAGCTCAGGCCCTCAGATCGGAGGCCTGTACTCGCCGAAGACCTCGCGCATCGTGCCGCACACCTCTCCCAGAGTGGCGTGCGAACGCAGCGCTTCCCTGATCGGGTAGAGCAAGTTGCCGTCGCCCTCGGACGTGCTCCGCAGCTCGGCCAGACGCGCCTGTACCTCCTCCTGGTCCCGATCGGCCTTGAAGCGCTTCAGGCGCGCGACCTGCTCGCGCTCGGTGTCGGCGTCGATCTTGAGGATGTCGACTTCGACCTCCTCGCCCTGCTCGGTGAACTCGTTGACGCCGACGATGATGTCCTGCTTGGTGCGCAGCCGCTGCTCGTACCCGAACGCCGACTCCTCGATCTCACGCTGCATGAAGCCGGCCTCGATCGCGTGGACGGAGCCGCCAAGCTCTTCCACCTTGGCCATCAGCTCGTGTGCCTGACGCTCGATCTCGTCGGTCAGCGACTCGACGAAGTACGAGCCGGCGAACGGATCGACGGTGTCGGTCGCACCGGCCTCGTGTGCGACGATCTGTTGGGTGCGCAGCGCGAGTTTCGCGGCGTGCTCGGTCGGCAGCGAGAGAGCCTCGTCGTAGCCGTTGGTGTGCAGCGATTGGGTCCCGCCGCAAACGGCCGCGAAGGCCTGAAGCGCCACGCGCACCACGTTGTTGAGCGGTTGCTGAGCCATCAGCGTCGAGCCGCCGGTCTGGGTGTGAAAGCGGACCATCATCGCCTTCGGATCGGTGGCGCCGAAGCGGTCACGCATGATCTCGGCCCACATGCGACGGATCGCGCGGAACTTGGCGACCTCCTGGAAGACGTTGTTGTGCCCGTTGAAGAAGAACGCCAGTCGCGGGCCGAACCGATCGATGTCGAGGCCGGCGTCGATCGCGGCCTGCACGTAGGCGATTCCGTTGGAGAGCGTGAACCCCACCTCCTGCACCGCCGAGCATCCCTTCTCGCGCATGTGGTATCCGGAGATCGAGATCGTGTTCCATTTCGGCACATGCTCGTTGCAGTACTCGAAGATGTTCGTAGTGAGGCGCATGGCGCCCACGGGCGGGTAGATGAAGTTGCCGCGCGCCGCGTACTCCTTGAGGATGTCGTTCTGGACCGTGCCGCGCAGCTTCTCGGCGGGCACGCTCTGCTCGGCACCGACCAGCTCGTACAGCAGCAGAAGGACCGCCGCCGAGGCGTTGATCGTCATCGACGTCGAAACCTTGTCGAGCGGGATCTGATCGAAAGCGATGCGCATGTCCTCGAGCGTGTCGATCGCGACGCCGGTGCGTCCGACCTCGCCGAAACAGCGCTCGTCGTCGGAGTCGCGTCCCAGTTGTGTCGGCAGGTCGAAGGCCATCGAGAGACCCGTCGCACCGCGCTCGAGCAGGTAGCGGTAGCGGGCGTTCGACTCCTTCGCGGTCGCGTAGCCGGCGTACTGGCGCATCGTCCAAAGCTGGCCGCGGTACATGTCGGGATGAATCCCGCGCGTGAACGGGTACTCGCCGGGCTTGCCGAGTTGGGCCTCGGGGTCGAAGCCGTCGAGGTCGGCGGCGTCGTAGATGGCGTCGATCTCGATCCCCGAGTCCGTGAAACGACGCGGGTCGTCCGGACCGACCAGCGGCGCGACGCCGGGATGCGCTTCGACGTTGCCTTTGGCGGGTGCCTTGGCCATGCAGGGGAAGGATAGTTCTCCCTGGGTACCATGGGCAGAATGGTGATCCAAGTGCGACTGTTCGCGGTTCTGCGCGAGCGTGCGGCCAGCGACTCGGTAGAGGTGGAACTCGACGAGGGCGCGACCGTGCGCGACGCGATCGAGGCCGTCGGCCGCACCCCTGGACTGAGCGATCCGATCTCGAGGCTGAAGGTCGTGATGGCGGTCAACAGGGAGTACGCGCAGATGGACGTCGTTCTGCGAGACGGCGACGAGCTTGCCCTGATACCTCCCGTCAGCGGCGGCGCCGACGAGGTCGCCACCACGGAGCGCACGGGCCCGTTCTGGGACGCTGTCGAGGGGCGTGCGCCGCCACCGCCGTGCGCCCGCTTGCTCGGGTGGACGCCGCTCGAGGTCGAACCGGGGTTCACGCGCATCGCGTTCGAGGCGAAACCGGAGTTCCTCAATCCAATCGGTGTCGTTCAAGGCGGTTTTCTGGCGGCGATGCTCGACGACACGATGGGTCCGGCCGCTGTGGCCCAACGCGACGGCAACGTGTTTACGCCGACGCTCGAGTTGAAGGTCAGCTTCCTGCGACCGGTGCGGGCAGGGCGGCTGATCGCCGAGGGACGCGTGCTGCACATGGGTCGCTCGGTCGCGTTTCTGGCCGGGTCGTTGATCGACGGTGAGGATGAGGTCGTCGCTACGGCGACGGCAACGTCGCGCATCGTCCCGATGGAGCGTGCGAAGGCGCGCGCCGAGCATGCCGACGGCGGCCGGCCGACCACTCGAGGTCCGCGAGACGGCGAGGTCGACCCCGACTTCATCGAGCTGGTCTCGTCCAAGGTCGGCGAGATATCCGACGCAACGCGAGTGCTGGGCAGCTGGCCCCTGGGTGCCTCGCCTGGATCGGCGCGGGTCGAGTTCCATGCGCGCGGGGAGTTCCTCAACCCGGCGGGCGCCGTCCAGGGGGGTTTTCTGGCCGCGATGCTCGACGACACGATGGGTCCGGCGGCTCTCACGCTGCTGGACAGCGGTCAGATCGTGCCGACGCTGGAGCTGAAGACGAGCTTCCTGCGTCCGGTCGGCCCGGGGCTGCTGATAGGGGAGGCACGCGTTGTGCACAAGGGCAGGTCGGTCGTGTTCACGGAGGCCACGCTCACCGACGCACACGGTGTGATCGTCGCCCACGCCACCGGCACCGCGCGGATCGTCCCGTTCAAGGAGGCACCGCCCCAGTGAACGTTCACGCCGTGGTGACCGAGCGCCCGCTCGAGCTGGAGCGTGTCGCCGAGGCGGTGCGTGACCCCGGCGCGGGCGCGGTCGTGACGTTCGCGGGAACGACGCGCGACGTCGAGCAGCTCGAGTACGAGGCCTATCGCGAGATGGCCGAAGAGAGGATTGCGACGATCGTGGCGGAGGCGATCGAGCATCACGGCCTCGAGGCTGCCGCTGCCGAGCACCGAGTCGGCTGCGTGCCTTTGTCGGAGTCAAGTGTGATCGTCGCCGCCTCGGCGGCGCATCGCGAGCAGGCGTTTGCCGGCGCGCGGGAGATCATCGATCGCATCAAGGCCGAGGCGCCGATCTGGAAAAAGGAGGTCGCGGGTGCCGGTGGGCGATGGGTGGAGGGCACCGCGCCTCTCGAAAATCCGCTCTGAGTGCGGAGTTGCTGCTGCAACAAGCCCTGTGACGGTCGGATTTGTTAGCTTGACGCCCGTCCCTACGTGGTTACGCAGTTCCGTTTCTCAGGGCCAGCACTATGAGAATGCGACAGAGCATGACGCAGCTCGAGCGCCAGTTCGAACGCGAATCGGCGCTCGATCGACTTCGCCGCGCGCACTTGCGACGCGCTGCCGTTCAGCGCACACGCGCACGCCGGCGCGAACGGATCGAAAAGCATCAGACGTTGCGCTTCGTGGGCCTACTGGGCTCGATAGCCCTCACCGTCGTACTGGTCATCTGGACGATGTTCGAAGCGCTTGCGTGGCTGCTCGGTTGACCGAGCAGCCCTAACTGCTTTCTTTGCCCAGCTCCCCGAGCGCCTTGTCGACCTCTCCGCGACTGCCGGAAGCCTTCTCCTGTTGGATCTCGAGATAGACCTCTTTCCGGAAAACAGGAATGTTGCGTGGAGCCTGGATCCCGATCCGGACCTTCTCGCCCATAATCGAAAGAACCGAGACCTCTATCTCGTCGCCGATCATGATGCTTTGGTTTGATTTTCTGGTGAGAACGAGCATTTGATGCCTCCCTGCCGCGGTCGTGGACCCCGGCCAATCCCTAACTTAACCAGAAAAGCGAAGTACGAATCAACAGCCGGTCAGGGAGCGGGATATTTGCACCCGGTTGGGCTGATCGGGTTGGCACCCTGTTGAGCTGGTCGAATCGGCGTCTCCAGCGGCCAACACGTAGAATCGCCTATCTTCGAGAGGTTCCTCCGGCTCGCGCTGGCCAAGCCTGCGTAGGGCCGCTGGGCCTCTTTCTTTGAGAGTGACCAAGAATCGTGCCACGCCAACCTTCACTGCGCTCGCAGCTAAACCAGATCCGCTCGTGGGTACGCCAGGGCCGCACGAACGCATGGATCGCACACCAGCTCGACATAACGATCGACCAACTCGAGCGTTTCAAGCGTGACCACGACTTGGGCGGGCCCGAGCAGTTGGCGGCGCCTCCTGCCGATCCGCTTTCCGTTCCCCCTCCGGAGCCGGCCGCTGTAAGTGATGCCGACGAGGAAGAGGTAGAGGAAGAGGTAGAGGAAGAAGAGCGGCCCGAGGCTGGCGAGACCGAAACGGCGCCGAGCCCGCGTCGTGACTCGCGGCGCGGCTCACGCGGTGGCCGCGGGCGTTCGACCCGCGGCGAGCGTCCGGGCCGGGAGCGCAAGGAACGCGAATCCGAGCGAGCGGAGCGCAGCAAGCAGACCACCGATCGCGAGTCGGGCAAGCCGCGACGCCGTGGTCGTCGCGGAGGTCGGGGCCGCTCGAAGATCCCTTCATACGAGGCGACGTTCGATCACGGCGAGGAGGGCTACGGCTTGTGGCTCGATCCAGCCGTCGTTGACAATCCGGTCTATTCGAAGCACTGGGCCGGACATCGCCCGGTCGTCGTGAGGATCGATGCCGATTCGATCACGATCAGGCGCGAGGGCGAGAAACCCCGGCGCGACGGCGGTCAGTGATTGGGGGCGACGACATGCCCGCCGGCAAAGTCGGACGCCTCGCGCATGTATAGATAGAAGGCGGCGTCGGTAGCGGTCGCGGCGTCAGGCGGTGGTGCCTCCTGTGGCGCCATATCGAGCACGATCTCGAGACACCAGACGGTGCCCGAGCCATAGAGCTGCGCCAGCTCCGAGACGGTGAACACCGACCCAAGCCGCTTGCGTAGCTGGGCGTGAATGTCGCTCACCGCCCGGTCCAGCGCGCGGCGAGTGGATGGGTGGCCCCCATCCCGGCGCAGCCGTGCGTACCCGTCTTCCCACTGGAGAAGGACGCTGTCGAGTGCCGCCCCCATCCAACTGAAGCTAGCAGGAGCCTCCAGCGGTGGACGAATGACTGATGCACGAGTCTCGATGCCGGGTCGAATAGGTGAGAAAGCGCGTATTGGCCCGTGCCGATCCCAGATTGGAGAAGCTGCTTGCGGGGGTTGCGGCAAGAGCCCGAAGTCGAAAGGTGTCTGGTGTCCGAAGTAGGTACCGCGCGCGGGAGTGAGGAGCTTCGCTCGCGCGCAGTCTCGAAGATGGTCCTCGTGGCTCTTGTCGTGATGGCGATGCTCGCCGCGTGGGTCGCGTCCGGGACGTCGGCGACGGTGCTGTTGCTCTCGGGCGTGCTGCTGGCGGGCGTGTTGGTCGGGTTCGTCGCGTTCCCTGCACGCCGGGCCGCCGGGCAGCACGCGCAGGAGCCGTCGGGGCGCCTGGCCGAACGACTCCGTCATCAGACGGATCACGATGCCCTCACCGGGCTGCTCAACCGCGGACGCTTCGAGCAGGAGCTCAAGGCCGCGCTCGACTCAGTGACTGCCGAAGCGCGCATCTCGGTAATCGTGCTGGACCTCGACAACTTCAGATACACGAACGACACGCTCGGGCACAAAGTGGGCGACGCGATTCTGCGCGGCGTGGCAGAGCTTCTGACGCAACAGGCACAGGGCGTGATCGCGCGCTTGTCGGGCGACGAGTTCGCGATTCTGGTCCGTGAAGCAGGGCTGGACGAAGCGCTCGACGCTGCCGAGAATCTGGTCGCGGCAATCCGCGATGGCTCGATGTCCGCTGGCGGGCGGGTTACGGCGAGCGCCGGAGTTGCTCTCCACGACGGTATCGAGCCCACGACCGCCGAGGAGCTGCTCGTCGATGCCGACCTCGCCATGTTCGAAGCGAAGGAGGCCGGCCGCGACCGCACCGCGCTCTTCACTCCAAATTCCCAGGATCGAGTGGCGCAGCGACTCAATTGGGTCGAGCGTATCCGCGAGGCGCTCGACAAGGACCTGTTCGTTCTCTATTGTCAGCCGATCCTCGACATCGCACACGACCGTGTCTCGCAGTACGAGTTGCTGGTACGCATGGTGGACAAGGACGGAACAATCATTCCTCCGGCCGCGTTCCTGGGCACGGCCGAGCGCTTCGGTCTCATCACCGAGATCGACAAGTGGGTCGTCAAGCGGGCGATCGGGCTGATCGATTCTCAGCGCCGCCAGGGCAACGATCTGCGCCTCGAGGTGAATCTCTCCGGGGTGTCGGTCTGCGACACGGAGCTACCCGACGTGATCGAGCGAGAGATCAAGGCCACGGGCATCGATCCATCGAATCTGATCCTCGAGGTCACCGAGACTGCCGCGATCGCGAACATGGACGAAGCGCGCAGATTTGCAGGCCGCCTCGCCGACCTCGGCTGCCGATTCGCGCTGGACGACTTCGGGACGGGCTTCGGCTCTTTCTACTACCTCAAGCACCTGCCACTCGACTACGTCAAGATCGACGGCGAGTTCATTCAGAACCTGCCTTACAACCTCACCGACCAGCTCGTGGTCAAGGCGATGGCGCAGGTTGCAGAGGGTCTGGTCGAGCAGACGATCGCGGAGTTCGTCGGCGATGACGACACGATCAAGCTGCTCCAGGAGTACGGCGTCGACTACGCCCAGGGCTACCACATCGGTCGTCCACGCCCGGTCTCGGATCTGTGGTCCGACTGGGCCGAGGCTGCCTGAGGCCGGCCGCTACCTGGCCGGCCGCTCGCGCGGCAAGCCCTTGATCACGTAGGCCTTCTCACCCGGCTTTGCCATTCCGATTCCGCGTGCCTCGAGTTCGATTCTGCGCGGATCGTGTAGCTGCTTCACGCGTTTGCGCAGGGCCTTGTTCTCATGTTGGAGCTGATGCAACTCGGAACGGGTTTCGCCCGCGAAGCGCCACGCCTTGATGTAGCTGGTCGCCGGACCCACGTAGGAGGCGACGATCAACCCGAGCACGAGCAGCAGCGAGATTCGCGCAAGCCGATCCCAGCGGATCCCAGTGCGGGCGCCAGTTGATCCGGACGAGCGTCGCGCGACGCGCGGCCGGGCGGGCGCTGTCCGCGCGAAGGCCATGTTCCGGTGGTTCGCGCCGCCGCGGCGCTTCCCTTCCGCGGCTCAAGCAGGCGGGCGGCTACGCGGAAAGGCGCTCCAGCCCGGATAGACGGCCGCATCGCCGAGCTGCTCCTCGATGCGCAGCAGTTGGTTGTACTTGGCTACACGGTCCGAGCGTGACGGCGCCCCCGTCTTGATCTGGCCACAGCCGGTAGCCACCGCGAGGTCGGCGATCGTGACGTCCTCGGTCTCGCCGGAGCGATGCGACATGACCGACGCATAGCCTGCGTCGCCGGCGATTCGAACCGCCTCGAGCGTCTCGCTCAGCGTCCCGATCTGGTTGACCTTGACCAGGATCGCGTTGGCGACACCCTCGGAGATCCCGCGACGCAGACGCTCCGGATTCGTGACGAAGACATCGTCGCCGACAAGCTGCACGCGCTCGCCGAGGCGCTGCGTGAGCGTCTTCCATCCCGGCCAGTCCTGCTCGTCCATTCCGTCTTCGATCGACACGATCGGGTAGTCGTCGCTGAGCCTGGCCCAGTAGTCGGTCATCTCGCCGGCGGACAGGCTGCGCCCTTCGTGAGCCAACTCGTACGAGCCGTCGCGGGAAATCTCGCTCGCCGCGGGGTCGAGCGCGATCGCGACATCGCTTCCCGGCGCATAGCCGGCATCCTCGATTCCGTGCATGAGCGCCGCCAGCGCATCCTCGTTGGACGACAGATCGGGAGCAAAGCCGCCCTCATCGCCGACAGCCGTCGCCAGTCCCTGCTTCGCAAGCCATCGCTTCAGCGCGTGGTAAACCTCGACGCCCACCCGCATCGCCTCGGAGAAGCGACCCGCGCCCAGCGGCACGACCATGAACTCCTGGAAGTCCACACGGTTGTCCGCGTGCACGCCACCGTTGAGCACGTTCATCATCGGGACCGGCAGGACGTTGGCCTGCGCGCCCCCCAGGTACCTGTAGAGGGGGACGCCGGCTTCGGCGGCGGCCGCTTTGGCGGTGGCGAGCGAAACGCCGAGGATCGCGTTCGCGCCCAAGCGTGCCTTGTTGGGCGTGCCGTCGAGCTCGACCAGCGTTCGATCGAGGCCCTCTTGATCAGATGCTTCAAGACCCTCCACCGAGCGCGCGATCTCACCGTTGACGTTGGACACGGCCTGCTCGACGCCCTTGCCGTTCCAACCAGTACCGCCGTCGCGCAGCTCGACAGCCTCGAACTCACCGGTCGAGGCGCCGGACGGGACCGCGGCGCGACCGATGGCACCGGAGTCGAGCCGCAGCTCGACCTCCACGGTTGGATTGCCTCGCGAATCGAGAATCTGACGTGCCTTGACCGCTTCGATCTTGCCCAGGGTGCCGAACCTCTCTATCCGCTTGCCGGTTTCGCGCCGGCCAGTTCTCGAAACCTATCCGCATGCAGGCGCAGGGCGATCTCGGGGTCGACCTCGAGCGCCCGCGAGAGCTTCACGACCGCGAACAGCAACTCCCCGAGGCTCTCGTAGGTCCGATCGGATCCGTGCGTGGACGCACGCTCCGCTGGAGCCCCTGCGCGCCCGGCGCACTCAGCCGCGGCGTCTACCGCGGTCTGCACCTTCTCGACTGCAGCTGTTGGGTCGACCTCGTCGCCGGCACGCTTGAGCAGCTTGCGCGCATAAAGCAGCGCGGGCAGGCCAGGTGTCACGCCACTCGAAGCACCGTCGGCCGCGCCCGCCTCGCGGCGCTTGATCTCGTCCCAGTTACGGCGCACCTGCGACGGAGTGCGCGCGTCGGTGGGCAGCTCTTCGAGCTGCACATCGCCGCGATCGCCGAACACGTGGGGATGACGGCGCACGAGCTTTGCGACGCACGACCGCGCGACGCTCTCGAGGTTGCCCCGGCCGCGCTCCTCCAGCAGCAGCGCCAGGAAGTACACCTGGAACAAGACGTCACCGAGCTCGTCGAGCATCCTCACATCGTCGCCCGCGTGCGCGGCCTCGGCCAGCTCGTAGGACTCCTCGACGGTGTGCGGGACAATGCTGCGCTCGTCCTGCTCGCGGTCCCAGGGACACTCGCGGCGCAGCCGACGCGTCACCGTGTCGAATTCGGCGAGTGCCGACTCGAGCGGTTCGCTGTCACGAGTCACAGCCTGCGCCCGTAGCCCGAGTGGCCAAGGCCTACTGGCTGGGCGGCGGCGCCGGGGCCGCTCCGCCTCCCCCGGGAAGGCCCGGGGGTAGACCGCCCGCAGGCGCCTGGGCGCCGTTTTTCGGGGCTCCACCCAGGGCGAGCGGGATGCTGTTCGGGGCAGCGCCGGCCGCGCCGCCGAGCGGGCTCGGCGTGGCGGCGGCCGGGCTGGCAGGCTGGAGTACCGGCCCGCCGGTTCCGCTTCCGACCAGGTTCGAGGTGGCGCCTCCCGCCCCGGCGGGATTGTCGAGCGCCGGAGGATTCTGGCCCGAGGATCCCGGAACCGGCTTCTGCTGCCCGGGAGCGGTCGGCGGAGTCGGGGTCGTAGGCTGCTGCACCGCGTTGGGGTTGACGTTACCGCAGTCGGTTACAGCATAGGGAGTGTTCGCCTGCGCATAGCCGTCCGCGCATTCGGTGCGCGCCCGCCACGTGTTCTTGAACGTTGTCTGGAAGGTGTTGAGGTTCTCCTGCTGCTTCTGCGAGACGAGCAGCTGCTTGATCCCGCTCTTGGATTGCTCGAGCGACTGCTGGTTGCCCTTCTGGACTCTGGTGACCTTGAACACGACGTAGCCCTGGGCGGTCTTGACGGGACCGACCAGCTTGCCCTTGACCGCGCTGAAGACGGCCGAGTCCAGCGCAGGATCCTGCGTGCCCTTGGTGACCCCCTGCAGCTTGCCGCCGTTCGCCTTGCTTGCTGCATCGGTTGAGTACTGCTTGACGACCGACGCGAAGCTTTCTCCGTCTTGGAGCGCTTTGAGCGCCTCCCCGGCCTTGGCCTTGGACTTGTCATCGGTCCCCTTGATTACGATCTGCTGGATGTCGCGCTGCTCGGGCTGCGAGAACTGACTCTTGTTCTCGTTGTAGTAGTCCTCGATCTCCTCGTCGCTGACCTTGCCGCCGCTCTTGGTTATCCGGTCGCGGATCTTGTTGGAGAGCACTTCCAGCTCCACCCGAGAGAGCACGTCCTGCTGACTCTGACCCGACTGCTTGAGGAACTTCTTGTATGCCGCTTCCTTCGGGAACGACTGCTTCTTGGTCTGCTCGAACTGGCGCTCGACCTCCGCGTCGCTTACGTCGATGCCACGTTCCTTTGCCTCGCCCTTGAGCCAGCTGGTGCTGATCAGGAACTGCATCACCTGCTGTGTGAGCTGCTGGCCTTGAGGTGTGTTGGGCTTCGGCGGCGCCTTGGGCTTCGACTTGGCGCCCGCCTGTGCCTGCGTGGACTTGTTGACGATCACGTACCAGTGTTTGAAGCCATCGGGGCCCTCGATCGGGATGCTGCCTACCTTGTCTACGGTCGCCACGTCGTCCGAGGGGACGCCGCCGCTTGCGTTGGCGATCGCGCCGACGATCACCAGCACGGCGGCGGTGACGACGATTACGATCGCTGCGGTCCTGCGGTTCATTTATCCCCTGGCTGTGTCCATCTAAGGAGGTGAGGCCGGCACGCGCTGGCGACCGACGCTCGGCCCGGAACTATAACGTTGCGAGGGGCGGCTGGTCTCAGGGGCGAAAGACCGTATGCCTTCATGCGAACTCCGGACCCTCGGCAGAGAGCTGGTCGCGGGCCTGGCCGCGACCAGCCAGTTGTTCCAGCGCGTCCGCGACGGCGCGAGCGGTGCTCAGCCGCTGGGAGGGATCCTCGCCGGCGCGGATTCGCAAGGTCCTGGAGGCCGATTCGTAGATCGCCCCCTCGAGCCTGCCGCGCAGCTCCGCCACCTGCTTCGAGTCGAGGTCGAGCGGCCCGATCGCGAGCTTCTCGCCGCGCAGCTCGGCCGTTCGTGCTCCGGCCGCCCCCAGGTTGACTCGCACGCCCTGAAGCGCGACCAGGTTCTCGACCGGCTGCGGCAGCGGTCCGAAGCGGTCGGCAAGCTCCGCTCGCAGGCCCTCCAGCTCGGCTGCCGTGCGAGCGGCGGCGACGCGTCTGTGCGCGTCGATCTTGGCGACCTCGTAGGGGATGTAGGTCTCGGGAACGTAGGCGTCAACGGGAATGTCGAGCCGCACCGGCTCCTCGGACGCTGCGGATTGCGCCACCTGCTCGGCGTCGTCGCCTTCGCCGGCAAGCTCTGCCAGCCGGACCGCGTCGTCGAGCAGCTGGCAGTAGAGCTCGAAGCCGATCGCGGCCACGTGGCCGGACTGCTCGGTGCCCAGCAGGCTGCCGGCGCCGCGCAGCTCGAGGTCGCGCATGGCGATCTTGAAGCCCGAGCCAAGCTCGGTGTAGTCGGACAGCGTCGCCAGCCTGGTCGCCTGCTCGTGGGTCAGCGCCTCCGCCGAGGGATACAGCAGGTACGCATAGGCGCGTTCGCGAGAGCGGCCGACGCGCCCGCGGATCTGGTAGAGCTGGGCAAGCCCGAGCTTGTCCGCGCGCATGACGATCAAGGTGTTCGCCTGCGGGATGTCGAGCCCGGACTCGATGATCGTGGTCGATACGAGCACGTCGGTGCGACCCTGGAGGAAGTCGAGCATCGCCTGTTCGAGTGCGGACGCGTCCATCTGACCGTGCGCGACCGCGACGTTCGCGCGCGGGCAGAGTGCCTTCACCCGCTCGGCGGCTTCGTCGATGGTTTCGACGAGGTCATGCAGAAGGAACGTCTGTCCCTTGCGCTCCAGCTCGCGCTCGATGGCGCCGCGTATGAGGTCGTCGTCGTGCTCGCCCACGTAAGTGTGGATTGGGCGGCGGCCCTCGGGCGGCGTCTCGATCACGGAGATGTCGCGCAACCCGGCGAGCGACATCTGAAGCGTGCGCGGTATCGGCGTCGCCGACAGTGCGAGCACATCGACACGCAGCCGTAGCTGCCGCAGGATCTCCTTCTGCTTGACGCCGAAGCGCTGCTCCTCGTCGACGATCACGAGCCCGAGGTCCTTCGGTTGAATGTCGCGCGACAGCAGGCGATGGGTACCGATCAGGATGTCCACCTTGCCCTGGGCGAAGTCACGCACGATCTCGCGCTGGCGCTTCGCCGAGCGGAATCGCGACAGCAGCTCGATGTTGAACGGATAGTCGTGCAGGCGTTCGCTGAACGTGCCGAAGTGCTGCTGGGCGAGGATCGTGGTCGGGGCAAGCAGCATCGTCTGCCGGCCGTCGCCGGCCGCCTTGAACGCCGCGCGCAACGCCACCTCCGTCTTGCCGTAGCCAACGTCGCCACAGATCAAGCGATCCATCGATTGCCCGGACTCCATGTCCGCTTTGGTCTGCTCGATCGCGTCGAGCTGGTCGTCGGTCTCGCGGTAGGGGAATGCGCGCTCGAAGTCGAGTTGCCAGTCGGAGTCGGGCCCGAAACCGTGGCCCTTGCGGCGTTTGCGCTCCGCATACACGTTGAGCAGCTCACCGGCCAGCTCAACCGCGGCGCGGCGTGCACGCGCCTTCATGTTGTCCCAGGTCTTGGAGCCGAGCTTCGACAGCGTAGGTGCGCTTCCGTCGGCCCCGACGTAGCGGCTCAGCTTCTCGAGCTGGTCGGTTGGCACGAACACGCGGTCGCCGTCGCGGTACTCGAGCTCGAGGTAGTCGCGTGTCACCTCTGCGACGGTCTTGGTGTCAAAGCCGGTGAAGCGCGCTATGCCGTGATCGGAATGAACGACGATGTCGCCGGGACGCAGGTCGCTGAATGCGCGCAGGGCGCGCGTTCGCTCGCCTCGCCCCCGATCCGCGCGCCGCCGCCGCAATAGGCGGTGGTCCGGGATCACCGCAAGCTCGAGCTGCGGAGCTATGAATCCCCTGCGCAGAGCGGCGTGAGCGAATACGAGTTGCGGCTCGCCCTGCCAGGTGTCGATGTCGGTCGGTCGCAGGCGGGCAAGGTTGTACGCGGCGCGCTGCGCCTCGCCGGAGCTCGACCAGGCCACAACCGTCAGGTAGCCGGATCGCACGAGCTTCTCCAGCTCCGGCTCGGCGTCCTTGATCGATTTCGCCGCCGCGTCGGCGGCCTGGGCGCGAAGCTGGTGCGGTTGGTCGCCCGCGACGGCCGAAAGACGCACCGATATCCGGCTGTCGAGCGCGTTGACCACATCGGACGGGGAGAGGTAGAGCTGGTCGGCGTCGTCGGAGTGAAGACTCGTTGTGACGTCCTGCCAGTGGTCCGCGAGCGCGGGGCCGAGCTCCTCCTCGGCGGCGAGCACGAGTGTGGCGGTTTCGGGGATCAGCTCGATCAGCGAGCGAAAGCGATCGACCGGCAGCAGCTCGGCGATGTCGGGGCGGCGGTCGGCGGGCTCGCGGGCCGCCATCTCGGCCAGCTCGCGGTACTCGGGGTCGAGCTCGGCTGCGGGCGCTATTTCGACCCGCGACGCTTCACCGAGTGAGCGTTGCGTGAAGGTCGAAAACCAGCGCAGGGAGTCGATCTCGTCACCGAACAACTCGACTCGCGCGGCCCTTTCCTCGGTCGAGGGGTAGATGTCGAGAATCCCTCCGCGCGCCGAGAACTCGCCGCGATCGGCGACCTGGTCAACGCGCTCGTAGCCGCAGGCGACCAATCGCTCGAGCGTCGCGTCGAGGTCGATCTGCTCGCCCGCCGCGAGCGAGAAACCATGCGGGCGAAGCTCGGGGTCGGGCATGCGCTCCATCAACGCCACGGCGCTCGCGACGACTATCGCTGGGGGACCCGGACCCTCAGCAGAGAGCCGACCACCGCCCTGGCCGTGGTCGGCCAGTTGTTCCAAAGCGGCGATGCGCAGCCCGACGAGGTGGGGCGGCGGCGCGAGCTGCGACTCGTAACCCACTCCGCGTGAGGCGAAGAAGCGCACGGCGTGCCCCGGAAGATATGCGCGCAGATCGAGTGTCAGGTCTCGCGCGGCGCGATCATCGGGGGCGATCACGACCGCGTCGCCGCCGCCGAGTTGCTCGGAGCCAAGCAGGCAAGCGATCACGAACGGGCGCAGGGAAGCCGAGCAGAACGCTCGTTGAGGCTCGTCCGCGGCCGCGCTTGCGAGCGCCGACAACTCGTCGCTGCGGTTCGCGTGTTCGATCAGGGCTTCGAAGGACATCGGTTTCGGGGCACGACAAACGGCCGGACGGCCGGTCCGGCGCTTAGTCGATATCGGGAAGCGGTTGATCCCGCTGCCCGCACTAGGATAAGGTTTCGCCGATGTCGAAGAGCGAGCGTGAGCGAGCGGTGAACACGATCGCGATCGGCCGCATCGCGGTCGGCGCGTCGGCCTGGCTGGCGCCCAATCTGTCCGGCCGTCTCTTCGGCCTGGACCCGGAGCGCAACCCACAGGCTTCCTACATCGGCCGGCTGTTCGGAGCCCGCGACGTGGTGCTTGGTGCGGGAGTTCTGCGAGCCCCGCGCAAGCAGAAGGACACGTGGCTCAAGGCGGGTCTTGCCTGTGACGTGGCCGACACGGCTGCGGGGATGATGGCGGGAGTGCGCGGGACGCTACCCGTGCCTGCCGCCGCGCTGGTGACGCTTACCGCGGCCGGATTTGCCGCCGCCGGGTACCTGCTTCAGCGCTGACGAGCACGGCTTCGCCACCCGCCCCACCCAGGTGGTCGATCCAAGTCGCTCTACTCGATACTTCGATGGACCGACCGGCCCGTGACGGCGGAAAACGTCAGCTCGCGGCCTGTGCGCGGGGGTCCAGCGTCGCGCGCCGGGCGAACGCGACCGTGGTCGCGCATGCAGCAGCGGCCCAGAGCGCCACGAACGCGGAGCGCACGCCGGGCCCTTCGACCAGCGCGCCGGCGAGCGCGTTGCCGGCTGCGATCCCGGCGACCACGCTCATCGAAAGCCAGGTGAACGCCTCGGTCATCCTGCCGCCGGGTGCGAGATCGCCGATCAGCGCCAGCTCGGTCGCGAACGACGGCGCGATGAAGAATCCCGCCAGCAGCGACAGTGTGAGCATCATCGCGATCGAGTCGGCGAGAACCAGAGGCGCAAGCGCGACCGCCAGCAGAGCGAGGAACAGAACGTACTGGTGGCGCAGCTCGAATGTGCGGGCTCGCCCCGCGTACCAGAGGCCGCCGATCATGCTTCCAAGCGCGACGCCACCTAGCAGCACGCCGCCGGCGCTCGCGGAACCGTGCTCGCCGGCGAAAGCGGGCATAGCGATCTCCAGCGAGCCGAACACGAAGCCGCTGATCGCGCCGACGATCGCGAAGGTGCGAATCCCGGCGGAGGCGAGCGCTCCTGACCGCCCCGTGTGCTCGGCCCTCTCGTCGGGACGCCACTGACGTGCCGCGCGCGTGAAGGCGAACGACACGCCACCGCCGAGCGTGAGCGCGCCGCAGGCCGCCACTGCCGCGATCGGTGACCAGATGGCGACCAGCGCCGCCACTCCCAGAGGCCCGGCGAAGAAAACGATCTCTTGGAGGACCGCCTCGAACGCGAAGGTCGATTCGAGCAGACCGCGCGGGCGAGCCAGCGAAGCAAGCAGCGACTGTATGGCGGCGAACATCGGCGGCGCGAGCGCCCCCACCAGCAGCGCACTCGCGATCATCGCCGTGACGTTGGCGGATTCTGCCGTGACGACGATCAGTGCGACCAGCGCTGCCGGCTGCGCGAGCGCCAGCGGAACGACCACCTGCGGTATCCCGAAGCGGTCGATCAGCCGTCCCTGCACGGGAGCCATGGCCGCCGCGGTGAGGGCGACGACGGCCGCAATGACGCCGGCCGTCTCGTAGCTGCCGGCCTCGTCGCGCACGAACAGCACGATTGCCAGCGGGAACATTCCCACCGGCATCCGTGCGAGCAGAGCTGCGACCACCGGAGGGCGAACGTGGGGGATTCCCAACACCGCCGAGTAGCGGCGCAGAAGGCCCTGCTGACGCGGTGGCTCAGCCGTCACGCGCTTGGCCGCGCACGGTCTTGTCGCCCGCGTCGGCGGCCCGCTCGACCAGCGCGCGCACATCGGCGGCGGGCTCGTCGAAGCGCGACAGCACGTGGCGTGAGACGACCTCGGGATCGGTCGTGTCGGGCCGTCCCACGCCCACCCGCAGGCGCCTGAAGTCGGCATTGCCGAGACCCTGCTTGACGCTTCGCAAGCCGTTGTGACCGGCGAGCCCGCCGCCGGTTCGCAACTGGATCTCCCCGAACGGGAGGTCGATCTCGTCGTGGATGACGAGCACGTTGCCGAGCGCCACCTTGTACTGGCCCCGGGCCAAGCCGACGGGCCCGCCGGACTCGTTCATGTATGTCTGGGGCAACAACACGACCACGCGCGGCCCGCCGACGCCCGCGCGTCCCTCCGAGACGAGGCCGCCAAACATCTCTCGCGCACGCGGCAGCTCCCAACGCGCGGCGAGCGTATTGGCCACCTCGAAGCCGACGTTGTGGCGCGTGCCGGCGTACTTCGACCCGGGGTTGCCGAGGCCGACGATCAGGAAGTCGGCCGGGGCCGACGGACGCCGCCCACGACCGAACAGCCGCGGCAGGGCTTAGTGCCCCCCTCCGCGGGTACACCCCCGTTCAGCCGGCTGCGAACCTTCGCCTGCCGTTGTCCTCGGTCGCCCGCATACCCAACTGGTATGCGGGCTCCCTGCGTCCGCGGCAGACTTGGTTCTCGCTCGGCTGAACACGGTCGTACTCGCGGACGGAGGCACTACCCCTCGCTCTCGCCGCCGCCCTCGCCCTTGGCGGCCCGTTCGCCGCCCTCGCCCTCGGCGGGAGCTTCGCCCTCGGCGGGAGCTTCGCCCTCTGGGAGAGGCTCGCCATCTTCGCCGACCAGCTCGGCCTCTTCCTCGACCGTCTCGGGCTCTTCGACCTTCGACGGCGCGGTCACCGTGGCGACCACCGTCTCCTCGAGATTCTCCCCGACGAACTCGCTGCCCGCCGGCGGGCTGATCGCGTCGAGCGTCAGGTTCTCCCCGATGTCGAGCATCGACACGTCGGCGACGATGCGGTCGGGAATGTCGGTTGGCAGCGCCTCGACGACGATCTCGCGCGTGACGTGCCCGAGCACGCCGCCCTCCTTGACGCCAGGAGCCTCCTCGACACCCTCGAGCTCGAGCGGCACCGTCGATTGGATCTTCTCGTCGAGCTTCACGCGCAGCAGGTCTATGTGCACGACATGCCCCTTGACGGGATCCCGTTGAGATTCCTTCAGGATCACCGGCTGCTTGTTCCCGCCGTCCAGCTCGACGTCGAACAGGGCATGCCCCTCGACCATCACGGCGCGCAGCTTGCGCGCCTCGACCTTGAAGGGAGCAGGCTCGTCGCCGACGCCGTACACCACGCCGGGAACGAAGCCGGCGCGGCGCAGCCCGCGACTGGAGCGCGTTCCGCGCTCCGGGCGGGGTTCGACGGTCAGCACTGTGCGGGATCCCGTGGCCATGCAGGCGAGCGATTGTAGCGTCAGGGTGCCGGAGCCACCGGCCCAGCACGGTTACCCCGCTACCGTTGTGGCTGCGATGGCCGACAAGGACAGACCCCGGGATCGCGCGATCCCCAAGGGGCGCGCGCGACGATCGGCCAAGGTTGGCATCCTGGCTGGCACGCAGGGCGCGCGCCTCGCCACGACCAAGGCCACCAACGTCGGGCGTTCCTCCGATCGCAAGCGCGAGCGCATGGATCGCGCTGCGCTCGAGACGGCCGAGCGTTTGGTGGACACGCTCGGCACGCTCAAGGGTGCGGCGATGAAGATGGGGCAGCTCGCCTCGTTCGTGGATACCGACTACCTGCCCGACGAATACCGGGAGCTGTTCCAGGACAAACTTGCCGCGCTGCGTGACGACGCACCCAAGATGCCGTGGGAGAAGGTTCGCAAGGTGCTCGTCGAGGAATACGACGAAGCCTACGAGGACCTGTTCTCGGAGATCGAAACCGAGGCGTTCGCGGCCGCCTCGATTGGCCAGGTTCACCGTGGCCGGCTTCCCGACGGCCGCGACGTTGCGATCAAGATCCAGTACCCGGGAATCGACGCCGCGATTCGCGCCGATCTCTCGAACGCGACGATGATCATGCGCTTTGCCAAGGCGCTGGCTCCCGGGCTGGACACGAAGGCGGTCGCGGAGGAGTTGAAGGAGCGCGTGCTGGAGGAGCTCGACTACGAGTACGAGGCGCAGAACCAGCGCACCTTTGCACGCGCGTACCGCGGCCATCCGTTCATATACGTGCCGGACGTGATCAGCCGCCTCTCGCGCGGACGCGTGCTCGTGACCGAGTACGTGTCCGGCCACGGCTTCGAGCAGGTCAAGCAGATGGAGCGCGAACAGCGCAGCCGCTTCGGCGAGATCGTCTATCGCTTCTACTGGGGATCGATCTACAACCTCTTGCACTTCAACGCCGACGCTCACCCCGGCAACTACGTCCTGATGGACGACGGGCGCGTCGCCTTCCTCGACTTCGGCATGACCAAGCGCCTCGACCGCGAGCAGGTGCGGCTCGAAGAGGAGGCGGTGAATGCTCGCCTTGGGGGGGATCCCGAGCTGCTGCGCGAGAAGATGGCGGAGCTGGGCTTCGTCAAGAACCCCAGCCGGATCGATGCCGAGCGCCTGATGGAGCACATCGACGTGATCGGCAGCTGGTACCTGGAGGATCGGGAGTTCGAGATCACTCCCGAATACGTGATGGAAGTGATGGCCGCCGTCTCGGACCCGCGCTCAGAGTTCTACTCGCTGATGCGCCGCGAGAACGTTCCGGCCAACGAGTTGATGGGCCGGCGCATGGAGATGGGAGTGCTTGCGGTGCTGGGTCAACTACGGGCGAAACGCAACTGGCACCGGATCGCGCGCGAGTGGTGGTTCGGCGATGCGCCCGCCACCGAGCTGGGCAAGGCCGAGCACGAGTTCTGGGACCGCCGGCGCTAAAAGAGCTGGTTTTCCCCCGCGAACAGCTCCGACACCGAGCCGTCGGTGAAGATCGAGCGGATCGAGCGTGCGAGGATGTCGGCGACGCTCAGCGTCTTGATCTTCTCCGGCGCGCCGGGTGAAAGCGGAATCGTGTCGGTGACGACGATCTCTTCGATCTCGGGGCCGGCCAGCCGCTCGTACGCCGGGCCAGAGAAGACACCGTGAGTGGCCGCGGCGAACACGTGCGCCGCGCCCGACTCGCGGCATACGCGCGCGGCCTCGATCAGCGTGCCGGCGGTATCGATCATGTCGTCGACCAGGATCGCGGCCTTGCCCTCGACGTCACCGACCACGTAGCCTGCCTCTGCGACGTTGTGCCCCGGCCGGTGCTTGGTGATGAAAGCCGGCTTGACTCCGAGCTCGCCGGCGAATTTCTCGGCCAGCTTGGCGCGACCGGCATCAGCGGACACGGCGACATACTCTGCCGACACCGCCTTGTCGATGAAGTAGTGGGTGAGCATCGGCCGCGCGATCAGGTGATCGACCGGGACCTGGAAGAAGCCCTGGACCTGGCCGGCGTGCAGATGCATCGTCAGAATCCGGTCGGCACCGGCGGTCTCCAGCATGCGTGCAACCAGGCGCGCTGAGATCGGCTCCCGCGGCGACGACTTCTTGTCCTGGCGCGAGTATCCGTACCACGGCGTGACCGCGATGATGCGATGCGCGGAGGCGCCCTTGGCCGCGTCGATCATCAGCAGCAGCTCCATCAGATTGCGGTTGACCGGGTCGTGCGTGGACTGCACGATGAACACGTCAGCGCCCCGGATCGATTCCAGGTAGCGGCAGTACACCTCGCCGTTCGAGAACGTCTTCAGCTCGACCTGTCCGAGCGCGATACCGAGCTTGTCCGCGATGCGGGTACCCAGCTCCTGGCTGCCTCGGCCCGCGAAAAGCATCAGGCGTTTGTCGTACGAGGCGGGAACGCTCGTGTGCAGCGAGGTCTCGGTGGCGATCAGCTCGGGCTCGGCCTCGAGCAGTTCCGTGGAAGCGCCGTCACTCACCCGTTGCCTTCTCCTTGGTCGTCTCGTCGGTGTTCTTTGAGTCTTTGTCTTTGCGCTCGGCATACCCCTCGACGTTGGTCTGCGGGGGCCGAGCGATCCCGAGCGCGCCGGCGGGCACGTCCTCCGTGATCACCGACCCAGCGCCAGTGTACGCGTCGTCTCCGACGCTCACCGGGGCGACCAGTGATGTGTGGACTCCGGTCCGCACGCCTGACCCGATCACGGTGCGGTGCTTGGCTCGACCATCGTAGTTGGCGGTGATCGTGCCCGCGCCGATGTTGGTGCCTGGGCCCAGGTCGGCGTCGCCCACGTAGGCGAGGTGGGGAATCTTCGTCCCCTCGCCGACGCGCGAGTTCTTTACCTCCACGAACGCACCAGCCTTTGCGCCGTCTTCGAGCGCGGTACCCGGGCGAATGTGCGTGAACGGCCCCACCCGGCAGCCCTTCAGCACTTCGCACGAGTCGAGGTACGAGCAGACGACGCTCGCGCCGTCGCCCAAAGCGCTGTCGATAAGGGTCGTGACCGGGCCGACGGTGCAGTCGCCGCCGATCTCGGTGTGGCCACGCAGATAGCTGAAGGGCTCGATCGTGGTGTCCTGGCCGACCGTCACGTCGACGTCGATCACGGTGGCCGCCGGATTGACGATTGTGACGCCGGCGAGCATGTGCCGCTCGAGGATCAACGCCTGCGCCACGCGCTGGGCGCGCGCCAGGTCGGCTCGCGTGTTGATGCCCAGGCCCACGGCCTCGTCGTCGGTCAGATGGGCAACGATTTTGCCGCCGCCGGCGCTCATCAACGGCAGCGCGTCACCCAGGAAGATCTCGCCCTGCGAGCCGTCAGGCGCCACCTGATCGAGTGCCTCGAGCAGGGGCCCGACGTCGAAGGCGTAGGCGCCGGCATTGATCTCCTCGATGGCGAGCTGCTCGGGCGTGCACTGCTCGGGATGCTTGGTCTCGACGATGCGCTCGATGTCGCCGTCCGGTGCGCGCACCACACGCCCGTAGCTGCCGGGGTCGGCCAGCTCGCGCGTCGTAACGGTCGCCGCCGCGCCGCTCTCGTCGTGGCGGCGGGCGAGCGCGGTCACGAAGCTCGAGTCGAGCAGTGGGTGGTCGCCCGACAGCACGATTACGTCCTTCGAGTCGACGAGCTGCTCGCGCGCGGCGAGCACCGCGTCGCCGGTGCCGGCGGGCGGGTCCTGGATCGCGATCTCGATGTCCGGAGGAAGAACGGTTCGGACCTGCTCGGCGTCGGGACCCAGCACGACCACGATCCGCTCGGCGCCCGCCGCGCGTGCTGCCTCGACCGGCCACAGCACTAGTGGGCGCCCGCAGAGCGGGTGCAGCACCTTGGGCAGCCGCGAGCGCATGCGCGTGCCGCGTCCGGCGGCCATGATCAGGACGGTCGGGACAGCCACGGAACCCAAGAGTTTGCCAGCGATTGGCTCACGCTGCCAACCGGTCAGATCGTGGGGTCAGGTCACGGTGGGAAGAGGCGGCTCCGACATCCGGTCCACGCTGGCCATGATCTCGTCACTCGTCGCCGCTGTCGACTCGGTCGGAACCCGCCTCTTTTCGCCTTTCGGCGGCCCCACCGCTTCGTGTCTGATCACACGGCGCCACCCTATGCGGCCCGCGGCGTGCGTCCATCGGCGCGTACTACTCGATGTGCTTCAGTAGTTGGCACGGAGCGTGGCGGGTAGCCGCCGCCGATGAATCATCGGCGGCGCTGCGGCGACGATGCGGTCGAGCCGATAGTTGAACAATTGGAGGAGGCGAAGAGGCAAAGTGCTCGGTCTTTCCTCGAAAGAGCGCCTGACGCCGCTGGACGCATCGTTCCTCGAGGTCGAAAGCCCGACGGCGCACATGCACGTCGGCTGGGTGGTGTTGATACGTCCGTCAGCCGATCGCGATCGGCCGACGTTCGCGCGCATCCGCAACCATGTCGAGTCGCGTCTCTGGCGCGCGCCTCGCTACCGTCAGAAGCTTGCGAATGTCCCGCTCGGCGTGAACGACCCGGTCTGGATCGACGACCCCGACTTCGACATTCGCAATCACGTTCTGCAATCGAGGACGCGGCGACTCGACGCACTCGTCGAGCATACGTACTCGAGGCAGCTCGACCGCAACTACCCGCTGTGGGAGATGTGGATCAGCGACCGCCTCGAGGACGGCCGAATCGCGCTCGCCGGAAAGGTCCACCACTGCATGGTCGATGGAATAGCTGCGGTCGAGTTGGCCATGCTGCTGCTGGACTTCGCACCTGAGCCGCCCGCCGACGACGGTGAGCGTGAGCCCTGGCTTCCATCGCCGCCGCCCAGCGATTTGGCGCTGCTCGCCGAGGGGGTGCGCGATCGAATGGCAGAGGAACTGAGCTTGATGCGCGTGCCAGCCCAGATCGCCACCTCGCCGCGTCTGCTGTTCTCGTTCGCCGACCGCGCGCGCAAGGCCACACTGTCATTTGTGCACTCGGCTGCCCCGGCTGCGGACAGCATGCTCAACGAGTCGATCTCGTCGCAGCGTCGCCTGGGCCGGTTGCGTCGGCCGCTCGACGACCTGCGAGAGATCAAGCGCCGCCACGACGCGACGATCAACGACGTGGTGCTGGCGGTGTCGTCCGGCGCCCTGCGTCGCTTCAGCGAGCGCGCCGGCGAGCGGCCGCGCAAGCTCAAGACGATGGTGCCGGTCAACGTGCGCGACGGAGACGCATCCGAGCTGGGCAACGCGGTCTCGTTGGTGTTCATCGACCTTCCCTGCGATGAGCCCGACCCGGCCAGGCGGCTCCGGGGCGTCCAGCTCGCGATGTCGCAGCGCAAGCTCGCGGGTGAGCCGCTCGGTGCACGCACGCTGTTGGACTCGATGCGCTACCTCCCGCACCCGGTCCAGCACGCGTTCGACCACCGTGTCGCCAGCCCGGCGACCTTCAACCTGGTCGTGTCGAACGTGCCTGGCCCGCGCCAGCCGATGTACATGCTCGGCTGCCCGATGGAGGAGGCCTACCCGGTCGTGCCGCTCGCAGATCGCCACGCGCTCTCGATCGGCTTCACGACGGTCGCAGAGGATGGCTTCTTCGGAGTCCACAGCGACCGCCGGCTGGTCCCCGACCCGGGCCTGATCGCGCGCGACATCGGCGAAGAGATCGACGCGCTGCTGGGACGGTGAGGCATCAGTTGCTCTCCGCGGCCTGCCCCGCACCGTAGCCGCGCCGCCTGCCAGCGC
>JBBDJG010000006.1:0-6684 GCA_040880005.1 Solirubrobacterales bacterium
GCGCTATTCGGGCGACCGAGGACGAAGCCCAGTGGTGATCCGAAACCGTCATTTCTGGTCAAACGTTATGGGATAGGCCACCAGATCAATGCTGGAGCGGCTGCTCGCCGCGGCGCGCACCGAACGCCCAGCTTCCGCCCAGCGCGGCTCCGGCGCCGAGCGCGGCCACGAGAATCGTCTCGATGCCCGTGTCGCCGAGGCTGCCGCCGACCGCCACGTGAACTGCGCCGCCGAGCACCAGCGCGCCGAGCGTCGCCGCCCCGAACGCTCCGATGATGCCGCCCCAGAAACGGTCCGGCATGAACACCGCGAAGTGCCACAGCGCGATGCCCGTCATCGCCCAAACCAAGACGGCCATCAGCGGCTCCTCCCGTGCTTTCGACGCCGTTGCTGCCGCTTGCTGCGTCGCTTACGTTGCGCTTCCTTGGACTGCGAGCGCGCAGCCGGCGCTGGTGTCGGCTCAGTCACGCCGGCGATTTCCTCGATTTCCTTCATTTCCTCAGCCTCTTCCACCTCTTCGGCCTCTTCCACCACGACCTCCGGCTCGATCGCCGTCGCAACGCCGCCCGGCTCCGGCGCCGTCGCGGGAGCGCTTATCGCCGGGGCGTGCGGCACGCCGCCCGTCGTGACCGTCGCATATGCCGGCACGTAGCCGAATTCGTCGATGATCCGCCTGCGACGTTGCACGTTCGCAGGCTCGCGCTCCTTCGACTCGGTCAGGACCGGGCTGGCGATGAAGATCGAGGAGTAGGCGCCCGACAAAATCCCGACGAGCAGCGCGAACGCGAAGTCCTGGAGCGTCTCGCCGCCGAATATGAGCAGCCCGATGACCGGGAAGATCGTCGAAAGCCCCGTCACCAACGTTCGGGTCAACACCTCGCTCATCGAACGGTTGACAATCTGCGAGAACGCAGCGCGCGGCATTCGTGGCTCGTTCTCGCGCACACGGTCGAACACGATCACGGTGTCGTACAGTGAATACCCGAGGATGGTCAGCAGCGCCGCCACGGTCGCCGTTGACACGGGTCGATCGACGAGCGCATAGACGCCGGTCGTGATCAGAAGGTCGTGCAAAAGGGCGATCACCACGGGGACCGCGAACTTGCCGGAGAATCGCAGCGCGACGTAACCCATGATCAACAGCAGCGAAAACATGATCGCGTAGATCGCGCTGCGCGCGACCGTGCGACCAAATGTCGGGCCCACGCTCTCGCTCGAGAAGCCCTCGATCTTGACGCCGAAGCCGCGATCGAGCGAGTCCTGAAGCTCCTTGACGCCCTCCGGCCCCAGTTCCTCCGTGGATATCTGGACCACGTTCGGGCCGAGCTGGCGATTCTCCGCCTGCTGGATCTTCGCGTCATCGAGGCCCAGCGGCTCGATCTCGTCGCGCACCTGCTCGATGCTCGCCGGTTTGTCAAGCGAGGCGGTCACACGCGTGCCGCTCTCGAAGTCGATGCCGAAGTTGAGCCCCTCGGTCGCGAGCGCGATCGAGCCGATCATCAAGATCATGCCCGACATCGCAAAGAAGAAGCGGCTGCGGCCCATGAAGTCGAATCGCCAGGTCAGATGGCGTTCGCCCGCCCCGAGCATCGCAGGGCTGCGCAGCCAGCGGGAGCGACCCATCGTGCCGAGTACGGCCTGCGTGAACAGCACGGCCGTCAGGAACGAAACGATCGTTCCGACCATCAGCGTGAAGGCAAAGCCCTTGACGCCCGCGGTCGCAAGCACGAACAGGATGAACGCGGTGATCAAGGTAACGACGTTCGCGTCGATGATCGTGCGTATACCGCGCGAGTAGCCGGTCGCGAGCGCGGCCAACGTCGAGCGACCGGCTCGCAACTCTTCCTTGACGCGTTCGAAGATCACGATGTTGGCGTCGGCTGCGACCCCGACCGTGAGGATCAGGCCAGCGATGCCGGGCAGCGTCAGCGTGATCGGGATCAGCTTGATCAGCGCTAGGAACAGCACCCCGTACACGACCAGCGCAAGCACCGCGATCGCCCCGAGCAGGCGGTAGAACGCCAGCAGGAACAGCACTACGAAGATCAGTCCGACGATGCCGGCGGTCAGGCCCTGGTCTAGCGCCTGCTTGCCCAACGACGCCGACACCTGGACCTGGCTGATCGCCTTGAGGTTGACCGGCAGCGCGCCGGTCTTCAGCACGGTTGCGAGGTCCTGGGCCTCCTGGAAGTTGAGGCCCGTTATCTGCGCCCCGGTGCGACCGTCGATGCCGTCCGGGTACTGATTCGGGTCGATGCTCGCGCGCGATTCGATCTTGCGGTCGAGCACGATTGCAAACGTCTGCGGTACCACCTGTTGCCCCGGGACGAGGTCGGTCCGAGCGCGCTGCGCAAGCCGGCGTGTGACGTCGTGGAACGTGCCCGCGCCGCCGCTCTTGAACGAGAACGAGACGTTCGGCGTGTTGGTCGTCGCGTCCGTGCCCGGCTTCGGGTCCGTGACCTGTGTGCCCTTGATCTCCGGGTTGTCCTTGAGCACGTAGTAGCCCGACTGGAACCCCTCGGGCGCGTCGGCGGGAGTCTCCGACTGCACGACGATCGTTCCGATCGGCACGGTGATGATCTCCGCACCCTTGGGCATCCTCCCGCTGAACTGCGACAGCAGATCCTCACGCGACACGTCTGGGCCCGACAGCAGCTTCTTGGCGCGATCGAACAGGTAGAACTGGTTGCATTTCTCCGGCGTCTTCGGCGTCAGGCACGGTGTCGTGTTGTTCTTGTCCACGACCGGCTTCTGCTTGTGCGCGGCCTGCACGGCCTTGTAGAGGCCGGTCGCCCCCGAGTACGGGCGGGTCTGCTCCTTCGTCGTGGAGTTGGCACCCGGCTCGAGCCTGGGCGGAGCCACGTTGGCAGCAAAGTCGTACATGTAGAGCTGGGCAGTGGAGCCAATGATCCGCTTGGCCCTGTTGAGGTCCTTCACTCCCGGCAGTCCGACCGAGATCTGATCGTTGCCGATGCGCTGGATCTCCGGCTCGGCAACGCCTAGCTGGTCCACGCGGTCGCGGATGACGTCAACCGAGCGATCGACGGCCTCGGGCGTGACCTGCGAATCGGCCGTCGGCTGAGCCTGATAGACCAGCTCGATGCCGCCTTTCAGATCGAGCCCCAGGCGGACTGGCTTGGCCGCGATGATGATCCCGGAGACGAGCAGCAAGCCCGCCATCAGCAGGATCACGAACAGGTTTCTTCTGCGCGAGGTCATCTAGATGGTTGAGTTGGTTTCGGCCGGCATGGCGTCACACCGGAGCGGCCGGCAGCCTATCCGAGCCTGATTCTCCACCATTTCAGCGTTCACCCGCTTGGGACCTGCTCCTGTAGCAACGGGATCAATCTGAATGGCAGCGGACCGGAGTCGAGCACCGCCGCGAGGTCTCGAGCCTGTTCGGCGTCGATGGCGCCGCTCAACACGGCGCCATTACGACCGTCGAGTCCGTTCGGGTAGGTGTCGGGCGCAACCGGCAGCTTCGACAGAATCGCCCCGTCGAGCACGGCCGCCACGTGGTGCGGCTCATCCGGACTGCCCTCCCGCGCGACCTGCCGGGTCAGCCTCTGGAAGCTCGCCCGGCCCGACTCGGTGAAGTCGAACTGCACGCCCGGCTCGTCATCGGACTCAACGAAGCGCGCGTTGCGGATGCCGGAGTTGTCGAGCTGTGGCCGATCGCGCATGATGAAGTTGCCGTCGAATACGGTCGGGTCGAGTGAGTTCGTCAATGGATGCGCGAGCACGACGATCGTGCCCGGCGGCACCTCGAGTACCTGCGCGCGCCGTGGCAGCTTGCCGAGGTGTCGCTCGAGCAGCGCACGGCGGCTGCCGGCCGGGCCGCCCTGGTAGTTGCGCAGCGCACCGAACAGGTAGAACTGTTCGCCGGTCGTGTCGTCGGGGCTGTCAACCGGCTTGCGCTCCGAAGCCTGCTTCACCACGTCGTAGATGCTCTTGATCGGCTCGTCGGGGTTCCCGACCACGTTGCCCTCGTAGTCGTAGAAGTAGAGCCTGCCCTGGACCGGAAGCTGAGAGTTGGCCGGATCGGCAAAATCCTGCGGCGCGTACGTGACCACGACCTTGCCGTCGTGTTTCCTGACGCGTGTCTCGTCCAGGTCAAGCAACTTGGCGCGCCGTTCGAGAGTCGCGACGCTCTGTCCGAGCTGCGCCTCGCTCACCTTTTTTCCGTAGGGGGAATCGGGCAGATATGTGAGCCGCACGGCGTGGCCGCTGTTCGGATCGGTCGCCTCGCGCGTCGTGATCGTCGTCTTGGACGTATCGTCGGAGCCGTCGCGGCTGAGCAGCACACCGGCGAGGACGCCGACCACAACCAGCACGCACCCGACCGCCGCCCAGCGCTGCCACCTCATTCCGTCCCCTCCTCGCTACCGCTCGGGCGTGAGAACGAGCAAGAAACCGCCGTCCTCGTCGTACGCGGGGAACAGATCGGCGCTGGCCTGCGCCGGCAGATCGCCCTCGGCCTCGACGCGCGCCTTCTTGCCCAGCACGCGCACTCCCCATTCGATCGAGGTCGCGATCGGATCGTCGCCTTCCTCGAAGTGCAGCCCGAGAACGTCGCGGACGGGGCGCCCGACGGCCACCTCGTCCTTGAGCCCGGTCAGCTCGAAGCTGCCCTTGCCGCAACCGATCACGCGAGCCTCCGAATCGCACACGAAGAAGGCCGCGTTTGGGTCCGGGTAGTAGTCGTCGAGCAATTCGAACAGGAACCCGAAACCGCATTTCTGGCAGCCCTTCGGGCCCGTCCGGAAGCCCGCCGTACGCTCGGACGATGTCAGCCGGTTTCCACAGTTTGGGCAGATAAAGAATGGCATTCCGGAATCTTCGAAGAGTCTTGATCGCCCACCTGACGGTGGCCGTTTTGGTGTCTACGGGTACGGCGAAGCCGCCGCCTGTCTAGAAAAGGCTACCGTCCGCGCGACGTGTGGTCGGCGGTTCGATGCCCAGGTGCTCGTAAGCGCGCAGCGTGGCCACGCGACCGCGCGGGGAACGCTTGATCAGCCCCGACTTGAGCAGAAAGGGCTCGTACACATCCTCGAGCGTGTCCCGCTCCTCGCCTATTGCGACCGCAAGCGTCGACAGCCCGACCGGCCCACCCTCGAACTTCTCCACGATCGTGCGCAGAATCTCACGATCGAGCCGTTCCAGCCCAGCAGCGTCGACCTCCAGCATCTCGAGCGCCGTGTGCGCCACCTCCTCGCTGACGACGCCGTCGCGGCGCACCTCTGCGAAGTCGCGAACACGGCGCAGCAGGCGGTTGGCAACGCGCGGCGTGCCCCGTGCGCGCGACGCGATCGCCAGCGCGCCGGCCGGACCGATCTCGATGTCCAGTATCGAAGCCGAGCGCCCGACTATTTGGGCCAAGTCCTCCTGGGGGTAGTGCTCGAGTCGATGGCAAACGCCGAAACGCTCGCGCAGCGGAGTCGTCAGCAGGCCCGTTCGGGTGGTCGCTCCCACGAGCGTGAACGCAGGCAGGTCGAGCGTCACGGTGCGCGCGCCGACGCCCTGCCCAAGCACGATTGGAAGCCTACGATCCTCCATCGCCGGATACAACGTCTCCTCCACAGCCCGTGCGAGACGATGGATCTCGTCCACAAAGAAGACCGAGCCCGGCTCGAGCGCGGTCAGGAAGGCGGCGATGTCGCCCTTGCGCTCGAGCGCCGGGCCGGCCGTCTGCACGAGCGGCACGCCCATCTCGTGGGCGATGATGTGAGCGAGCGAGGTCTTACCGAGGCCGGGCGGCCCGGCTAGCAGCACGTGATCGAGCGGATCGCCGCGCCGACGCGCAGCTTCGATGAACACGCCAAGTTGTTCTGTCACCTGCTCCTGGCCAACGAAGTCGCCGATGCTCGGCGGGCGCAGCGAGCGGTCGAATTCCTCCTCGCCGGTCTGCTCGCGCGGCGTTTGAATCCTGGTTTCCACATTCGTTTCGACCGGCTCTGTCCCGATCGGCGCCTTCGTCATTTCAGGCCGCCCTGGCCGCGCCGCGCAGTGCGGCAGCGATCATCTCTTCGGGCTCGCCGATCTCGATGCCGGCTCCGATCGCGTCGAGCATCCTCTCGGCCTCCGCCAGTTCGTAACCAAGCGTGACGAGACCCTCGCGAGCGAGCAGGCGAGCATCGGTGCCGTCAGCAACGCCCGTTTCGGCGATCTCTCCGGACAGCTCGTCCGAGACCTTTTCGCGCAGCTCGACGATGATCCGCTCCGCGGTCTTGCGGCCGATACCGGGCACGGCCTGAAAGCGCTTCGCGTCCCCCGCCGCGATCGCCCGCCGCAGTTCAGCGACCGACGATCCCGACAGCGCCACCAGCGCCATCCTGGGCCCGATTCCCGAGACTGAGTTGAGCTTCCCGAACAGGTCGCGCTCGGCCTGCGAGCTGAATCCGTACAGGCTCATCCCGTCGTCGCGCACGATCAGCTGCGAGAGCAGCGTCATCTCATGCCCGGTTGCCGGCGCCTGTTGGAGCGTCTTCGAGGAGACGAACAACTGGTAGCCGACGCCGCTGCAGTCCACGACGACGTGGTCGGCCGCCCGCAAGACCAGCTTGCCTTTGACCTGCGCGATCATGAGGGTTGATTCTGCGTTGCTGCCCGGACGCCTCTCTTAGAAGCCGGGAATAGATGGCATGAACTGGGGCACCTCGGTTCGGCCATCAAGTATGCGGCATG
>JBBDJG010000007.1:0-34221 GCA_040880005.1 Solirubrobacterales bacterium
TCGCGCAAGGCGGAAGCGTGAGCCGCAGGTCTCCGCCATGGACAGCGCAAGGGCGCCCCTCCCCACGGAAAGCGGAAGCGAGACGCACTTCCGCGGCGCGTGGTCCACCAGTAGGGGCAAACGAGCATGCACGGTGGGCTCGCGTCCAGGCATCGCACTGTGTTGGATGGGGCCGCGCCGACGCCTATTCTCTGAATCTCATGGACTACCCAGAAGTTGCCAAAAAAGCGAAGCCCTACCTACAACCCGGCGAGGTGGTCAGATTCGCCACGTTTGGGTTCGCCCGGCGTCTGGATGTGTGGCTTGCCTTTATGACCCTTGGACTGGTGAGCCGTGTGTTCGTCTTCGTGGCGACCGATCAGAACATCTACGTCTTTTGCGGTGTCGGAGGGTGGTCGATCCCCCCAAGTCCGAGACTGACGGAGCTCGATGCAAAGTACCCCGTCGGGTCTGTGCCTGTCGAGTTCAAGAGATCAATCCTGTTCACCACCGTCGCCGTCGCCGTGATCGTTGCGGCGTTCGCTCTCGCGGGCGTCCTGGACAGTGCTTCGATGGTTGCAGTGCTGATCTTCGTGGTTCTGTACCTCATCTACTTTTCGCCGGCGACTCTGAGGGTCGGAAACCACATGATTGGGGTGTTCCAATACCTGTACCCATTCCGCGTCGATGCCAAGGCGATCGGGCAACTCGGAGGGCGCGTGGCAGAGTAGTGGCGTCACTGCTGGTCTATCGGCCTCACCTCGCCCTGGCGTGCTTGTCGTGAGAGCGTGTCGAGGTCGTCCAGGCTCATCCTGTCCAGGTCGCCGGGCCCGTTGAGCACTCCGTGGAAGACACTACGCGGATCGTCCCTTTGTGGAATCCCGAAGTAGAGAATGCCGAGTTGCCGAAGAAGGATCTTGCGGACGCGCGCATCGAGAAGGTCCTGGTCGGAGTCAGCACCGAAGTTCGACACATCCATGCGTGCGCTCGATATGACGGCCAGTCGCCCCGCGCGCTTGGCGTATGAGTATCGCCAGGCTTGGTCTTGGCGATTCATATCGCAATTCGTGATTGCAATCAGAACCGATGCGGGATCACTGGATTGCTGCGGGTAGGAGCGTTGGAGTGACGCGATGAGGTCGTCCGCCAAGTACTGCTTGCCCGATCGGCGCGGTAGGGAGATCGCCGGGAGCACCGACACATCTGTATCGAGCTTCCTGCCGTACTCTCGCGCGACGCGCTCAAGCGACGGGCTCGTGAAGTCGCCGAAGGGCACGAAGTAGACCTTCCCGACACCCGTCACGGCCACTTCTCGAGCATTCGATTTTGCGCGCGGAGCTGTCGGCCTGCAGGTGCCGGCGTCGTCGAACTGGCGGATGGCCACGTGGCCGCGCACAGGGAGAGGCCAATCGAGGGGACGCCCCACCAAGAGGGACATTGCGGCAACCGCCGCCGCACCCAACACCACGCCGATCGCGACTCGCAAGGTTGTCGTTTCGTCTTCCATCATGTTTCGCTTGGTTGGGCATCGACGCTAGCGAAGGCCATCTTGAGCTGGCGCTAGAAGGAAGTCCTTGTCTGGCCAAACATGTGATGGGGAGCGGCTCTATCTTTCGGGGCAAAGTAGCAGTGGGCACATAGTGCAAGTTCACGTTCGTCAGCGCCCGAAGCGGGAGCAGACGGCGTCGGGCGCCCACACCCTGGGTCCCACCGAAGAGGAGTTGCCAATTCGAGTCCAGCCGGCTCCATCGCGTGGAATGAGCGGCGACGTCGCAACCGGCTGGCGTGCAACAACTTCCCGAAGTGAACCAACGAAAAAGCATAGTGGTCTAAGTCGGCAGCAGCCCGCAGCCATCCGGCATGCGGCGCCCGGGTTCAAGGCCCAATCCGCGGCTGCCGATAGCCACTTTCATGAACAACCATCTCTCGTTATTCGCGGTCTTCAGCCGAACGCTTGAGATATACATGGCACAGCTGAAAACCCTGCTCCTAATCGGGGTTGTTGTGTTCATCGCGGTCTTCGCGGCGATGTTCTTGATGCTCTTTGCCGCATCGGGCGGACTCGGGCCGATGCTCCTGACGCTATTTGTCCTGCTGGTCGTGACCATCACGGCGTGGTCGATCTACCAGGGCATGATCATCCGCGTCGTGCAGCACCACGACGACGGCAGAGAGCATTCGCTTGAAGACCTATACGCGAGCGTCAAGCCCGTGCTTGTCCCACTGATCTTGACCAGCATCCTGACAGCGGCCTTCTTGCTCGGTGGACTGATCATGCTTGTCGTCCCCGCGATCGTCTTCTACGTTTACTTAGCCGTTGTCGCCCCGATCGTCGTCGTTGAGCGCGTTAAGTACATGGACGCGCTCGCACGCAGCTGGAACCTCATCAAGGGCAGTGCCTGGACGGCGTTCGGCGTTCTGATCGTCTTCGGCGTGCTTGTCGGGATCGCGAACACCATCATCAGCGAGATCGGCTCCGCGATTGGCGATGAAGTCGGGAACGCGACTGCCTCGTTTGTGGCGCAGGTGTTCCTCGGGCCATTTCTCGTGATCGCGGGTGCGGTCATGTACTTCATGCTCTCAGAGACCGGTGCCCCCGTGGGCGCGTCCGGGGCGGGAATGCCTCCAGCCGGAATGCCCGGAGCCGCGCCGTCGGTGTCGGGCTCCGTACCGCCGCCTCCGCCTCCGCCCGGGTCGTAGAGGCCCCCAGTCCAGGTAGATCACGGTGACCCCAGAGCGGTGTCGTGCGCCCCGACGCCGGAGTCACCGATGCGTCGGCCCGTGCACGCCGCGAGCTCATGCAGCCTCATATGCTCGCTACTGGAATCACGCGATGTGATCGAGCCACTCCCGCTCTCGCGTGCGAGGAGCAGCGCAACCAGCCAGAGTGCCCACTCCTGGTCGCCCGTGAAGCGGGACCGAAATCGGCACCGGGCTGCTTGATCTAGGTCGCCGTGAAAAACAGCTCGAATAGCTAGACCATCAAGCGTCCGGCGGTCGTTTGGATAAGACCCTGGCGAAGCCTCGCATCCTACGTGTCTGAGAGTTGCGCACCTCGCACAACTACATCGGGTAGCTTCGCTAAGGCTTCTAGTGCCGTGGTGCGAACCATCGGCTGGGAGTCTTTGGTGGCTTTGAGGAAAGTTGGCACAGAGGCGGGGTCGCGGAGATACTGCAAGCCAAATACGGCTGCGGTCCGGATGGCGCGGTCACGATCGCGTAGAACGAGGTTCTCTAGCTGTAGCCGCAGCCATTCCCGGTCATCGCGGGTCCAACCCGTGCGGCTCTTCCGAGATGGAGGATGCTTGACGTAGTAGACCAAGTTTTCCATGATCACACTAAGCAGCCACTCCTCAAATTCGCGCGCTCGGAGCGCGGCGATGAGTTCCTCGAAGACTTCGCGGCCGCCGATCGCGCACGCCAGTTTGAACGCTTCCTCGCGATCAGCGTCATTGGGCAGCCTCGAAACCTGCTTGAGCGCGAAGAGAGCCATCTTCTCGTTACCGTGCCCCACGAGTGCATCCCAAGCGGTCTCCCTGATCCTGCCGGCGAAGTTGGGGCCGTCATGGTGCCAAGCCCAAGGGTCAGACGGGCGCGGAAACTTCCGCTCCATGTCCGTCGCATAGAGCAATGACTTGAAGAGAGGTGCGAACGCCTGTGGATTGTCAGAGTCAGCCAGCAGGCGCAGCACCTCTATATGCCGATCGATGTCCTGCGGGTTGTTGGCCTCCTCGACCAAAGCTGCCACAGATCTTGAGCCGGCCACTCAGTCCCCCTTAGGTGGCCCCTCGTTTGTCCTGCTTCGTGTGGTCTTTCGCCGACTCCCACATCTCTTCTGGCGACGCACCGGTTGCGCGCATCGCGTCTTCGACCGAATATCCGCTGTCCCGGATTCTGCCTAGGGCCTGTGCTTCCGCCTCACGCCGATTGAGATCGGCGCGCTGTTGGAGGTACCACGCATCCTTCGTGCGGTTGATAGGAGCGGGGCGCGCACGTCCCCGCAGAAGCATCTCTCTGACCTTTCTCGCGCCCGGGCTATCCTGCTTCTTTTTCTTCTTCGCCAAGTACCCACTCCTCTCTCTCAGCGGCAAATCATCGAGTCGAAGTCGCGGTGCGAAGTGTGTCAGATTCATTATCCACAACAGGACCTGTAGGGCCGCTGTCGGGATCACCTCACGCTGCTCGTTTGCGCGATTGCAGGCGTCTCAACCCGCGCCGCGCTCACTGCCGCAATGGACGAAACCCGGCACTAGTCGTCGGGAGCCTGTTCGCGGTCCCAGTAGTCCACCGCGTCCTCGCGATGAAAGAGGGCGCGCAGACCTCCGCCGCGCGGGAGTCGCTCTCCGACACCCAGCTTGTTCGAGTCGGGGTAAACCACCACGTCCGGCCGCCCGTGGCTACTGACGGCGAGAAACGTCACCGTCTCCTGGCTGCGATTGAGGATCTGGTGGGCGCCTTCCTCGCCGAGAGGAAACCGCACTGCCTCGCCCTCCTCGAGTTCGCGCGTTCCGTCTGGCGTGCGCAGTGTTGGACGTCCGCGAACCACGATCACGATCTCTTCGTCGGAGAAGTGAAAGTGGTACGGATAGGCAGCCTCGCCAGGGGGCAGCTCCCAAAGGCTGCAACCGATTAGCTCGCTACCTAGTTCGTAGCCAATCCGGGCACGTCTGCCGCGAAAGCCTTTGGGTCGCTTGTCCTGCTCGAAGACGGGCTTGTAGATGTTCGGCATAGCGCCAATCTATAGCTACGGCCTCGCACTCGCTCGCACGATGTTCATTGCCTCCGCCCTAAGACCAAGCGTCTGAGCCCCGAACCGCATTCGCTGCCGCTTTGGACGAAGAGCGATAGTCGAAACCGAAAGAGCCCGCCTCTTACGAGACGGGCCCTTTGCCATGGGAAGCGCGGAATCCGCGCGAGCGGTGCCTATGTGGCCGGTGTTGCGCCGGCGTTGTTTTCCTCGGTTACCAGCGGACATTCAGCGACGGGCTCACGACCGGCAGAGGCCTCCGGGCCGGTACGTCGGTCTTGAGCCGCTGTGGAATCGCTGTCGCCGGTGGTGTTCATCACGAAGGTAGGAACGCGCGCCGCTGGCAACGGTTGCAGAGTTGGAGAGCTGTGGACGATCGTTCGACGTGCCGATCAGCGGCGTACGCGCAGCGTCGCGCGCATGCCCAGGCGCGCGTGACCCGAGAGCGTGCACCACAGGCGGTAGGTCCCCGAAGACAGGCTGGTCCGGCGCTGGGTAACGCGACCCGGGCGAATCTCGGAGAAGCGCACGGTCGAGCGCCCGCCCCGCTTGCGCAGCGCTAGGTCGTGCGAGTCCTCGCCGCGATTGACGAACTGGATCAGCGCGGTGCCACGGCGAACGCTCGACCGCGATAGCGCCAAGCTGTACTCGTGCCCGCTGACCATCAGGCGTGAGAAGGCTGACGGTTCGGCATTTGCCGAAGCGGTGTTTCGGTCGCTAGCGACGCCGGAGCCGGGTCCCGCGAGCGCGGCGGCGCTAATCAGCAGAGCCAGCGCCGCCGCGACTCCAACACGCACCCGCATCACCGCACCAGCGCTGGCCGGCCGAAGCGACTCGCATCCGGGATCACAGCCGCGGCGTCGGTGTTGAGCCACTGCTCCGACAGCGAGCAGTAAACGGCGCGGAAGTCGGACGTCATGCGCAGGTTGCCGTCGGGGTCGAGTCGCGCCAGCCCGGGAAACTCACCCACCATTCGCCCGCTCGCGCGCGTTCCGATCAGCATTCCCAGGCCGGCCGCGCCGTGGTCGGTGCCCTGCGATCCGTTCTCCTCCGCACGCCGGCCGAACTCCGACCAGACCTGCACGAGCACGCGATCGGCCAGCCCGCGTGCCTCCAGGTCACGCTGGAAGGCGAGCAGGCTCTCGGCCGCCAGCTTGAGATTGTTCCCGAAGCCGTCGGGCTGCGAGTCGTGCGTGTCGTAGTCGCCCGGCGCGGTCATTGCGACGCAGCGGATCGACAGCCCAGACGCGATCATCGCCGCCAGAGCGGCAAGTCGCTGCGGGAAGTCCTCGCCCTCGCTCTCGGGATAGGTGACGGGACTCGTGAAGGCCGGCTGATCTCCATCCGAGTCGAAGGGCAGCAACTGCTGACGCAGCCTGCCGGCCTGCACAGCCGTGGAAGCGGCCGCGCGCAGGGCCGGGTCGGAGCTGCTCGCGTGCGGCGAGCCCAACGACGGGAACGCCTCCAACATCCAGTCGCCGACCTCGCCCCACACGCCGGGCGACCAGAAGTTGTACTCGGGTCCGGTCAGCGCTGCGACCGGGACACGCGCGGTTGCGAGCGCAGGAGCGAGGTCGCCATCCATCGAAAGTCCCTGAAGCGGGTTGTCCATGCTGCCGACGCGGTCGAGATAGCGGCCCATCCAACCGGTGACGAGTTTGCGCTGGAGCCCACCGACCTCGTAGAAGTGGCGTGAGTTGAAGTGCGACTGGTCGGGATGGTCGTAGCCGATTGCGGGCATGACGGTCAGCTTGCCCTCGTCGTGGAGTTGCGCCAGCGCCGCCGCGTCGGGGTGCCAATGCAGCCGCGAGTCCTCGGCAAAGGCGGGCCCGGCCGAGTCGGGAACGGCCAGCCGCGGTCGCAGGCTGCGGTAGCGGGGGTCGCCGACGGGCGCCAGCACCGTGATCGAGTCGATGCCGCCGGCGAGGAAGATCGACACCAGCACGGGATCGTTCGGCCCGGCGGCCCGGGCGACGCCTTCCTCGAACGCAGCCAGACCAAGCTTGCCGGCCCCATAGACGCTCAGCACCAGCCCGGCGCCGCGGAACAGGAACTGGCGACGGTCGAGGCCCGTGCCCGCCGGGGCGGGCATGCCCGGCTCCCATCCGCGAAGCGATCCGCGCGCCTGGGCTGCCGCGCGCCGAAGCGCTTCGGTGCGAGAGAAGTCGTTGCAGTGGCAGCTCATGCGATCAGCCGGCCTTTCAACAGGTCTGGAGGTCGGGACACGTAGCGACAAGCGTTCGCAGAGCGTTCTGCCGCAAGATCGGATAGCTGCGCTTTTTCGATTTGGTCGTGGCGCCGTTTGCAACCCGCTGGGAGAAGGCGATCAGAGCGTCGCGGGTCTGCGGGCTGATCGTCGGAGCGCCCCAGAAAGCAATCGCCTTGTCAACCGCGGCGACGGGATCCTCCGCGGTGTCGTAGGGGGCGTTGGTCTCGATTCGCTGCCTTTCGGTCGCCTGCGTCACCGCGATCCAGCGACCGCGCCACGTGGAGGTGTCGAGCCAGCGCTTGTCGTCCCAACCGGCGACGTTCGGCGGATAGAAGAGCTGCTGTCCCATCAGGCCGCTCACCCAGGACCAGCTCTCTCTGTCGATGCCCTTGCCGAGAGCACGCAACATCCCCGCCAGATACACCGCTGGCGGCTTGACCATGCGCGGCCCCTCGTACAGGAGCGGATGCCGGAGGATCGCCAGCAAGACCGGTCGCACCTGGTAGTTGCGTGCAACGTAGAGGCGCTCGAGTTCGGCCTTGGTCGCGCGCGGCGGCGCGACCGGAATGAAGTAGGACCACAGCTTCGTGATGAAGAACTCGGGATGGTTGCGGTGCTCCAGGCAGAGCTGGCAGGAGTCGCGCCACGTGAAGCTGCCGCGCTTGCCCAGGATCTTCTTCGTGCCGCCGTCGTGGAGCCGGCGGTCGAAGCGAAAGCGCACCAATCCGAGCGGCTCGCGGTAGTCGGCCCGGAAGCCGGTCAGCGCGCGCGCCTGCTCGCGCACGTCGCGCTCGGTGTAACCGCGCCCCGCGCCCAGCGTGAACAGCTCCATCAGCTCGCGACCGTAGTTCTCGTTCGGCGCGAACTTGGTGTTCTCGATCCCGGAGAGGAAGATCAGCATCGCGGGATCGCGCGTGACCTCGAGCAGCAGGTTCCTGAACGACCCCAGCGCAAGCCGTCGAAAGAGGCGGTTCTGGCGCAGCATCAGACGCTGCGAGCCGACCTCGCCGTTGGAGGTCGCAAACCAATCGTGCCAGAGCAGCGTCATCCGCTCGACCAGCGGCCGGTTGCTTCGCACCATGCGATCGAGCCACCACAGGCCGTCGTGGCCCCATGCGTCGTAGGGAGCGATCGGTTGCCCATCTCCGTCCACGGGAGCCGGACCGGTGAGCTTCTCCTTGGGCGGCCGCACGAGAGAGCCGGTCGCACCGATCAATCCCTGCGCCGCCAGCGCGGCGGCCTCGCCAGGGCGCGGGCCGAAGCCGGCGCGCCACAGCAGCCGCTCCGCCTGCTCGGCGCCGAACTTGCCGCGATACACCGAAACGCTCATCTACAAGTAGAAACGACCACTTCGCCGTCGAGAGTGCGCGTGACAGTTGTTTGTAAGCGCATGTTGGAAGGACGGTGCTGGACGGGGTTGTGCCAGGGGCCTGTTATTAATCCGGTGGTGACCGCGCACCGAGACAACGGCGACGACGCAGCCGGCTCCCGCTACGACGCACATGCGATCGAACGTCGCTGGCAGCAGATCTGGGAGTCCGAGGGGTCCTGGCAGGTACCGAATCCGGGCCAGCCCGGCTGGAGCGACGAGGCACCACGCGGGTACGTGCTGGAGATGTTGCCCTACCCGTCGGGCGAGCCGCACATGGGCCACCTCAAGAACTACACGATGGGCGACGTGCTCTCGCACTACCGCCGGCGCAACGGAATGCAGGTGCTGCACCCGATGGGCTATGACGCGTTCGGTCTGCCGGCGGAGAACCACGCGATCAAGACCGGCACCAAGCCACAGGCTTCCACGCAGGAGTCGATCGAGGAATTCCGCCGTCAGTTCCGCTCCTGGGGAATCTCGATCGACTGGACGCGCGAGTTCGGCACGCACGAGCCGTCGTACTACCGCTGGACACAATGGATCTTCCTGAAGCTCTACGAGCGCGGGCTGGCCTATCGCAAGCTGGCGCCGGTCAAGTGGTGTCCGAACGATCAGACGGTGCTCGCCAACGAACAGGTCATCGACGGCGCCTGCGAGCGGTGCGGCACGCAGGTCGTGATCAAGAACCTCGAGCAGTGGTTCTTCAAGATCACCGACTACGCCGACCGTCTGTTGCGTGATTTCGAGAAGCTCGAGTCATGGCCCGAGCGCGTGCTCACGATGCAGCGCAACTGGATCGGACGTTCGGAGGGTGCCGAGGTGGTGTTTCGCTGCGAGGACCTCGGGATCGATTTCGAGGTGTTCACGACGCGCCCCGACACGCTGTTCGGCGCCACTTTTTTCGTGATGGCGCCCGAGCACCCCGATGTCGAGCGGCTGGCTGCCGGCACGGAGCACGAGGCCGACGTGACGTCATATGTAGAGCATGCCTTGATGGAATCGACCGAGCAGCGCGCCGACACGGAAAAGGAGAAGACCGGCGTATTCACCGGGCGCCGCGTGACCAACCCCGTCAACGGTGAAGAGATTCCGATCTACGTATCCGACTATGTGTTGATGGACTACGGCACCGGCGCAATCATGGCTGTGCCTGCGCACGACCAGCGCGACTACGAGTTCGCGACCGCGTTTGGCTTGGAGGTCCGTCAGGTGATCCAGCCCGACGGCGAAGATGTTCAAGAAAGCGCGGCCTACGTCGAGCATGGAGAGAACGAGCGCCTGATCAACTCGGGCGAGTTCACGAGCATGCCGGCCCCGGATGCGATCGCGAAGATCACGGCCTGGCTCGAGCGTGAGGGCAGGGGAAAGCCGGCGGTCAACTACCGCCTGCGCGATTGGCTGGTCTCGCGTCAGCGCTACTGGGGGGCGCCGATCCCGATTGTGTACTGCGAGCGATGCGGGATGGTGCCCGTGCCCGCCGATCGGCTCCCGGTCGTGCTGCCCGACATCGACGACTACACGCCGAAGGGAAAGTCTCCGCTGGCCGCCAGCGAGGAGTTCGTAAATGCCAGGTGCCCGAAGTGCGATGGCGCGGCGAAGCGCGAGACGGACACGATGGACACGTTCGTGGATTCGTCCTGGTACTTCCTGCGCTACTGCGACTCGCGCAACGAGCAGGCCGCGTGGGACCGCGCCACCGTCGATGCGTGGATGCCCGTCGATCAGTACATCGGCGGGGTGGAGCATGCGATTCTGCACCTGATGTACGCGCGCTTCTTCACCAAGGTCCTGTACGACATGGACCTGCTGGGTTTCGAGGAGCCGTTCGCGAGCCTGTTCACACAGGGCATGATCACGCGCGACGGCGCCAAGATGTCGAAGTCGAAGGGCAACGTGATCAGCCCCTCTACATATGTGGAGCAACACGGGGCGGACACCGCGCGCTGCTACATCCTCTTCCTGGGACCGCCCGACCAAGACGTCGACTGGAGCGATGAAGGCGTTGCCGGGGTGCACCGGTTCCTGGCGCGTGTGTGGCGCCTTCAAAAGGAGGTGGTCGAGCGCGCCGGTGGTGCGCAGGCGACGCTTCCGGACCGGATCGACGGCGAGGCCAGAGCGCTCGCCGGCAAGACGCACTGGGCGATAGCGAGGGTGACCGACGACATCGAGCGTTTCCAGTTCAACACGGCGCTGTCGGCGCTGATGGAGGTGATCAACGACGCCTACCGCGTGAAGGACTCCCTCTTCGAGAGCGATGACGGCCGGCGCACACTGGCGTTCGCGACCGCGACGGTGGCGTCGTTATTGTTCCCCTTCGCTCCGCATGTCGGTGCGGAGGTGTACGAGGCGCTCGCTGGCGAGCGCGTCTGGGAGGTCGCCTGGCCGAAGCCGGATCCGGCGCTGCTCGAGCGGGACACGATCAAGGTCGTTGCCCAGGTCAACGGCAAGGTTCGCGATAGCGTGGAGGTGGCGGCCGGGACCGGTGAGGAGGAGCTGAAGCGGATGGCGCGGGAGCGGCCCAACGTGAAGCGCCACATCGAGGGCAGGCAGGTCGTCAAGGAGGTCGTGGTGCCCGGAAAGCTCGTCAACTTCGTCGTTCGGTAGCGGCCTGCCGATCGCGTTAAGATCCCGCCGTGCGTCTACGCCGACACTCGGAGGCACATGTCGAGGAGCGCGGCCGGCTTCGCTCCCACTTCCTCATGGACGCGGGCGACCTCGGCTCGCGCAACCTGACTGTTACATGGGTCGATATTCCACCGGGGGCTGAACAACGGTCGCATGCGCATGTCGATGCCGAGCAGGTGTATGTCATCGCAAGTGGGGAAGGACGGATGACCGTCGCGGGCGACGTCGAGCAGGTCAGCGCCGGAGACTTGATCTTCATCCCACCGGCGACCGATCACTCGATCGTCAACGAGAGCGACTCCGACCTCGTTCTCGTCACGGCAGCCTCGCCGCCGGTCTCGATGGAAGAGCTCTACCAGGACGACCTCTCATCCGAAGTCCCGGCGTTCGACGAAGACTGACACCGCGGCGCTGAAGTCTTTACGTTTTGCGTGCCTTTGGCGCGACGCCCACGGCTAGCGTTTCGCGCATGGGCAGAACCACGACGGCCCAGATGGCCGTGTACGCGGCGGCGGCGATTGCGATCGCTTTGGTCGGCGTGCGCTATCTGGCGCAGGTACGCGAGCGACCGCCGCGGCAGAGCGCGGCGAAACCCGTGCGTGTGCACCGCTCCAGCGCGGGCGCGCATGTCTATGTGACGGGCGCGGTGCGGCGGCCGGGCGTCTACGAGCTGCCTGCGTGGGCGCGTCTCGATGCCGCGGTGAGGCGCGCGGGCGGGCCGGCACGCGGCGCCGACCTCGAGGCGGTCAACCTGGCGGCGAAGGTGGCCGACGGACAGCAGGTGGTCGTGCCGCGCCGTGCCACCGCGGGAGCGGACGTCGCGACGGGTGAGGCGCTTGGATCAGGGACGGCGTCGGGCCCGATCAGCCTCAACACCGCGACGTCCGAGCAGCTCGACCAGCTCGACGGCGTGGGCCCGGCGACGGCGCAGAAGATCCTCGACTGGCGCAAGCAGCACGGCGGCTTCCGGTCGATCGAAGACCTCAAGCAGATCGGCGGCATCGGCCCCAAGCGCTTCGAGGCGCTCAAGGACAAGGTGCGGATGTAGAGGCCAAGCATGAGCGCAAGGAAAGTTGTGGCACACTGGCGCCACTTCTTGCTAGCTGCCCTTGTTGCGGGTCTATTGCTGCGCGGCCACGCAGAGGCAACGGCGCTCGTGGCGGCGCTGGCGGCGGTGACGCTGGCCTGGGCGACCTCGCGTCCGAGCGTCGCCGCGCTGGCCGCGTTGCTGGTCATCGGCGGGTCCTTGCTGGCCGCCGAGCGTCTGCGCTCGATCGACCACAGCGAGCTGTCAGGCTCGTTTGGATCGTGGGTCACCGCGCGTGGCCATGTCGTCAAGCGCGAGCGCGCCTCGCACGGCACATCGCGCGTGCGCCTGCGGCTCGAGTCGCTGCGCATGCCGGGGTCCCGCGCCCGCGGACGCGGGGAGTTGATCCAGTTGCGCGCGCCGGCCGCACTTCGCGTGGGAAGGCTCTCGATCGGGTCGGAGCTGATCGCAACCGGCGGCCTCAGCGATCTTCCGCCGTCGGCGCCCGGCGACGACTTCGACTACGGCGCCTACCTGCGTCGCAACGGCGTGCACGCGGTGCTGCGCGCCGAGTCGGTGCGTAGCACGGGACGCAGCCGCGGTGGTCCGGCGGGCTTCGTGGATGCTGTACGCCGCCGCGCCGAGCGCGGCGTGGAGGCCGGCTTGCCGCCATCGCTCGCGCAGCTCGCGCGCGGAATGGTCCTGGGAGAGGACGAGCAGATCCCGAAGGCGATGAGCGAGGACTTCAAGCGCTCCGGCCTGGCTCACCTGCTCGCCGTCAGCGGGCAGAACGTGACGCTGCTCGCGCTGCTCGCCTTCCCGGTGCTCGGTCTGCTCGGCCTCGCCCGGCGGACGCGCCTGCTGGTCGTGCTCGCCTTGATCGCTCTGTACGTGCCGCTCACCGGAGCGGGTCCGTCGATCGTGCGAGCCGGCGCGATGGGTGCGGCAGCGACCGTAGCCGCGCTGTCCGGCCGCCCGGCCTCGCGTTGGTATGCGCTGCTCGGTGCCGCGGCCGTGTCGCTGATCCTGGATCCGCGCGCCTGGCAGGATGCCGGCTGGCAGCTCAGCTTTGCGGCGGTGGCGGGCATCTTCGTCCTGATGCGCCCGATTGCCGGGCGTCTGCGCCGGCTGCCGAGTGCACTTGCCGACGGCCTCGCGATTACCGCCGCCGCGACGGTCGCGACGGCACCGCTGATGGCGTTCCAGTTCGGCCAGGTATCGATCGTGTCGTTACCGGCGAACATGCTCGCTCTGCCGGCCGTCGCGCCGGTGATGTGGGCCGGCATGCTCGCCGGTACGGTCGCGCAGCTCTGGGTCGCGCCGGCCGCCGCGATCAACTCGATTGCGTCCCTTTGCCTCGCGTTCATTGCGTTCATCGCGCACTGGAGCGCGAGCCCGCCGGCGGCGGTGGCGGCGGTCAGGATCGGTTCGGTGACGGCGCTGGCCGCCGTCTACTGCTGCCTGGCGGCGACGGCCTGGGCGATCGTGGCCGGGCCCAGCCGGATCGTGCGCCGCGCCGCACCACTCGTCGCGATCGTGGCGGTCACGGCCGTTGCGGCGATCGTCGGTGTAGCGCTACATGCGCGCCCCGTTGTTGTATCCGACCACTTCTCGGCAACGTTCATCGATGTCGGCCAGGGCGATGCGATCCTCATGCGCACGCCCCGTGGCGGGGCAGTGCTGGTCGATTGCGGTCCGCCGGAGGCGAGCGTGACGGCTAAGCTGCGCTCGCGTGGGGTAGCGCGACTCGACCTGGTCGTGCTGACGCATCCCCAGCGCGACCACGTAGGCGGCTGCGCGGATGTCCTCGAGAGCATCCCGGCGGCGAAGCTGGTCGGCGTCGGCGCGGCGCACGCCGCACCGGCGCACGCCGGCCAGACGTTCGTGATCGACGGCTTGCGCCTGCGCGTGCTGAGCCCGGCGCGTGACTACGACCCGCGCGCCGGAGAGCCCAACGACCAGGCCGTCGTGCTGCTCGCGTCCTATGCCGGCTTCGACATGCTGCTGCCCGCCGATGCCGAATCCGACGTGACCGGCGCGCTGGATCTGCCGGCTCTCGACCTGATCAAGGTCGCACACCACGGCAGCGCCGACGAGGGACTGTCCGCGCTGCTCGAGCGCACGCGCCCTCGAATCGCCGTGATCGAGGTCGGCGCGAGCAATCCTTACGGCCATCCGGCCGCTTCGACGATCAGCGAGCTGGCCACCGTGCCGAAGGTCTATCGGACCGATCGCGACGGCGACGTGACGATCACGCTCACATCCGACGGTCCGCGATTCAGCACCTCTCGCTGAGTAGACTCAACGCAGCCTTGGCCGACCTCAAACCCGCATACCTGATCCACGGCGACGACGAGGTGAAGCTCGACGCTTGGCGTACGAGGCTGCGCGCGCGCGCGCTGACCGAAGCCCCCGAGGCTACTCTGGAGGTTCTCACGGACGATCGGCTAACCGTCGACGCGCTTGTCGCGGCGACGACCGCGATGACCCTGGGGACAGGTCGGATATACGTGCTTGCAGATGGCGTCGAGAAGTTCAGGGATGCGGATATGAAGCAGCTTGCCGTAGCAATTGGCAATCTGTCCACCGACATCACGGTAGTGCTGATCGCATCTGGAGAGGCCAAAAATGGCAAGGGCCCGGCACCAGCGACGCTGGCCAAGGCGGTGGAGCGCGCGGGTGGGGAGGTGCATCTTTGCGCTGCGTCCACTGACGGTCGGTTGACCAGCTGGGTGGCGGGCCGCGCAGACACCCTTGGTCTGTTGATCAGCCGGGAGGCCGTCGAGTTGCTGATTGCGCGCGTTGGCGATCGCCAACGGAGCCTCATGCGAGAACTGGAGAAGCTTGCCACGTACGCGTCAGACGGCAATCGCATTGAACCTGATGACATTGAAGCGGTTTGCGGGGTCAACGTGGAGGGGCGCGCGTACGACCTTGCGACCGCGATCATTGCGGGCGATCGACGGCGCGCGCTCCAACTCGTGGAGCAGGTGAAGGCGTCGGGTGAAGAGCCGATGCGGATTCTTTTTCCACTCAAGAGCAAGTTCGTAGACACTCGTACGGCCTGGGCAATGCTCGAGGAAGGCCGAACCCCGCAAGACGTTCAGGCTCGTCTCCGTCTTTACCCCAGTCGGAGGGCCAGAGATACGGTTGCCGAAGCACGCAGCGCGGACGGCGAGCAGCTCGAGCGGGCGATCGCGGAGTTGGCCGACTGGGACTATGCGATCCGCGGCGGATCCAATCTCGACGGCTGGACGGCGTTGACGCTCGCGGTGGAACGTGTCACCGCGACGCCTCGGGCGTCAGTGTGAACTAGCCCGTACGGGCGAGGATGCTCGCCGCGCGCGCCTTCTTGCGCGCTGCGTTGTTGCGGTGCAGCGCGCCGTGCTCCGCGGCCTTGTCGATCGTCGAGACGAGCTTGCGGTACTCGGCCTCGACGTCGTTGCCGGAGCCCACGGCCTGTTCGAGACGGTGGAAGTGCGTTTTCACGGCCGACGTGCGTCTGCGGTTTTCGAGCCGCTCGCGCTCTGACCGGTGATTGCGCTTCTCTTGGGAGCGAATGTTCGACATCAGCGGCGGCCTAGTATAGCGACGCGTCGTTGGTCGTCTGCCTCGCATTTGGAACCCACATCAAGCTTCTAGTTCGATTGCTATGAAGACGCCGCCAGATCCCGACAGGGCCGCAGCCGAAGACCTCGTCGAGGCGGAGGTCGGGCTCGAGGCTGGCGAGGAGCAGCCGGGCCCCGGCCTTACACCGACCGATCGGCCCGGTCGCCGCCGGCTGGCGGTGTCAACCGCGATTTTCTCGGTCGCGACGGGACTGTCGCGCATCGCCGGGTTGGCGCGCGAGGTAGTGGCGGCCAACTACTTCGGCATCAAGGGCCCGATGAGCGCGTTCACGATAGCGTTCGGAGTGCCCAACTTGGTCAGGAACCTGTTTGCGGACTTCGCGCTGCAGGCAGCGTTCGTGCCGGTGTTCACCGAGCAGCTCGAGCGGCGCGGACGCATCGAGGCGTTTCGTGTGGCTTCGGCCCTGGCGTTCTTGCTCGCGGCGGTGCTGGGCGCGCTGACCGCGCTGTTCATCCTCGTCGCGCCGTTGGTGATGCCACTGTTCGCGCCCGGTTTCGGGCCGCAGTTACAGGACCTGACCGTCAACCTCGCGCAGCTCCTGTTCCCGATCGTGCTGCTGCTAGGGCTCTCGGGCCTCGTGGTCGGCATTCTCAACAGCTTCGACGTGTTCGGCCCCGGTGCGATCGCACCGCTGTTCTGGAACCTGGCGATCATTGCCACGCTGATCTTCCTGACGCCACAGTTCCAGGGCGACGATCGCATTTACGCCTACGCGATCGGGATCCTGATCGGCACCGTGATCCAGCTCCTGCTGCCGCTGCCATGGTTGCGAAAGACAGGGTTCCGGTTGGTGCGGGACTTCAACTGGCGCGATGAGCGAGTGCTGCGCGTGCTCAAGTTGATGCTGCCCGTCACGCTCGGGCTCGGGCTGATCAACTTCAACCTGTCCGTGGACAGCATCTTCGCGACGCTGATCAACGATCAGGCACCCGCGGCGATCGACAAGGCGTTCCGCATTTACATGCTGCCGCTGGGCGTGTTCGCGGTGGCTCTCTCGACGGTTCTGTTCCCGGCGATGTCTCGATTTGCGGCACGCGATGATCGGGCCGGCCTGCTTCGTACCGTAGCTGCGGGCAACAGGCAGATGTTGCTGCTGCTGGTGCCGGCTTCTGCGGGAATCCTCGCGCTCAGCGAGCCGATCACCCAGGTCATCTACCAGCGCGGCGCGTTCGACGCGTCGCAAACCAAGCTCGTGTCCGACGCGCTGTTCTACTTCGCGTTCTCGCTTCCCTTCGCGGGCGTGAACCTCGTCATGATCAGGGCGTTCTTCAGCGTTCAACGCCCGTGGATACCGACACTCGTCGCACTCGTCAACCTGGGCGTCAACGCCGCGCTCGACGCCGTGCTCTACGAGCCGCTCGGCATCGGTGGCATTCCGCTCGCCACCGCGATCGTCTCGCTGCTGACGACGATCGCACTCGTGCTCGTGATGCGTGAGCGAATCGGCCCGCTCGAGGTGCGCAGAACGGCGGCGACGGCGCTGCGAATCTTGGCGGCGGGCGCGCTGCTGGCGGCGATCGCGATCGGCCTGCGTGAGCTGCTCGAAGGCGTGCTGCCCGACGATTTCCTGGGCCGTCTCTTGGTCGTGCTGGGTGCCGGGGGTGCCGGCGCATTGAGCTACGCGCTGGCGGTGCTCGCGATGAGGGTCGAAGAGGCGAGGCAGATCGCGGCGCTGGCCGGCCAGGGGTTGCGCAGGGTCACGGGCACCCGCTGACCGCGAGTCTGCGGCGACACGTCACGGGGTCGCGCGACGTGCCTCCTATGATGGGGGAAATAGGCCGGCTCCGCCGGCACCTCAGTCACGAGCGTCCACCTACGGTGGCCGCAGCAATTAGATGCAGAACATCCGCAATTTCTCGATCATCGCTCACATTGACCACGGCAAGTCGACTCTGGCGGACCGCATCCTGGAGTTGACTCGCTCCGTCGACCCCCTGCGTATGCGCGCCCAGGTGCTCGACACGATGGACTTGGAGCGCGAGCGCGGCATCACGATCAAGGCTCAAGCGGTACGCGTGCTCTACACGGCGCGCGACGGCAACACCTACGAGCTGCACCTGATCGACACGCCTGGGCACGTTGACTTCTCCTACGAGGTATCGCGCTCGCTTGCAGCCTGCGAGGGCGCGCTGCTCGTCGTCGACGCCGCTCAGGGGGTGGAGGCGCAGACGCTCGCCAACACTTATCTGGCCATCGATGCCGGCCTCGAGTTGATCCCGGCAATGAACAAGATCGACCTGCCGAACGCCGAGCCGGAGCGCGTTGTGCACGAGATCTCCGAACTGTTGGGGGAGGAGCCCGATGAGATCCTGCGAATCTCGGCGAAGACGGGCGACGGGATCGAGGGGCTGCTGGAGGCGATCGTCGATCGCATCCCGGCGCCCGGCGGCGATGAGTCGGCACCACCGCGGGCGTTGATCTTCGACTCGGTGTTCGACCAGTACCGGGGCGTCGTCGCCTTTGTGCGCGTGGTCGATGGCGTGTTCACGAAGGGCGAGGCGATCGCGGCGATGCAGGCCGGTACCGAGGCGGACATAGACGAGATCGGCTTTCTCTCGCCGGACATGGTCAAGACCGACAAGCTGGAAGCCGGTGAGGTCGGTTACATCATCACCGGCATCAAGAACGTGGCCAAGCTGCGCGTCGGCGACACCTTGACCGTTCGGTCGAGGGCGGCGAGCGAGCCGCTGCCCGGCTACCGGGAGGTGAGGCCGGTCGTCTTCTGCGGGCTGTTTCCGATCGACACCGACCGCTACGCGGATCTGCGCGACGCGCTCGACAAGCTCTCGCTCAACGATGCGGCGCTGTCCTACGACCCGGAGACTTCCCAGGCGCTCGGCTTCGGGTTTCGCTGCGGGTTTCTCGGACTGCTGCACATGGACATCGTGCGCGAGCGCCTGGAGCGCGAGTACGGGCTCGAGCTGCTTGCCACCACGCCGAACGTCGAGTACCACGTGACGCTGCGAAGCGGGGTGGAGGTCGAGGTCCACAGCCCGACCGAGATGCCCGACCCGAGCACGATCGAGTCCGTTTTCGAGCCCTACATCCGCGCGACGGTGATACTGCCACCGGACTACGTCGGGCCGGTGATGGAGCTTTGCCAGGAGCGGCGCGGCGAGCACGTGGACATGAACTATCTCTCCACGCAGCGTGTGCAGCTGCGCTACGACCTGCCGCTCGCCGAGATCGTGCTCGACTTCTACGATCAGCTCAAGTCGCGCAGCCGCGGTTACGCGTCGCTCGACTACGAGCTGATCGGCTATCGCGAATCCGACCTGGTGAAGCTCGACATCCTGCTGGCGGGCGACCCGGTCGATGCGCTCTCGATGGTCGTGCACAAGGACAAGGCCTACGCTGCCGGGCGTACGCTGGCCGAGCGCCTGCAGAAGAAGATTCCGCGTCAGCTCTACGAGGTTCCGATTCAGGCGTCGATCGGGTCACGGATCATCGCCCGCGAGACGGTCAAGCCGATGCGCAAAGACGTGATCGCCAAGTGCTACGGCGGCGACGTCACGCGCAAGCGCAAGCTGCTCGAAAAGCAGAAGGAGGGCAAGAAGCGCATGAAACAGGTCGGCAAGATCGAGGTTCCGCAGGACGCGTTCCTGGCCGTGCTCGAGTTGGGCGGGAAGAAGTAGGCCTGCGAATCAGAGGCTCTCGGGCAGCACCTCGAGCCCCCGGCGCCTTGCTGCCGACCAGAGCCGCCTGTCCCAAACGGCGACGGTGAGGTTCCGTTTGCCGGCGACCTCGGCGGACGCCAGGTGCAGCGCATCGAGTGCACGCAGGTCGTCCTTGGCCGCAATCGCAGCCGCTCGTTCCGCCACGTCCTGATTCAGATCCAGCACGTCGAACTGTGGCCACTCCCTGCGCAGACGCGACCTGCTGACCTGCGATCGCGAAAGCGCAGCAGCGGTTTCGATGTAGCTGATGCGGCTTGTCAGCCAAACATCGCTCTCCGACATGGCGGCACGAAGCTGCGCGCTGCCGCTCTCGTCGCGGTAACGCTTCACGAGCGCGCTTGCATCGAGGTAGAGCCTCAGAGCCGGTCCTCCCGGTCCCGGGAGATCAGCTCTGAGGCGCTCACCGGGGAATCCCAGCGCACCGGTGGTGGGGGGTTGCGGTCCTTCGGCTTGGTTGCGAGGGTCAGCTTGCCCTCAGCCGCGAGCCGCTTGAGATCTTCGTCGACCTCGTTCGGCGCGGCCGGCCCAAGCTCTGCAACCGGCCTGCCGCGCATGGTCACGCGTATGCGTTCACCGCGCGCGACCCGCTTCAGATACCTGCTCAGGTTGTTCTTCAACTCTCTCACACCAACTTCGTCCATGTGGCTACTTTATCAGCCTGAAGTAGCCACTTGAGGATCGCATGCGCCAACCGTCGAATCAAGGCCTCTGCCACACGAAAGAAGCGCGAAAGTGCAAGTATCCAACCGCTGCATCTGCCCGCGACGCCCAGCAACGTGAGGAGCAGGCTTGTCAGACAACGGAGGCCCCGTCGGTAAGACCTACCCGTCCTTCGAGTACGAGGTCGGGAGGGAGAAGATCCGCGAATACGCGAACGCGGTCGGCGAGACCAATCCCGTCTTCCACGACCCGGAGGCGGCGAAGGCGGCGGGGTTTCGGGGAGTCGTGGCGCCGCCGATGTTCTGCGTCGTGTACTCGGCGGGAGCGATGGGCCCGGCGATCCTCGATCCCGAGCTGGGCATCAACCTGATGATGATGGTGCACGGCGGCCAGGAGTTCGAATGGGGAGAGCCGGTCGTGGCTGGCGACACGGTGACGACCGACGCCGCCATCAAAGACATCTACGACAAGAACGACATGAAGTTTTACGTGTTCGAGTCCCATTCGCGCAACCAGGACGGGAAAACAACCGTAAAGGCAACCTGGACCAACATCGTGAGGGGTGGATGATGAGCACCGAGACCGCCGCCAAGCTGGAAACCGGGGCAGAGGTGCCCAAGCTTTCGGTCACGCCCGACAAGTACACGCCGCATCGTTACGCCGGGGCGTCGGGAGACTTCAACCCGATCCACATCGACCCCGAGTTTGCTCGCAGCGTGGGGCTGCCGAACAACATCCTGCACGGCCTGTGGTCGATGGCGCAGGTGGCACGCGCGGCCGAGCAGGCCGCCGGCGGGGACCCCCGAACGCTGAAGCGCCTCTCGGTCCAGTTTCGTGGCATGGGCGCTCCCGAGAAGGAGGTCGTGGTGAGCGGCACCGTGCGCGAGGGCGACGGTGCCACGGCAGTGATCGACATCGTCGCCGAGCAGGACGGCAACCAGATCATCCGCAACGCCGAGGCAAGAATAGTTCCGGTTTCCTCTTAGACGCGGAAATCAGGAGCTCTCAGGGTCCTGATCGGCTCGCCTCCTACAATTGAGGGATGCTGACCGAACGACAGCAGCAGCTGCTGCAGCGGGTGATCGAGGGTCACCTCCAGCTTGGCCAGCCGGTCGGCTCGAAGTGGCTCGCGGACCAGCCCGGCGTGGCCTGGAGCTCCTCGACGATCCGCCACGAGCTGGCGACGCTCGAGGACCTCGGCTTTCTGGATCACCCGCACACCTCGGCCGGGCGGCTCCCGACCGATACGGGCTACCGCATCTACGTGGACTCCTTGCTCGAGCACGGCATCGAGCCGCAGGGTGGCTTCAAGTTGGAGCTGTCCACGATGCGCCGCGAGGTCGACGCTGCGATGCGCGCCACGACCGAAATGCTTTCCCAGGTGACCGACCTGGTGGCGGCCGTCTCCGCGCCGCCACTTCATACGGCCACGATTCGTCACATCGAAGTGCTGCTGTTGCAGCCGCGAATCGTGCTCGTGGTCGTGATCAGCTCGACCGGAGCCGTCACCAAGCGGATTTTTACGTTCGATCGCCCGGTCGATCCGGGTCTGATCGACTGGGCGGCGAGCTATCTCAACGAGCGCCTGGAAGGCATGGACCTCGGCGCGCTGATGCTTCGCAGCAGACTGGACAGCGATGAGCTGTCCGGCACGGAGAGGACGTTTCTCGACGTGCTCAAGCCTGTCTTCTCGGATCTCGCAGAGACCAGCGAGGACACGATCTACGTCGAGGGCGCAGCTCGCCTCCTGACCAGCCACTTCGGTGACGTGGACGAGGTGAACGATCTGATGCGCCTTCTGGAGCGTCGCGTGACGCTGCTGTCCGTGCTGCGCTCGACGCTCAACGAGCCGCCTGTCTATCTGCGCATCGGGCACGAGAACGCGACGCCCGAGCTGAGATCGGCGAGCGTCGTGGCCGCGAGCTACGGCCTCGCTAACCGCGCGTTGGGGGCGATCAGCGTGATTGGGCCCGTGCGGATGGACTACGAGCGCGCGATCAGCTCGGTCCGCGAGGCGGCCAGCACGCTGAGCCGCTTCGTCGAGGAGGTCTACGAGTGACCGATCCAGGCTTCCAAGCCTAACGATGCCCCGCGACTACTACGAGGTGCTCGGTGTCTCCCGCGACGCCAGCGACACCGAGGTCAAGAAGGCGTTTCGCACGCAGGCGCGCGAGTTGCATCCGGACGTCAACAGACACGACCCCGCAGCCGAGGAGAGGTTCAAGGAGGCGGCGGAGGCCTACGAGGTGTTGAAGGACTCCGATAGTCGCGCCGTCTACGATCGCTACGGACACGAGGGTCTGCGCTCTCGTGGCTACGAGCCGCACTTCGATCAGTCCGGAGTTGCGGACCTGTTTCAGGCCTTCTTCGGATCGGGCGATGCGTTCGGCTCGATCTTCGGCGGCGGATCGGCCACCGGCCCGGCGCGTGGGGCCGATGTGGCCGTCGAGGTGGAGGTCGCGCTCGAGCAGGTCGCCAGCGGCATCGAGCAGGATGTCGATGTCGAGTTGGCGGTCGCGTGTTCGCACTGCAACGGAAATGGTGCCGAGCCCGGAACGCCGATCGAGAGCTGTCCGGTGTGCGCAGGTACGGGCGAGCTGCGATCGGTGGCTCGCACGCCGTTTGGTCAGGTCGTGCGCGCCCAGGCTTGCGATCGCTGTGGCGGTGACGGTCGCATCGCGACGACTCCGTGCGAGCCGTGCGGCGGCGCCGGGCGAATGCGTGAGCGCAAGACGTTCTCGGTGGACATCCCCGCCGGGATAGCCGACGGCCAGCAGGTCAGGATCTCCGGTCGCGGGCATGCGGGCGGGCGTGGCGGGCCGCCGGGAGACCTTTACGTGGCCGTACGCGTCACAGCGGATTCGCGCTTCGAGCGCCACGGTGACGACCTCCTGACGAAGGTGGATCTGCCCTTCACCGACGCGGCGCTCGGCAAGACATTGGAGGTCGACACGCTCGACGGGCCCGAACAGATCGAGATCAAGCCCGGAACCCAGCCCGGCTCGGTGATCCGGCTGCGCGGCAGGGGCCTGCCTTCCCTGCGCGGTCGCCGCCGCGGCGACATACACGTGGTGGTCAATGCGATGGTGCCGAGCAAGCTCAGTCCCGAGCAGCGAGAGCTGCTGGAACGCTTCGCGGAGTCCACCAACGGCGAGAACTACCCCGACGAGCCGCGGCACGCCGGCATCTTCGACCGGATCCGCCAGGCCTTTCGCGCTTGATCCGCCTGGCGTTGCGGTGCCGCGCCGAGGTCGCCGAGCAGGTGCTCGCCGAGCTGCTCGTGCTTGCGCCCAGTGGAGTCGAGGAGGTCGCGGAGCCGGACGGTCGGCGCGGCGTGGTCGAGTACGCGGTCTACGGCGCGTCCGGGGAGTTGCCGGAGCTGGGTGAGATCGAGGCCTTCGCAGGCGGCGCGCTGGTCGAGGTATCCAGCGAGCAGGTGCCCGAGGATTGGGCGGAGCGCTGGAAGCGCTTCTACTTCCCGGTGCTGGTCGCCGGCAAGCTGTATGTGCGCCCGCCCTGGGAGCAGCCGGCCGTCCGCGGCGGTGTTCACGAGATAGTGATCGATCCCGGGCTCGCGTTCGGGACCGGCACGCACGCGACCACGCGCATGTGCCTCGAACTGCTGCTGGAGGCGCGCAGCGCGAGCTGCCGGCGGCTTGTGGAGCCGGGTCTCGCACGTTTGGTCGGACGCGACAGGCCCGGCTCGTTCGCCGACCTTGGTTGCGGCTCGGCCGTGCTGTCGATTGCGGCAGCCAAGCTCGGCTTCGATCCCGTCCTGGGCGTCGATGCCGATCGGGCCGCGCTCGAAGAGGCCGCCCGCAACGCGTACGAGAATCGCGTGGAGATCCGGCTCGAGTGCACGGATCTACGCCGCGAGGCGGTGCCCGTCGCGGACGTCGTTGCCGCCAATCTGACCGCGCCGCTGCTCGAGTCGGTCGCGACCCGGTGGGCCGGGTCAGGCCAACGGCCTGGTATTGCGATCGTGTCGGGTGTGTTGCACGAAGAGGCCGATCAGGTCGCGCGAACATTCCAGATAGCCGGCCTCGATGAGTGGCGCCGCCTCGTGGTGGGCGAGTGGGTTGCGCTGATGCTGTCTCAATGAGACGAGGTTAGACTCACGCCAGTGACCACGTTCGCGGTCAAGTTCCTCGGTTGCAAGGTGTCGCAGGCCGACGCGATGCTTGCGCGCCAGCGCCTGCTCGAATCCGGACATGAAGAGGTGTCCGAGCCCGAAGCCGAGCTTCACGTCGTCAACACATGCTGCATCACGCGCGAAGCCGAGGCGAAGTCGCGCCAGTCGGTGCGCCGCTCTCTTAGAAAAGGGTCGCAGAAAGGGTCGCAGCGACGTGTGGTCGTGTCCGGATGTGCCGCAAACCTCGACGCGACGCAGTTTGCGGAGATCGACGAGCGCGTTACGACACTGGTCGGAACGGCGGACGATGTCGCGGTCGAGGCGGCGCAGGAAGCGGGGCCGGGCTGCGTGGACGTCGATTCCGCGGTCGGTGCAGCCGACATCTCCCGATCGCGAACCCGTGGGTTCGTGAAGGTTCAGGACGGCTGCGACTGCCACTGTTCCTACTGCATCATTCCGAGCGTTCGCGGGTCGGCTCGCTCGCGCCCGTCGAGCGCGGTGCTCAAGGAGGTGCGCCGGCGCGTCGCGCAGGGCCAGCCGGAGATGGTGATGACGGGCATATCCGTCGGCGACTATCGCGACCCGGAGCGCGGGCTCGAGCTGGGAGAGCTGATGCAGGAGGTGGCCGGGATATCCGGCGTCGAGCGTGTGCGGCTGTCCTCGGTCGAGGTGATTCACGTTCGCGACACGTTGCTCGATGCGCTGGAGCAGGACCCGCGGGTGTGCCCGCATCTGCATGTGCCGATGCAGTCGGGCGACGACGGTGTCCTGGCCGCCATGGGTCGTCACTACGACGCGACCGAGTATCTGCGTGCGGTGGAGCGATTGCGCGAGCGCGTTCCGCATGTCAACGTCACCACCGACGTGATCGTCGGCTACCCGACCGAGGACGCCGCGGCCTTCCAGCGGACGCTTGACCTGGTGCGCCGTTGCGCGATCACCAAAGTCCACACCTTCAGCTTCTCGCCACGGCCCGGGACCGGCGCCGATCGCTACGGCGATCCTGTCCCACCGGACGAGAAGAAACGGCGCAGCCGCGAGATGCGCGGGCTCTCGGAGGTGCTTGGACGCCATCACCGCGCGGCCAAGCTCGATCAGGTCGAGCAGGTGCTGGTGGACAAGGTCGCGGAGACGCAGGTGTCGGGTTACAGCCGCGACTACACGCGCCACTACCTTCCCGCGCAGTCAGCTCGCGCGGGCGAGCTGGTCGGGGCGCACGCCACCGAGCTGTACTCGGACGGATTGGCAGCCTTGCCGCTACCCTTGGCGCAATGAGCCTCACCGACCAGATCCAAGCGGACGCCAACGCCGCCGCCAAGGCCCAGGACCGCGCGCGACTTGGAGCGCTGCGCATGCTGCTCGATGCGCTTGGCAAGGAGGCCAAGGAGCAGCGCGACCAGCTCGACGAACAGGCGGAGATCGCTGTGCTCAGCCGCGAGCGCAAGCGCCGCGTCGAAGCCGCGGAGGCGTTCAGCAAGGGCGGCCGTTCCGATGCAGCGGCAGCCGAGCGGGCGGAGGCCGAGATCATTGACGCCTACCTGCCCGAGCAGCTAGGCGACGAGGATCTGCGCAAGCTCGTCGAGCAGGCCCTGTCGGAAACGGGAGCTTCCTCGCCGCAGGAGATGGGCAAGGTCATGTCGGCCGTCATGCCGAAGGTCGCCGGGCGGGCGGACGGCAAACGCGTCAACGAAGTCGTGCGGGCAAAGCTAGTGGACTAGGGCCATTTGCGGCGTCAGTTGACACTCGAGCCAGATGTCGCGACCGAGCTGGCCGGCAGCGAAGACGCGGTGTTGAAGGCGCTCGAGGGGCACCTCGGCTGCAATGTGTTCCTGCGCGGCAACGTGCTCACGCTCGACGGCGCCGATGCGGACGTCGAGGCAGGCGGGGAGGTCGTGGCCGAAATCGCGGAGTTGATTGCGCAGGGGCATCAGATCGCACCGGGAACGATCGGCGCGGTCACGGCAGCGCTCGACCGCCACGAGAGCCCCGCGACGATCCTGGGCGATGTCGTCTGGACGCATCGCAACAGACAGGTGGCGCCGAAGACGGTCAACCAGAAGCGCTACGTCGATTCGATCCGCAACAACACGATCACGTTCGGAATCGGCCCCGCTGGCACCGGCAAGACGTACCTGGCCATGGCGATGGCGACAGCGGCGCTGTCGAGCCGGCGTGTCAGCCGCATCATCCTGACGCGGCCCGCGGTCGAGGCGGGCGAACGGCTCGGATTTCTGCCGGGGACGATGATGGAGAAGGTGGATCCGTATCTGCGGCCGTTGTTCGACGCGCTCTACGACATGCTCGAGGCCGACAAGGTCAACGCCCATCTCGAGCGCGGCGTGATCGAGGTCGCACCGCTGGCATTCATGCGTGGAAGGAATCTGAATGACTCGTTCATCATTCTGGACGAGGCGCAGAACACGTCGCCCGAGCAGATAAAGATGTTCCTCACGCGGCTCGGATTCAATTCGACGATGGTTGTAACCGGCGACGTTACGCAGATCGATCTGCCCGACAATCAACGCTCGGGCCTGGTCGTGATCGGCGACATCCTGTCGAGCGTCGAGGACATCGAGTTCGTGAGGTTCGGCGGCGAGGACGTGGTGCGCCACAAGTTGGTGCAGCGGATCGTCAATGCGTACTCCGAGCACGCGGAGCGCCGCCTGGAGAAGGTGCCGCCGGCGGCATCAGGCTAGTGGTAAAGAGCCGCCGAAACCGTTGAGCGTCGACATCGAGTGCCCGGATGAGTTGCGCCCGGCGGCCGAGGCCGCAGCGGCGGCCAGCGGGCTAAAGGAGGGTCACCTCTGCGTCGAACTCGTGGATACGGTGAGGATCACGGGGCTGAACCGCATCCATCGCGACAAGAACGAGCCGACCGACGTGCTGTCCTTCCCGATCGATGGCAGAGAGCGGGCGACGGGTCCGCGGGAGTTGGGCGACGTGATGATCTGCGCCGAGCGCAGCGACGATCTCGAACAGGCTGTCGTGCACGGGGTCCTTCATCTGGCCGGCTTCGACCACGAGCGCGATGACGGCGAGATGCTCGCGCTCGAGCAACGCATCCTCGCTCGATTGAGAAGCGGGGATTGATGTCACGCGCAGGCTTCATCGCAGTGGCCGGCCGACCCAACGTCGGCAAGTCGACGCTCGTCAACCAGCTCGTCGGCAGCAAGGTGGCTGTCGCGTCCGACAAGCCCCAGACGACACGCCGCGCTATCAGAGGCATCGTCAACGGCGAGAGCGAGGGGGAGCGCTACCAGCTCGTGCTGGTGGACCTGCCCGGCGTCCAGCGCCCGCGCGACACGCTCACGCGGCGCATGCAGCACCGTGTCGATCGCGAGCTGACCGACTGCGATGCCGCCCTGCTTGTGCTCAACGCGGCGGAGCAACTCGGCCCGGGAGACAGGTTCATAGCACGGGCCCTGATCGCGGCCAAGGCGCCGACTCTGATCGCGGTCAACAAGACGGACGTTGTTGGCCAGAGCGACACGGCGGAGACGCTCTTCGGTGCGGCGCGACTCGAGGACGCCGGCTTGAACCTCCACGCGGTCTTTCCCGTCTCGGCGTTGACCGGGGATGGCGTCGAAGCGCTACGCGACGGGCTGGTGTCGCTTGCGCCCGAGGGCCCGCTTCCGTATCCGGTCGAGGAGGTGACCGACCAGCCGCAGCAGCAGCTGCTGGCCGAGTTGATCCGCGAGCAGGCGCTGCGTCGCGTGCGTGAAGAGATACCGCACGCCGTCGAGGTGGAGGTCAGCGAAATCGAAAGGAGGGACGACCTGACCGCGGTGCGGGCGTTGCTGCTGGTCGAGACGGAGTCGCAGAAGAAGATCCTGGTCGGGCGCAACGGCAGCATGGTCAAGGCGATCGGCACGGCAGCGCGGCTCGAGCTCCAGCGGTCGCTCGGCAACAAGGTTCATCTCGATCTGACCGTCAAGGTGCGTCGGGCCTGGCGCAGCGACGAAGCGCTGCTCGACCGGCTGGGGATCGAGGGGTAGCAGAGCCCCCGTAGAATCTGGTTCCATGACGCAAGCAACAGAGCGGATCGAGTTCGGCGACGACGGCCTCATCCCCTGTGTGACCCAGGATTGGCGCACCGGAGAGGTGCTGACGCTCGCCTACATGAATCGCGAGGCGCTGGAGCGCACGATTGCCTCTGGGGAGGTTCACTTCTGGAGCCGCTCTCGCGGCGAGCTGTGGCGCAAGGGCGAGACTTCGGGCAACGTCCAAAGCGTGCGCTCGCTGCGCTACGACTGCGATGCCGATGCCGTACTGGCGCTGGTCGAGCCGGCCGGCCCGGCCTGCCACACCGGCGAGCGAACATGTTTTCATCGCGCGATCGCGGAGCTCCTGGTCGCCCCCCACGAGGCGCTGCCAGAGCTGGCGCGCACGCTCGTGCAGCGCCAGCGCGAAATGCCGGCCGGCAGCTACACGGCCGATCTGCTCTCCAAGGGCGCCGGCGCGATCGGCGCGAAGGTGACCGAAGAGGCCGAGGAGGTGGTGGCTGCGGCGACCGCGGAGTCCGACCAGCGGTTGCGCGAGGAGTCCGCCGATCTGCTCTATCACCTCGGCGTGCTGCTCCAGAGTCGCGGAATGGGCTTCGCCGACGCCCTCGATGAGCTGACGGCGCGCATGGACCGGACACCGGAGACCCCGTGAGCGTCGTGGGGGCGACCACCTCGAGCCTGCCGCTGACGCCGACGCTGGACGAGGCGCGCGAGCTGGCTCGCGAGTTCAATGTGATTCCGGTGCGGCACAGCTTCGTTGACGATTGCGAGACGCCTGTGTCTGCGTTCCTGAAGCTGCGCGGGCGCGGCCCCGCGTTCCTGCTCGAGTCGGCCGAGCAGGGCCAAGTTGGCCGCTACTCGTTTCTGGGTTTCAGGCCGCGTGCGCTGCTGCGTTTCGCGGACGGACGGCTCGACGTCAGCGAAGCTGGTGACGAACGCAGCGTGCCCTGCGAGGATCCGTTCGCAGCGGTGACGGACTTGTTGTCCGGCTATCGCGTGGCACCGCTCGACGGCTTGCCACCGTTCGCAGGGGGCGCCGTGGGAATGTTCGGATACGACCTCGTGCGGACCGTCGAGTGTCTCCCCGAGCCGAACCCGGACGACATCGGTACGCCCGACATGGCGCTGATGGTGTCGGATGCACTGGTCGTGTTCGACCACGTGGGCCACGAGGTAACGATCCTCGTGAACGCCTTCGTGAACAGCGAGTCCGACGTGGACGAGGCGTATGCGCGCGCGGTCGAGTTGATCGAACGCGCCCGCGGGCTGCTCGGCGAGCCGGTGCCACGTGCCGAGGCTACCGCGCGCCCGCACGACCCGGCCTCCGCGTTCGAGCCGAACATGACGCAGCAGCAGTTCGAGGCGGTGGTGTCGCGTGCGGTCGAGTACATCCACGCCGGTGACGCGTTCCAGATCGTTCCCTCGCAGCGCTGGTCGGGTCACTGTCCGGTCGAGCCGTTCTCGGTCTACCGCGGGCTGAGAGTGGTGAATCCGTCTCCCTACATGTACTTCCTCGAGTTCGACGACTTCTCGATCGTCGGCGCGTCGCCGGAGCCGTTGCTGAAGGTCGAAGGACGCAGGGCCGAAATATGGCCGATCGCGGGCACCCGGCCACGCGGTGCCACCACCGAAGAGGACCTGCGCGTCGCAAACGAGCTGCTGAGCGACCCCAAGGAGCGTGCCGAGCATGTGATGCTCGTCGATCTTGCGCGCAACGACCTCGGCCGCGTGTGCGAGTACGGAAGCGTCGAGGTCGATGACCTGATGCGAGTCGAGACCTACTCGCATGTGCTGCACATCGTGTCGCAGGTATCCGGGACGTTGACACCGGAGTACGCGGCTCTTGATGCATTGCGCGCCTGCCTGCCGGCGGGGACTCTGTCGGGCGCTCCAAAGATCCGAGCGATGGAGATCATCGACGAGCTGGAGCCGGCCAAGCGCGGCTTCTACGGCGGCGCGATCGGATACCTGAGCTACTCGGGCGACCTCGACACCTGCATCCACATCCGCACGCTGGTGGCCAAGGACGGACGCGCACACGTGCAGGCGGGAGCCGGCGTGGTAGCGGACTCCGATCCCGGATACGAATACCGCGAAACGCTCGCAAAAGCCCGGGCCGTGTTCGCGGCGATCGAGCTGGCCTGCGACCAAGCCGAGTGGGAGTGAGGAGCCTGCGGTGAGAGTTCTCGTTATCGACAACTACGACAGCTTCACGTACAACCTCGTGCAGTACCTTGGCGAGTTCGGTGCCGAACTCGACGTCGTGCGAAATGACGCCGCGTCGGTTGACGAGCTGCTGACGGTTGCGCCGGATCGTGTCGTGATCTCGCCCGGCCCGTGTCGGCCCGTCGATGCCGGCATCTCGATCGAAGTGGCGCGCCGCTTCCCCGAAGAGGGTGTGCCGACGCTCGGTGTGTGCCTTGGTCACCAGGCGATGGCCGAGGCCTTCGGGGGCAAGGTCGTGGTGGGCGAGCCCGTCCACGGCAAGACCGCGGAGGTGCGCCACGACGGCAAGTCGATCTTCCACAGCATCGAGAACCCGCTCGTCGCGGGTCGCTATCACTCGCTGGTCGTGGACCCGGATCTTCCGGACGGATTCGACCTGTCGGCCGAGTCATCGGGAACGGTCATGGGGATACGCCATCGCGAGCTGCCGGCAGAGGGCGTTCAGTTCCATCCCGAATCGGTGCTGACCGAGAGCGGCAAGCGCATGCTGGCTAATTTTTTGGGCGATTGAGTAGATGCCGAACGAAATAGTCACCGCGGCGATCGACCAAGTCGCGTCGGGACGGGACCTCAGCGTTGATCAGGCGCGCGACGTGCTGCGCGAGATCATGGAGGGCTCCGTCGCCGAAACGCAGACGGCGGCCTTTCTGATCGCCCTTCGCACCAAGGGCGAAACGGTTGACGAGCTGGCCGGGCTCGCCCGAACGATGCGCGATTTGGCGGTGCCGGTGAGAGCGTCGAGCGAGGACCTGCTCGACACCGCCGGAACCGGAGGGGGCGCGCCGACCTTTAACGTCTCGACCACCGCCGCGCTGATCGCAACCGCAGCCGGAGCACGTGTGGCGAAGCATGGGAACCGCTCCGCGACCAGTCAGTCCGGCTCAGCCGATCTGCTCGAGGCGCTGGGAGCGCGTATCGACCTTTCGCCCGAAGCTGTGGCCCGCTGCATCGACGAGGTCGGGTTCGGCTTCATGTTCGCTCCCGCACATCATCAGGCGACCAGGTACGTGGTGCCGGTGCGCAAAGCGCTCGGTGTGCGTACGGTCTTCAACCTGCTCGGGCCGTTGACGAATCCGGCCGGCGCGACGCGCCAGCTGATCGGCGTGTCCGACCCCGGCTACCTGGAGTTGATGGCGGGCGCGCTGCGCAAGCTGGGAACGACGCGCGCCGTGGTCGTGTCCAGCGAGGATGGGCTCGACGAGGTAAGCATCTCGGGCGAGACGATGCTGGTGGAAGTGACGCCGGAGGGGATCGCCCACCACGCGATCAGCCCCGAGCGCGTCGGGCTCGAGCGTGCCACCCTGGGGGAGGTGCGCGGCGGCCCACCGCAACGCAACGCCGAGATCACGCGCTCGATCTTTTCCGGCGCCGAGCAGGGGCCGATGCGCTCGCTGGCGGCCATCAACGCCGGCGCCGCGCTGCTGGTCGCGGGCCGAGCGGACAGCTTCGAAGAGGGCGTGCGGCAGGCAGGCGAGGCGATCGACTCTGGCGCTGCGCAGGCCACGCTCGATGAGTTCGTGACACGCAGCAACGAGCTGGCGCCTCAGGAGGCGACGCGATGAGCGCGCTCGACGAGGTGCTGGTGTCGGTTCGCGCGCGGCTCGAGCGCCGTCGCGAGCAGGTGCCGCTGTCCGATCTGGAGCGAAGCATCTCCGGACGCCCCGACGGGAGGCCTTTCAGCGAAGCGCTGGCCACGCCGGGTATCTCGCTGATCGCCGAGTACAAGCGCCGCTCGCCCTCGGCGGGCGATCTGCCGGGCGGCTCGCGTCCGGTCGAGGAACAGGTGAGCGCCTACGAGCGGGGTGGCGCCGCGGCGGTCTCGGTGCTGACCGAGGGCGACCACTTCGGGGGCTCGATCGCCGACCTGCGCGCGGCGCGCGCGGCTACCGATCTGCCGCTCCTGCGCAAGGACTTCGTGATCGACCGCTACCAGCTCTTCGAGGCGGCCGCCGCGGAAGCCGACGCCGTGCTGCTGATCGTCGCCGCGCTGGCACCGGAGCCGTTGGCGGAGCTGTATGAGCAGGCGCGCCGGCTCGATCTCGATTGCCTGGTGGAGGTGCACGACGAGGATCAGCTCGGAATCGCGCTGGGCGTGGATGCGGACGTCATCGGAATCAACAACCGTGATCTGACCGATCTCTCCGTGGACGTCAATCGGACGTTCGAGCTGCTGTCCGACGTGCCTGCGGGCAAGATCGTGGTCTCGGAGAGCGGCATCACATCGCGCGATCAGATCGACCGGCTGGAGCAAGTCGGCGTCGACGCGGTGCTGATAGGGGAGCAGCTGATGCGATCGGGCGATCCCGAATCGCTGTGCCGGGAACTCGCCGCCCACGAGCAGGACACTCAGGCGTAGCGGGACTCTTAGGAAGTTCTCACCGAGTTTTCAAGCTCGCTTAACAACCAACCGATAACTTGGCATTCGAGGTCGCGGACTGAATCGACCAGTTGGGGGCAGAATGGTAGGCATGGCGCGGAACCCGTTTGTCGCAGGAGTGTTAGGCGGACTCGTCGTGCTCGTGGTCGGGGCTCTCGGCGTCGCGGCGGGATGGATCGGCGGCAAGAAGGAAACGGTCGTCGAGCAGAGCCCGATCGCCGCGCCCGCCGAGCAGGGCGGCAAGGGCCTCACGGTCCACGACATCTACAAGAAGGACGCGCCCGGAGTCGTGTTCATCAAGGCCAACGTAACGCGGAGGACTCAGTCTCCGTTCGGCTTTCCTTCGGAGCAGCAGGGCACCGCCACCGGATCCGGGTTCGTGGTCGACGACGACGGTTACGTCCTCACCAACGCTCACGTCGTTGACGGCGCGGACAAGATCGAGGTGGACTTCGAAAACGATGAGACCGCCGATGCCAAGCTGGTCGGCAAGGACGTCAGCTCGGACGTGGCGTTGCTGAAGGTCGATGCCGACAAGAAGCAGCTTCACCCGCTCAAGCTCGGCGATTCGAGCGACGTTCAGGTGGGTGACCCAGTCGTTGCGATCGGCAACCCGTTCGGGCTCGACCGAACCGTGACGGACGGCATCGTCAGCGCGCTGCAGCGCCAGATCAAGGCACCCGACAACTTCACGATCAGCAACGTCATTCAGACCGACGCGGCGATAAACCCCGGCAACTCGGGCGGCCCGCTGCTGAACGCTCAGGGCGAGGTGATCGGGATCAACTCCCAGATCGCCACCGCCGGCGCCGGCGGTGGCAGCATCGGCATCGGTTTCGCGATCCCGGTCAACAAGGCGAAGAAGATTTCCGACCAGCTGAGAGACGATGGCAAGGTCGAGCACGCGTTCCTCGGTATCACCGGCGCGCCGATCGACTCGACGATCGCCAAGACCGTGAACCTGCCGGTCGAGAAGGGCGTCCTGATCCAGCAATCGACCGGCCCGGCCAAGAAGGCCGGTTTGAAGGGCGGCGACACGCAGGCGACGCTCTCGGGCCAGGATCTGGCCCTCGGCGGCGACGTGATCACGAAGATCGACGGCAAGTCGGTCTCGTCGATGGACGACGTGATCGAGGTCGTGGACTCGAAGAAGCCCGGTGACACGGTGACCCTCACGGTTCTGAGGTCGGGTAAGGAAAAGCAGGTCGAGGTCAAGCTTTCGGACCGCCCCACCAGCACGGGCGACGTAGTCCAATCGCCGGATAGCGGTGGCCAGAACGGTCCACAGATTCCAGGCCTTCCTTGAGGGCCTATCCCGATAGGGAGTTGCGGCAATCTCCCTGCTGAAACCCCTCGCTGGTCGTCGTCTTCGGATTCGCCAATGCAACCAGCATCGGCTCATCCTCATCCTCGCCCAGCTCGGGTTTCGCCGGGAGATCACCACACCCCTACCGGGATAGGCCCTAGGTGTTCCATGGGCCTGGTGTAGAGAAGACACAGACAATCGCAAGAATCCTCCCCAACAGACGCTGAGCCGGCCGCGCCCCCGCGGCCGG
>JBBDJG010000007.1:34231-39805 GCA_040880005.1 Solirubrobacterales bacterium
CCCCCCCGGGCCGGCCTCGGCTGATGGCAGTCGCCCGTGCGGGTCACGGAGCGCGCTTGATCTACGATTGATCGGGCGTGTCAACGAAAGTCAAGATCTGCGGGGTGACGCGCCTCGAGGATGCCGAGCTGGCCGCGGCGGGCGGTGCGTGGGCGATCGGCGTCGTGATGTGGGATGGCAGCCCGAGGCGCTGTCCACCGGATGACGCCGCCGAGATCGCGCAGGCATTGCGGCGCAGAGTCGAAGTCGCCGGCGTGTTCGTCAACGCGGCGCTCGATGAGCTGGTGGCGACCGCGGATGCGATACCGCTGACGATGCTGCAGCTCCACGGAGATGAGGGCCCGGCCTACTGTGCCGAGGCGGCGCGCGCCACGGGACTCAAGATCATCAAGGCGACGCAGGTGCGCAACGCCGCCTCGGTGCGCGACCTGGCAACGTTCAAGACCGACTTCCATCTGCTGGATGCACACGCGGAGCACGCGCCCGGCGGAACCGGCGAACGCTTCGACTGGTCGTTGGCGGCGGGGCATCCGTCCCGGCCGCCGGTGATTCTCGCGGGCGGGCTGCGAGCGGACAACGTGGCCGAGGGGATCTCCGCGGTGCGACCGTTCGCCGTTGACACCGCGAGCGGGACCGAGTCGTCGCCCGGCATCAAGGACCCCGATCTGATGAAAGCGTTCTTCGAGTCCGTGCACGACGCGGCGGTGAGTGCCTGATGGCGGCACGACCCGAGCTGGAGCGACGCTTCGGTCGCTACGGGGGTCGCTACGTGCCGGAAACGCTGATGCCGGCGCTGGACGAGCTCGAGCACGCATGGGCTACGGCGAGCCAAGACCCCAATTTTCAGGAGCGGCTCGATCGGTTGCTGCGCGACTACGTGGGGCGACCCTCTCCGCTCTACGAGGCCGAGCGGCTTTCGCAGCATTGCGGATCGACCGTGCTGTTGAAACGAGAGGATCTCAATCACACGGGAGCGCACAAGATCAACAACGCGCTCGGTCAGACTCTGCTGGCCCAGCGCATGGGCAAGCGGCGGATCATCGCCGAGACGGGCGCCGGGCAGCACGGAGTCGCAACCGCGACGGCCTGCGCCTTGCTGGGGCTCGAGTGCGTCGTCTACATGGGAACCGAGGACATGCGACGCCAGAAGCCCAACGTCGAGCGGATGGAGCTGCTCGGTGCGACGGTCGAGCCCGTCGAGGCCGGTGCCCGCACGCTCAAGGAGGCCGTGAGCGCGGCGATACGCGACTGGGTGACGAACGTCACCACGACTCACTACGTGATCGGGTCGGTCGTTGGGCCCGCTCCTTATCCGGCACTCGTGCGCGATCTTCAACGCGTGATCGGCGACGAGGCGCGAGTCCAGGTGCGCGAGCGCCTCGGCCGCCTGCCCGACCGCGTCGTCGCCTGCGTGGGTGGCGGCAGCAACTCGATCGGCACGTTCGTGCCGTTCCTCGACGACAGAGAGGTCGAGCTGGTTGGTGTCGAGGCGGGCGGCGAGGGGATCGAATCCGGCCATCACGGAGCTTCTCTCACGGCGGGAAGCGAGGGAGTGCTGCATGGAACGCTGTCGTCGATCCTTCAGGACGCGGACGGTCAGATCGTCGAGGCGCACTCGGTCTCCGCCGGGCTCGACTATCCCGGCGTGGGTCCGGAGCACGCCTACCTGCGCGACACGGGACGCGTGCGCTACGAGTCGGTCACCGACGCCGAGGCGCTGGCCGCGTTCCGTGAGTTGTCGCGCCTGGAAGGAATCATCCCCGCACTCGAGTCGGCGCACGCGATCGCGTGGGTGGTCGCCAATCCGGCGCCGAAGCGGGATGCGCTCACGCTCGTGTGTTTGAGCGGACGCGGTGACAAAGACCTCGAAGAAGTGCTCGCGAAGGGCTAAGTCTTGGTGGAATCGGGAACGCAGACCGTGGGCATCGCCGCCGCCTTCCGCACAGATGGCGCGCGCCCCAAGTTGATGCCCTATCTGATGGGCGGGTTTCCGGACCTGGCGACCTCGCTTCGCGTTGGTGAGGCCTACGCGGAGGCCGGCGCCGACCTGGTCGAGCTGGGTGTGCCGTTCTCGGATCCGCTGGCCGACGGCCCGGCGATTCAGGCCGCGGGCGAAACCGCACTACGGGCTGGCGCGACGCTGGAACGGGTGCTGGAGCAAGTCGCACGTCCCCTGAGCCAACGACTGCCGGTGGTGCTGATGTGTTACCTGAACCCGGTCCTGCACCGCGGGCTCGAGTCTGCGATCGCCGACATGGCAAAGCATGGCGTCACCGGCTTGATCGTTCCGGACCTGCCGGCCCGGGAGGCCGGCGACGTAAGAGCGATGTGCGACGAGCTCGGTGTCGCGCTCGTCCCGCTGGTCGCTCCCACCACGCCGCCCGAGGAGATCGACTGGATCGCCTCGCGGGCGAGAGGCTTCGTATATGTCGTCTCGGTCACCGGCGTTACCGGCGAGCGCGCCGAGCTTCCCGCCGGGCTGGGAGAGGTGGTCGCGCGTGCCAAGGCCGCCGCAAGTGTTCCGGTTGCGGTCGGCTTCGGCGTCGCTACGGCCGAGCAGGCGGCCGAGGTCGGCAAGGTTGCCGACGGCGTGATAGTCGGCAGCCGGTTGGTGCGGGCGATAGCGGGCGCCGCCGACCTCGACTCCGGCCTGGCGGAGGTACGGGACGTGCTCGGCTCGATGGCACAGGCTCTACGGGACCCCGGCATCGGCTAATCTGGAACATATGGCCGGCTTCGCCGGACACCTCAGTCTCGAGCGTCCGCCTGCGGCGGCCGCCAAGAAATGATGGCGATCTTCCTCGCAACAACTCTCGGCATGTGCGCCTTCGTCGTCACGTGGTCGCTCGGGCTGGCGGCCGATGTGGGCGGACTGATTGCGCTGGCCTTCGTTGGGATCGGCATCCTGATTCACATGGCGATGCCGACCGCCGAGAACTAGAGCCCACCCGTATCCCGCGCCGCGGTGATGTGCATTTTGGTTGCTCTGCAACCAAAATCAACAGCACCGTAACCGCACGTGGGGGCAGTTAGCCGAAAAACACCTCGGCCGTCGCATACAGTTCGGGATCGACGAGCTTCAGCTCCTTGGTCGCGTCCTCGATCGGAACCCTGACGATTCCGGTGCCCTGCAGCGCGACCATCTTTCCGAAATCTCTGTTCTCGACGGCGTCGATCGCCGCCACTCCGAACCGCGTGGCCAGCACGCGGTCGAAGGCGGTCGGCGTGCCGCCGCGCTGGACGTGTCCGAGAATCGTCATGCGGGTTTCGTAGCCGGTGCGCTGCTCGATCTCCCGCTCGAGGAAGGGCGCGATTCCGCCCAAACGCACGTGGCCGAACGAGTCGGTTTTCTGGGACTGGGCGAATTCCGCGCCGTCTTTGGGCACTGCTCCCTCAGCTGCCACGACGATCGAGAACGTGTGGCCGCGCTCGTGCCGGCGCGTGATGCGCGCGCAGGTCTCGCTGACGTCGAATGGGCGTTCGGGCACGATTATCGCGTCAGCTCCGCCGGCGAGACCCGAGTAGGTGGCGATCCAGCCCGTGTGCCGCCCCATCACCTCCACGACGATCACCCGGTTGTGCGACTCCGCGGTCGTGTGCACTCGGTCTATCGCGTCCGTGCATATCTGTACCGCCGTATGAAAGCCAAACGTGAAGTCGGTGGCGCTGAGGTCGTTGTCGATCGTTTTCGGCACGCCGACGATGTTGGCGCCCTCCTGTCCGAGTTGGTTGGCCACGCCCAGCGTGTCCTCGCCTCCGATCGCGATCAGGACGTCGATCTGCTCGCGCCCGAGTGTGTCCACGGCCTTTTGTGAGCCGCCTTCGACCTTGTAGGGGTTGGTGCGCGACGTGCCGAGGATCGTGCCACCGCGGTGGAGAATTCCGGCCGTGTTGGAGGCATTGAGCTCGACTGTCTCGCCGTCGAGCACACCGGCCCAGCCGTTGCGGAAACCGACGATCTCGTGGCCGTACTGGTTGATGCCCTTGCGCACGACCGCGCGGATGACGGCGTTGAGCCCCGGACAGTCGCCGCCGCCGGTGAGGATTCCAATGCGCGCCATCGGCGCATCCTATGGCAGCGGCAACCGGGAAGGACCAATACAATCGCGCGCTCCGTGGTCAGCACTCGGTTTTCCTCCACCTTCCGTCGTAGCGGGCTACCGTTGACTGCTGCGCTCACGGCTCTTGCGATGCTCGTGGTGGGCTGCAGCGCCGACCAGAGCACCGGCGGTCGCATCGGCGGGGAGTTCGCGACTGTCTTTTCGAGCCTTCCGCTCCAGGGTCCGCATTCTGCGGAGGCACGTGACATCCTCAACGCCGAGAAGCTCGCATTGCGTGACGCGGGAGGGCGGGCCGGCAAGTTCAAGATCAATCTCGCGTTTGCCGACGACTCGACGGCCCGCGGCTCAGATGGAACGCCAGGGTGGAACGCCGACAAGACCGCGGGCAACGCACGCGCCGCCGTACAGAACTTGCGCACGATCGCCTACGTTGGCGACTTCGACTCGAGCGCGACCGCCGTCTCCCTGCCGATTACCAACGGCGCCGGCATCCCCCAGGTCAGCCCCGCCTCGACTGCCGTCGGCCTGAGCCGACCCGCGACCGGCGCCGAGAAGGGCGAACCCGACAAGTACTATCCGTCCGGCGACCAGACGTTCGCTCGCGTCGTGCCCGCCTCCGACGTCCAAGCTTCGGCGGCGGCACGCTGGGCCAAGCGGCTCGGAGCCAAGCGGGTGTACCTGCTCGGCGACAAGAGCCCGGAAGGCAACGGTTTGATCGAGCAGTTCCGCGCCCAGGCGAGCAGGATTGGACTTGTGATCGTGGATCAGAAGACGATGGATCCACGCGCAGCCGACTACACCGAGCTTGCAAAGGAGATCGCGGACACGAACCCCGACACGCTCTACTTCGGCAGCGGAGCGAACAGCAACGCGCTCGCACTGTGGCGGGACCTCGGTGCCACCATGCCGGACTTGCGACTGGTCGGCTCGGATGGCCTGCTGGAGCCCCAGTTCTACGAGAAGCTGGGTTCGACAGCCGGCAACACGTACATAACCTCCAGCGTTCAGGATCCACGGCAGCTCCCACCGTCGGGCAAGCGCTTCGCGCGTCGCTACGAGCGCGAATTCGGGTCCAACCCGGGGCCGTACGCCGCTTACGGATACACGACGATGTCGCTGGTGCTGGACGCGATCGGCCGCGCGGGCGCGAAAGCGGACCAGCGACAGAAGGTGGTCGATGCGCTGATGGCGACTCGCGACTTCGACAGCCCGGTGGGCAGGTTCTCGATCGACGCGAATGGCGACACGTCGCTCGATCGCATCGCCGGCTACCGAATTGCGGGCCGCTCGCCGATGTTCACGGCTGCGTTGCGCGGCGAGCGAGCGCCCGACCAAGAATAGGTCTGCGGCGTCCGTAGGACGACGCTCCAGCATGAGGGGGGATCGAAGGGGGCGGTAGCCCCTCGTTGTTCGACGTGAAGGGTGAACGGGGTCGAGGGGGACGGATAGTCCCCGCGTTTATCTGAACGTCGAGCCTCTTGCAAGAGGCGATTGGCAGCAACCGTTGGGCGGC
>JBBDJG010000008.1:0-39357 GCA_040880005.1 Solirubrobacterales bacterium
TGGCGGTAGAAATACCGGGATCGCGGTCAACGAAATGCTGGCGGTTGTGAGTTAGTCTCGTAACGTTGGCCGCAAACTGACGAGGTTCGGTCTCCGCAAGGCAAGGACGCAGCCTTGCGGCGATCCGAAACCGTCATTTGCGGTCATGCGTTGCGGGACGGGCCACTAGCCGGCCCGCCCGCCTAATAAGATGCTGCCGCCCGCCAACCCGCCAGCCCAGGAAGGAGCCCTTCGATGACCGAGTCCAGCCCCGCGCGGCTCTATGCCGGAGTCGTGGGCGCGACCCTGGTGGTGGTGGGAATCCTCGGCTTCTTCTACAACGCGGGCTTCAACGCCGACGCTGCCGACCGCGACGCGGTGCTGGGGCTGCTCGACGTCAACGGTTGGCACAACGTGATCCACATCGCCACGGGGCTACTCGGGCTGGTCGCGTTCATGGCGGGAACTCACGCATCGCGGTACTACGCGCTGGCGATGGGCATCGTCTACTCGCTGGTCGCCGTGTGGGGCTTCGTGCTCGGCAGCGGCGAGTCGATCCTCGGCATCGTGCCGATCAACGCCGCCGACAACCTCTTCCACCTCGCGCTGGCGCTGCTCGGCCTGGTCGCCTGCCAGATGTGGGTCCCGGCGGTGGCGGTGGCCACGGCGTTGCTGTTCGGACTGGCGATCCCCGCGCTCGCGACGAACGATCACGACAGCGAGAGCCAGATCGCGAAGGGCCAGATGCTGTTCGCCGAGGACGGCTGCCGCAACTGTCACACGCTCGGCGCATCGGGCAGCCTCGGTACGATCGGGCCGAACCTCAACGAGTCCAAGCCGAGCGAGAAGCGCGTGCTGGAGGCGATCGCGAAGGGAGGCCTGGGCACGGGGGCGATGCCCGAGAACCTCGCGTCCGGCGCGGACGCAGAGGCGATCGCGGCCTACGTCGCCGACGCGACAGGCGCCGCCGCCCCGGTCGGCGGACCTGCGGGCAAGCAGATCTTCAGCGAGCAGTGCGCAAGCTGCCACACGCTGGCCGCGGCCGGCGCCACCGGCACGGTCGGCCCCGACCTCGATCAGTTGAAGCCGAGCACGGCGCAGGTCCTGAAGGCGATCAAGAACGGCGGGCTGACCGGCAGCGTGATGCCGAAGAACCTGGTTACCGGCAAGCAGGCGCAGCAGGTCGCGGCCTACATATCCAGCGTCGCCGGCAAGTAATCGGCGGTCGGCAGACTGCTTACGGCTTCCACTTGATCGAACAGCCGACCGGCTCGGTCTCGGGCTCACTCGGTTGCTCGCCGGCGAGCACCGCATCGAGCGCCGAGCGCAGCCAGGCGGCGTCCTGCGACGGATCCGAGTAGTCGGAGTCGGGCGCACCCCGGTAGCGCAGCCTTCGTTCGGCATCGAGCACGAACACGTCGGGCGTCACCTTGGCCCCCCACGCGCGCGCGACTTCTTGTGTCTCGTCATGCAGGTACGGGTGCGGCCAGTCCTCAGCCGCGACACGCCGCTTCATCTGCTCGTAGGAGTCGGCCGGGTAGCGCTCGGCGTCGTTCGAGTTGATCGCCAGGAAGCGCACGCCCCGGTCGGCATAGTCGTGCGCCGCCGCGATCAGGCGATCGTGCCAGGCGAGCGCGTAGGGACAGTGATTGCAAGTGAAGACCACGACAGTGGCCGCCGCCTCGCCGCCCAACGAAGGCGTAACGCCGTCGGTATCCGGCAGATCGAAGTCGGGAGCCCGCTCGCCGATCGAGAGTCCCATGCTCAACTCCCGTCGCTGTTTGCGCGCGCCAGCGACTCACGCAGGTCCTGTGGATCGGGCAGCGGCGAGACGCGGCCGTCGCGCAACCGGTAGATCCTGCACGTGAGCCCGGCCGGCTCATCGTCACCTGGGGGCTGCACGTCGCGACCATCGACAAGAATCGTCGGCGAGCCGACGAACTGGAGGCGTTCCGCATCCGGCTCGCCGCTCACCTCGGTGATCTCGATCGCATCGGTGTCGAGGCCGGCCTCGCGCATCGCCTCTTCGAGCTCGGCCAGCGCACGCTCCCAGGAAGGACATCCTTTCCACCACAGGAACTCTATCCTCGGCGAGCCCTGACGCGCCATCTCAACCGACGCGCTGCTCTCCGGCCCGCAACAGCTTTTCGCGTAGCTGCTGCTCGTCGGCCGCCGTTGGCTCGAAGCTCTTGACGTCAGGTAGGTCATCGAGACTCGTGAGCCCGAACAGCTTCTCGAACAGCTGCGTCGTGCGGTACATGATTGCTCCGAACTGCGAGCGGCCGCGCTCCTCGATCAGACCGCGCTCCTCGAGCGTCGACATCGCCGAGTCGGAGTTGACGCCGCGGATGCGGGCGATCTCCGGGCGCGAGACCGGCTGCAGGTAGGCCGTGATCGCGAGGCACTCGGCCTGCGCCTGCGTCAACGGAGGTGTGCGCGGCTTGGCCAGCAGGCGACGCACGGCAAGCTCGGCTTCGGGATCCGATGCGAACGTGTAACCGTCGGCCACGCGGCGCAGCACGATTCCCTGGCGACCCTCGGCGTAGTGGCTCTCAATCTCTGTGACGGCAGCCGACAACTCGTCGGGGCTGCAGCTAATCGCCTCGGCCAGGTCGGCCTCGCCGACCGGGTCCGGCGAGCAGAACAGCAGCGCGGCCAGTGCGCGCGCGGCGGGGCTCAACGCCTCGTGCTCAACTCGATCCATCGGTCACGACCTCCTTCGCGGCATCCGCTTTTTCGATCTCGATCTCTCCAAAAGTCTCACGCTGGCGCCAGACAAGCTCTCCCGCCTTGTACAGCTCGAGCAACGCGTACAGAGTCACGGCCTGGGTCATGCGGTCCTCCCCGCGCACGGCCTTGTCGAATGTGAAGCTGCGCTGCGATCCAAGCAGATCGCGCAGGTGCGCGAGCCGGCGCTCGAGCGAGACGGTCGGCCGACGCAGGTGGGCGACGTCGATCTGAGGCGGAGTCTGGAGCAAGCCACGCATCGCCTCGGCAAGAGCGCCCGGCTGATAGGCCTGCTTGGCGGCGTCGAGCGCCACCTGCCGCAACGCCAACGGCAGCGGCGCGCTGCGGTAGCGAAAGCCCTGCTGTTCGGCGAAGCGCTCGTGCAGGTAGTCGGCCACGCCGCGAAACTGTCGGTAGCTGAGCAGCCGCGCGAGCAGCTCCTCGACCGCCTCCTCGGGGTCGAGGTCGAGGCCCTCCATCTCCTCTCCCGGCAACATCAGACGCGACTTCAGCTCGAGCAACGCCGCGATCAGGATCAGGAACTCGGTCGCGGCCTCGAGGTCCAGCTCGCCGCGCGCCTCGAGGCGCTCGAGGTAGGCGAGCACGACCTCGGCGAGGCTGACCTCGAGCAGATCGATCTCCTCGTTGAGCACGAGCGTGATCAGCAGGTCGAACGGCCCCTCGAACACGTCGAGGTCGACGGGCCAGGGACCCGAAGGGGTCGGCGTGGCGGCCGTCGTCATCGCCGTCGCTACGTCGGTTGGCGACTCGCTCACAGGCCCATCGCCTCTCGCGCGCGTTCCATGTTCGGCACGGCGATCTCGCGCGCACGCTCGGCTCCCTCGCGCAGGATGCGCTCCAGCTCGCCGCGGTCGGCAAGCGCCTGCTCGCGCCGCTCGCGGAACGGCCGCATGTACTCGCCGATTCGCTCGGCGATCTCCTGCTTGTGGTCGACGCAGCCAAGCTCGCCGGAACGGCAGGTGCGCTCGATCTCATCGACTCGCTCGGCCGGTGTCCCGAACAGCTTGTCGTAGCTGAACACGTTGCAGATCTCCGGATGTCCGGGATCGGCGCGCTTGATCTTCTCGGGGTCGGTGATCATCTTCGAGACCATCCCGCCGATCGTGTCGGGGCTGGCGCCCAGCTCGATCGCGTTGTTGTAGCTCTTCGACATCTTGCGGTTGTCGATCCCCAACAGCACGGGAGCCTCGGTCAGCACGGCCTTGGGCTCGGGGAACACCTCGTCGCCCTTCCCGAACAGGTGGTTGAAGCGACGCACGATCTCACGCGCAAGCTCGAGGTGCGGGAGCTGGTCCTGCCCGACCGGAACCTTGGTCGCGTGGTAGAGAACGATGTCGGCGGTCTGAAGTACCGGATAACCGAAGAAGCCGAAGGTGTCGATCTCGTCGCCAAGTTCTGCAATCTGTCCTTTGTAGGTGGGAACGCGCTCGAGCCAGGACTTGGGCGTCGCCATGCCGAGCAGCAGCGCCAGCTCCGAGTGCTCGGGCACCTGCGACTGGCGAAAGACGATCGAGCGCTGCGGATCGACGCCCGCGCCGATCCAGTCGGCGACCATCTCGATGCCGTCCTCGTGGATCCTGGACACGTCCTGGAAGCCGGTCGTGAGCGCGTGTAGATCGACCACCGAATAGACGCAGTCGTAGTCGTCCTGGAGGCGGACCCAGTTCTTCAGCGCGCCGAACCAGTGGCCGATGTGCAGCCGGCCGGTCGGCCGCATGCCGGAAAAGACCCTCTCCCTGGTTCGAGTCGCGGTGGCCGACATTCCGCGCAGCATAGCCGCGCACCAGGCGTCGCCCGGCCGCAAGAGGGGGCGGGCGCACGCCACTGACGCCGCGAACGCCGCTGTAGGCTGGGTGCGATGGAGACCGAACAGGCGATCCGCACGCGTCGCACCGTCAAGGCGTTCGAACCCGAGCCCGTCGATCGCGCCACGGTCGAGGACCTGCTCGAGTTGGCGCGCTGGGCGCCGAACCACAACCTGACCAACCCCTGGCGCTTCCGCGTGCTCGGGCCGCGCTCGCTCGAGCGGCTCAAGCAGGCCGCGCGCGAGCTTGCCGTGGCCGGCGCGCCTGCGAGCGCCGATGCGGACGCGGTTGCCCGAGCCGCGGCGGCGAAGCTCGACCGCGCGCCCACGCTGGTCGTGTGCTCGGTCACACGAGCCGACGATCCCGTGCAGGATCAAGAGGACCGCGCGGCCGCGGCCTGCGCCGCGTACGTCGTGCTGCTGGCGGCGCACGATCGCGGGCTGGCAGGCTACTGGCGCACTCCGTCGGTCCTGCGTACCTCGGTGGGACGAGCCGCGGTGGGCCTGGGCGACGACGAGCACTTCATCGGACTGCTGCACCTCGGCCGCGGTCGCGGTGACGCCCAGGCGGGCGCTCCGGACCGCACAGCGCCACACGACTACGTTTCGTTCTTGGACTGAGCGCTTCGCGACTTGAGCAGACTGCCGCCGACGAACAGCACGGTGACGACGAGGCCGCAAAGCGCGAGCGCGGCGTCCATCCGGAACGCCCACTCGATCCCGGCCGCAAACGAATCGCGGACGGCCTCCACCACTTTGTCGGCCGCTTCGGGGGTCAGCCCGGAGATCGCCTGCTTCGCGGAGTCCGTGCCGGCGAGCACACCGTGCACCGCATCCTGCTCGGACCCGCTCAGCGATAGGCCGGACGACGACGCGACCGCTGACAGCTTGTCCTGCGCGGCGGTCGTGAAGACCGTCGTCGTCAGGCCCAGGCCGACCGCGCCGCCCGCGATCTGGAACATGTAGACGACGCCCCCGGCGAGGCTGGAGCGCGACGGGTCGAGCGCCGTCACGCCCGCGGTCGTGACCGACGAGTAGAAGAACCCGACGCCGAGGCCGAGCACGATCATCCCCGGCAACAGCGACACATACTCGGAGCCGGCATCGACCAGCGAGATCAGGACCATGCCAGCGAACAGGAACGCGGCGCCGACCGACACGACGAGCTTGGCGCCGAGCCGGTTGTAGAGAGGGCCGGCCGCAAACGACGTCACCGCGAACACGCCCATCATCGGCAGCAAGCCGGCACCGGACTCGAAGGCCGAATAGCCGAGGATCTTCTCCATGAACTGCGGCAGGTAGAGCAGCGACGCGAAGAAGGTCGCCGACATCAAGAGCACCGCCAGGCAGGCAGCGCGAAACTCGGGGTTCGAGATCACGTCGCGCGGCACGAGCGCGCTCGCGCCGGCGCTGCGCTCGACGAAGGGGAACGCAGCCATAGTGACGCCGGCGATTACCAGCAGCGCGACGGTGCGCGGGTCGCCCCAGCCGTAGTCCGGCGCCTGGTCGAGCGCAACCAGTAGCGCGGTCAGCCCGATCGAGAGCGCTGCGATCCCCCGGTAGTCGATCTTGCGCTCGTCCGCCTCGACGGCTGCCTGATGCACGTAGCGCCAGACAACGAGTGACGCGAACAGCGCCACCGGCAGGTTCAAGAACATGATCGCGCGCCAGCTGAATGCGTCAGTGAGAGCGCCTCCGATCAGCGGGCCGGCGGCGTTGCCGAATCCGGCCGCGCCGAGGATCAGCCCGCCGGCCAGCCCGGCCTTGCTCTCGGGCAGCGCCGCGTAGGTCATGCCGAGCACCGCAGGCCACATCATCGCCCCACCGATGCCCATCGCCGCCCGGCAGGCGATCAGGGCCCAAGCGTCGGGGGCAAGCCCGCCCAGGAGCGAGAACCCGGCGAAGATCGCGGCACCGATGAAGAAGATTCGCCGTCGGCCGAACATGTCAGCCAGCCGCCCGCCCGTAACGATCATCACGCCGAATACGAGCGCGTAGGCGTTGATCACCCACTGCACGGTGGCGACATCAGTGTCGAAGTCCTTCTCGATGTCCGGCAGCGCGACGCTCAGCGCCGTGAAGTCGTTCGCGATCACGAAAACCGCGAGACCAATCGCGAACAGCGTCAGCATGGTGCCGCGGTCGAGGCGATCTGCGGACGGATCGCTCATCGGTCGCACCCTAGTGGCCCGTTCGGCTAGTCTCTCGCCGAACGAACCACTAGAGAAGTCATCAGATACGCTGCGAGCGATGGCAGCATCCGACGAGCAGAGCTACGACCTCGAGCCCAAGCGCGTGGCGGAAATGGTCGGTGCGGGCGACGCGCAACTCGTGGACGTGCGCCAGCCGCACGAGTGGGAGGTGGGCGCCGTCGCGCAATCACTGCGCATCGAGTTGGACCAGCTCACGTCACGCGCCGCCGAGATCGACAAGGACCGTCCGGTCATCTTCATCTGCCGCGTCGGCAACCGCTCGGGTCTTGCCACCGACGCCTTCCGCGCCAGCGGCTACGACGCCTACAACGCGCGTGGCGGCGTCGAGGCCTGGGCCGAAGCCGGCCTACCGCTCGAGTCGGCCTAGGGAGCGCGGTTGGTTTACAGAGGCTGGCGCAACACCGGCCTGCGCGTCGCGCCGACCTCGTCGAGGCGGCGCACGGGCGTCGTGTAAGGGGCGGACTGCGCGATCGCGGAGTCCTGCTCGGCCTCGGCGAGAATGTCGTCGATCGCGTCAGCGAACGCGTCCAGCGTCTCGGTCGTCTCGGTTTCGGTCGGCTCGACCATCAGCGCTTCGTGGACGAGCAGCGGGAAGTACACCGTCGGCGGGTGGAAACCGTGGTCGAGCAGCCGCTTCGCGATGTCGAGCGTGCTGACGCCGAGCTTCTTCTTGGCGGGCGCGCCGGAGAGCACGAACTCGTGCTTGCAGGTGCGGTCGAAGGCGACCGGCAGGAAGCTGCCCGCCCTTCCCCGTTTCAAGCGCGCGAGCAGATAGTTCGCGTTGAGCACGGCGGTCTCCGAGGCCTCCTTGAGGCCGTCGCCGCCGAGGCTCAGTATGTACGCGTAAGAGCGCACGAACACGCCGAAGTTGCCCTGGAATCCACGCAGCCGGCCGATCGACCTGGGGCGGTCGTGGTCGAGGTCGTAGGCCGGCTCGCCACCGTTGACCGGGGCGCGCCGCACGACCTGGGGCCGCGGCAGGAACGGCTCGATCCGATCCGAGACGGCGATCGGGCCGGCGCCCGGGCCTCCTCCACCGTGCGGCTGCGAGAACGACTTGTGCAGGTTGACGTGGACGATGTCGAAGCCCATGTCGCCCGGCCGCGAGATTCCCATCACCGCGTTGAGATTGGCCCCGTCGTAGTACAAAGTCGCGCCGGTGCCGTGGACCAACTCGGCGATCTGCTCGATGTTCTCGTCGAACAGGCCGAGCGTGTTCGGGTTCGTCAGCATCAGGCAGGCAACGTCGGAGTCGGCCTTGGCGCGCAGGTCCTCGATGTCGATGCCGCCCCGCCCGTCCGTGGCCACCTTGACTGCCTCGTAGCCCGCCATCGTGACCGTCGCGGGATTGGTGCCGTGGGCCGTGTCGGGGGTGAGGACCTTGTGCCGGCGCTCGCCACGATCCGCGTGGTAGGCGCGCGTCAGCAGAAGCCCGGCCAGCTCACCGTGAGCGCCGGCCGACGGCTGCAGGCTCACGTGCGGAAGTCCGCAGATCGCGCCAAGGGCCTGCTGCAGGAGCCACATCAACTCGAGCGCCCCCTGCGCGCGCTGGGGTGCCTGAAGGGGGTGCAACCGCGCGTGGCCCGCAAACGCCGCGACGCGCTCGTTGACCTTGGGGTTGTGCTTCATCGTGCACGAGCCGAGCGGGTAGAAGCCGGTGTCGAGGTCGAAGTTGCGACGCGAGACGCGGTTGTAGTGGCGCACGATCTCCGGCTCGGAGATCTCCGGCAGCACCGGCGGCCGCGAGCGCAGCAGGTTGCTTGGAATCAACTCGTCGAGCGCAACGTCGGGCACGTCGAGCGCGGGAAGCTGCGCGGCGCGGCGGCCGGGCCTCGAACGCTCGAAGATGGTCACCACGCGGTCGCGCTGCATCGGAGTCTCGTGTGCGGCCGAGGTGGGCGGGCGGGCGGCGCTCACGTGCTCACCGCCGCGCTCTCGGGCTCCGCTGTCCTGACGAGCGCATCGGCGAGTGCGTCCGCGAGGCGGTCGATGTCGGCGCGCGAGCGCCGCTCGGTGATCGCCACCAGCAAACCGTCTGCGAGCTCCCCATAATCGTGCCCCAGCGCGTAGCCGGCGGCAATCCCCCGCATGGCGCAGTGATCGAGCACGCGATCGACAGGCGCGCTCAGTCGAAGCGCAAACTCGCGCACCACGGGCTCGGAGTGCAGCAGCTCGACTCCCTCGATCTGGGTCAGGCGCTTGCGCGCGTACGCGGTCCGCTTGGCCATCAGCTCGCCGATCTCCACGATTCCCTGCCTGCCAAGCCACGCCAGGTAGATCGTGCCGGCGGTGGCGTTGAGCGCCTGGCTGGTGCAGATGTTGGAGGTCGCCTTCTCGCGGCGAATGTGCTGCTCCCGCGTCTGGAGGGTGAGCACGAAGCCACGCCGGCCATCGGCGTCAAGGGCCTCGCCGGCGATGCGGCCCGGCATGCGGCGCACGTACTCCTCACGAGCCGCGAAGAATCCGAACGACGGCCCACCGAAATCGAGGCGGTTGCCGAGCATCTGCCCTTCGCCCAGAGCGATGTCGGCGCCGAACTCCCCGGGAGGGCGCAACACACCCAGCGTGAGCGCATCCACCGAGGTGACGAGCAGCGCCCCGGTCGCCTTCGCGATCGGAGCCAGCCGCTCGAGGTCCTCGACCGCGCCCAGGAAGTTGGGCTGCTGCAGGATCACGGCGGCGGTGTCGGAATCGACGGCCGCCGCGAGCGCGTCGGCGTCGGTCGCCCCACCCGCGAGCGGCACCTCGACCACCTCGCAGCCAAAGCCGACCGCGTAGGTGGCGAGAGTCTCTCGACTGTGCGGGTGCACGGCGCGCGACACGACGATCCGCGAGCGCCCGGTGTGCTGCTTGGCCAGATAGGCCGCCGCGGCGACCGACGACGGTCCCTCGTAGAGCGACGCGTTTGCGACCGGCAGGCCGGTCAACTCCGAGATCATCGTTTGGAACTCGAACATGACCTGAAGCGTGCCCTGCGAGACCTCGGGTTGGTAGGGCGTATAGGGCGTGAGGAACTCCGAGCGCTGCGTGATCGAGTCGACGATCGCGGGAACGTAGTGGTCGTACATGCCGGCACCCAGGAAGCACGACTCGCGCTCTGCATCGACGTTGCGCCGTGCAAGCTCCGCCAGCTCGTCGTGAACCTGTTCCTCCGGCAGCCCGTCACGCAGCTCGAGCGGCCGCTTCAATCGCAGGTTCGGCGGGATGTCGGCGAACAGCTCCTCGATCGAGCGCGCGCCGACCGCCGCGAGCATCTGCTCACGATCGTCATCGGTTGCGGAGGTGAAGCGGGTCACGGAGTCCGTGCTCAGTCGCCGGCGGCGGCCTTGAGCTGCGCCCGGTAGTCGGCGGCGCTCAACAGCCCTTCTTGCTCAGGCGGATCGGAGAGTCTGACCTTCACCAGCCAGCCGCCGTCGTAGGGGTCCTCGTTGATCAGCTCGGGGGTCTCGGAGACGCCCTCGTTGACCTCGATGATCTCACCCGATAACGGCGCGATCACGTCTGAGACGGCCTTGACCGACTCGACCTCGGCGTAGGACTGCCCTCCGCTCACGGTCTTGCCGGTGTCGGGCGGATCGAAGAACACGACCTCGCCGAGCGCGTCCTGCGCGTACCAGGTGATGCCGAAGGTTGCCACGTCGCCTTCGATCCGGGCCCAGTCGTGCTCGGCGTGGTAGCGCAGGTCCTCGGGGTAGCTCTCTTCAGCCAACTATCTGCCGTCCTTTCGATGGAGAGGCTTCGACGCGGTCACGGCCGGCCTCTGCTTTCCGCGCACGTCAACTTTGATCCCGGTTCCCGGTTCTGCCAGATCAGAGCGCACGTAGGCCATGCCGATGCCGATGTCCAGACTCGGCGACAGGGTACCGCTAGTCACCGTTCCAACCGCTTCGTCCCCGACCAGCACCGGGCAGCCGGCCCTCGGTATGCCCGGGCCGGTGAACGTGAACGGAATCAGGCGCTCGGCCGTACCTTCCCGTTGCTGGTCGCGCAGCCGCTCGACCCCAACAAACTCCTCGTCGAGCGCGCAGGCCCAGCCCAAACCTGCCTCGATCGGTGTGCGCTCGACCGACAGCTCGTTGCCGTAGAGCGGGTAACAGGCCTCCAGGCGCAGCGTGTCGCGCGCGCCGAGGCCGGCCGGGGTCACACCGCGGCCGATCAGCTCACGCCAGATGGCGACCCCTCCCTGCGGATCGGTGAGCAGCTCGACGCCGTCCTCGCCCGTGTAGCCGGTACGGCAAACGAGCGTCCTGACTCCTGCGACCGCCACCGTACGGTGGCCGAAGCGCTCCGGCACGTCACCGTCGGCGAGCAGCGGCTGCAGCTTCGCCACCGTCTGCGGTCCCTGCAGCGCCAGCATCGCGTAGTCGGCGCAGCGATCGACGACCTCGACGCCCTCCCATTCGCGCGCCTGCTGTTCGATCCAGGCGAAGTCGGACTCGACGTTGGAGGCGTTGACCACAGTCAGGAAGCGTTCGTCGCCGAGTCTGTAGGTGAACAGGTCGTCGAGAATCCCCCCGTCCTCTCGGCACAGCAAGGAGTACTGCGATCCGCCCGGCGACACCTTGCCGATGTCGTTGGTCAGCAGGTGGCGCAAGAACTCCATCGCGCGCGGGCCACGCGTTTCGATCTCCCCCATATGAGAGACGTCGAACAATCCGGCCGAGCCGCGAACCGCCAAGTGCTCGGCGCGCACGCCCTCGTACTGCACGGGCATCTCCCAGCCGGCGAAGGGAACGAGCCGTCCGCCGGCTTCGATGTGGCACTCGTGAAGGGGAGTTCGCTTGAGCGTTTCGGCAGCGACCGTCACGCCTCGACCCTAGCAAGCCGCGCCAGCCCGTCCCGTCAGAGCTCCCGATCGCGCAAGCGGCGAAGCCGCGTAGCGCGACTCGGAACTTCAGTCATCTTTCAAAAACTCCGGGATGTCGATCTCGTCGTCGGGGATCTCCAGCTCGCGGCGCGAGGCATCGCCCCGCACGACGTCGCGTCGGCGGCCGGAGGTGAACGCCTTGCCCGGGACGCGCCGGATTCCACTGTCGAAGCCGGTCGCTATCACCGTGACGCGCACCTCATCGGAAAGAGCGTCGTCGATCACCGATCCGAAGATGATGTTGGCGGTCTTGTCGGCCGCCGAGGTGACGATCTCGGCCGCCTCGTTGACCTCGAACAGACCAAGGTCGCGACCCCCGGTGATGTTGAGCAGGATTCCCGTCGCACCGTCGACCGACTCCTCCAGCAAGGGCGAGGAGACCGCCGCCTTGGCTGCTTCGGCAGCGCGGTTCTCGCCGCCCGCGGCACCGATGCCCATCAGCGCCGAGCCGGCATCGCGCATGATCGTGCGAACGTCGGCGAAGTCGAGGTTGATCAAACCGGGAACCGTGATCAGATCGGTGATCCCCTGCACGCCCTGCTTGAGCACGTTGTCGGCCTCGCGAAACGCATCGAGAATCGATGTCCGGCGTTCGACGGTCGACAGCAGACGCTCGTTGGGGATTACGATCAGCGTGTCCACGTTCTCGGCCAGCGCACGGATGCCCTGCTCGGCCTGCTCGGCACGCTTGGCGCCCTCGAACTCGAACGGACGTGTCACGACACCGACGGTCAGTGCGCCGATCTCCTCCTTGGCGATCTCGGCGACCACGGGGGCTCCTCCGGTACCGGTGCCGCCGCCCTCGCCCGCGGTCACGAACACCATGTCCGCACCCTTGAGCGATTCCTTGATCTCGTCGTGGCTCTCCTCGGCCGCACCGTAACCGATCTCGGGGTTGGCGCCCGCGCCGAGCCCCTTGGTCAGCTCGCCGCCAACATTCAGTTTGATATCGGCGTCCGTCATCAGCAACGCCTGGTTGTCGGTATTGATCGCAATGAACTCGACGCCCTTGAGACCTGCGTCGACCATGCGGTTTACGGCGTTGGTGCCACCGCCGCCGATCCCGACGACCTTGATGACCGCCAGATAGCTCGAACTCTCCATGACTAGTGCGAGATCCTCCCTGTGTGACTGGAACTCGATCCCGTCATGCTGGCAAGACGGGATCCTGGTTGTCGGCTGTAGCTCAGCTTCAGCCTTGTTACCTAAAGAACGGATCGAGGCTTGCCACCTACGATCCGTGAGTTCGCCACCTTAGGTGAACTGCCCTGGCGATGTCAATCGGATGGGCAAGAAACGCTGCAGCGAAGCCTCTAGCTGCGGTCGAGTCTTGATGCACCCTTGGGTCAAGGTTGAGGGTCTGAGGGCGCTACAGGCGGCTCGACGGGGGCTGCCGGCACTGTGGCGTCCGGGGCCGCCGGGTCAGCCTCCGGGTCCACGCCCGCCTGTTCGGAGTCGGACTCGCCCGCCGGTTGCGCCGATGCCGTTCCCGCCTCGCCCGCCGCGAACCCGCCCGCCGACGGGCGCTCGGGCAGCCTCACGTCAATCGACGCGGCTCCCGAAGCGCTCGAGTCAGCGAGCACGCGTGTTGCCGCACGCCATTTCGCAAGTCCGAATTCGGGCGAGCCGAACACGATCGTCGGACCGTCTCGCAAGGCGACCCTGATACCGCTGCTCCCCCAGTACGCACGCTCGAGCAACGGTCGCAGCTCCTTCGGGGCCTTGGACAGCAGCGCAACCAGGCCAATGGCGTGCGGATCGGAAAGGCGCTTGAAGTTGGCCACGGTGTTCACCTTGATCGAAGGCAACTTGGTGCGACCGACTCGCGGCAGCAAGGTGCCGTCCTCGGCGACGGCCACCTTGCGACCGCCGCCGCCCGAGATCACGGCGGCGGGCCTGTACTCGTGCACCGTGACCTCCAGGCCCGCCGGAAAATCGGCCGACGTCGATATCGAGCGCACGATCGGAAACTCCGAAACGGAGCTCTTCAAACGCTGACCGTCGACGTGCAACGTGGTCATGTCGAGCGCCGACGCGGTCAGGGCCCGGCGGATCGCGGGCGCGTCGGGTCCCGTGATGCCATTGACCTCCACGTGCCTCACTTTGACGAGAGCCGAGTCGCGCAGCCACGAGTAGGCGATCCAGCCGAAGAGCACGAGCACCATCACCGTGGCCAGCTTGAACCCGCGTCGAGCAAGCGTCACGGACGCTCGCCCCCGCTGAAGTCCGCGTCACCGAGGAGCTGGACCTCCGATTCGAGCTCGACGCCGAAACGCTCTCGAACGCGACGGCGACCCTCGGCAATCAGCGCCAGCACGTCCGCGGTCGAAGCCTCGCCGCCCACGTTCTCGATGAAATTCGCGTGCTTGGGGGAGAATCGTGCCCCGCCGACCCGTAAGCCTGCACAGTCGGCCTGCTCGAGCAGCTCACCGGCGCTGCGATCGCCCGCCCGCTCGTCTTCCGGGTTCTTGAACGTCGATCCGAAGGTCTTGATCCCGGCCGGCTGAGCGGCGCGACGCTTGGCCCGCATCTCCTTCAGTGTGTGCTTGATCGACTGCACGTCACTGCGCTCGAGCGCAAAAGACGCCCGCGCGGCCACCTCACCCGATGCGATGTTCGAGCTGCGATAGGCAAAGTCGAGCTGATCCGCTGTTCGACGGTCGGTGCCGGTGGAGCTGACGACGTCAACCCACTCCAAGACCCGCGCCAGCTCTCCTCCGTAGGCGTTCGCGTTCATCCGCACCGCCCCACCCACCGTGCCGGGAATGTTGACGCCGAACTCGAGCCCCGAGAGCCCGAGGTCCGCCGTGCGCGCGGCCACCCGCGGCAGGCGAGCACCGCCGCCGCAGATCACCCGGGTGGGCTCCTCACGATCGCGGCTCATCTTTGCGAGCTGTCCGTCCAGTTTGACCACGACTCCACGAAAACCTGCGTCTGCCACAAGCAGGTTCGACCCCGAGCCGACCGTTCCTACCTCGAGGTCGGCCGAGGCCGCCCAGGCAAGCACCTGCTCGAGCTGTGCGAGCGTCTCCACTCGCGCGAAGTACTCGGCATTGCCACCGGTACGGATCGTCGTGAGCCGCGCCAGTGGGTAGTCGCGCTCGACGCCGCCGGGAACCGATGCGGGCTGGCTCACGGCCTGGCGCCTCCCACGAGCTGAGCGGCCAGTTCGTTGACGTCGCCCGCACCGAGCGTCACCACCGTGGTGCCGGGCCGGAGCCGGAGCCGCACCATGTGCTCGGCTTCCGCAAGCGTCGGCAGCCACCACACGGGCCGTCCCGGTGCGGCGTCGGCAGCCGCGTCCGCAACGAGCTTGCCCGTGACGCCGGCCAGATCGCCCTCGGGCAGCTCGCGCGCCGGATACACGTCGAGCACCACGATCTCATCGGCAACGGCCAGCGCGCTGCCGAATGCGCGGTGCAGGTACTTGGTGCGTGAGTACAGGTGTGGCTGGAACACCGCTATCAGCCTTTCCGGCCCCAACTCGCGCGCCGCCTCGAGCGTTGCGCGCACCTCCGTCGGGTGATGAGCGTAGTCATCGAATACCCGCGCTCCATCGGACTCTCCCGCCAGCTCGAAACGCCGCCCTACGGGGCGAAACGATTCGAGCGTGCCGGCCGCCCGCGAGAGCGTGCAACCCGCGGCCTCCAGCGCCCCGAGTGCCGCGAGTGCATTCAAGACATTGTGCGCCCCCACGACCGGGAGCGCGACCCTGGCGACGGACTTGCCGCTCCGCACCAGATCGAAGCTCGTCGAGCCCTGCTGGCGTCGTACGTCCACGGCCCGCAGATCGGCGCTTTCGCCGAAACCGAACGTCGTGGTCGAACCGCCAAGCCGCGTTGCCACCCTTTCCCAAGCCACGACATCACCCGTCGCGCGGGCGTGCTGGGCGAACTCGACAAATGCGGCCTCCAACTCCGGCTCCGACGCGTACGTCGTATGGTGATCCAGCTCGACGTTGGTCACCACGGCGATCCGTGGATCGAGACGCAAGAAGGACCGATCGGACTCGTCGGCTTCGACGACCATCCACTGGCCCGTGCCCCACGCCGCGTTTGGCCGCAACTCGCCATCCGCACCGCGCAGGTCCGCGCCGATCGCGAAGCCGGGATCCATTGCGAGCATCTCCAGGCAATGAGCGATCATCGCCGCGGTCGTGGTCTTGCCGTGCGTGCCCGACACGGCGATCACGTCGCGCAACGATGCCGCCTGCGCCAGCAGCTCGGACCGATGGCGAAGCTCGAGGCCCAGCTCGCGCGCGCCTTTCAACTCCTCCAGATCGTCGGCGATCGCGCTCGAAACGACCATCTCCGTGCCGGCGACCGCGTGCGCCACGGCATGGTCGGGCTCGACCTCGACACCCTGGCCCGAAAGCATCTCCGTATATACGGAGCGCGACCTGTCGCAGCCGCTCACCTCGGCGCCCAGCGAACGCGCGATCAGCGCCAGGCCGCTCATTCCGGCACCGCCGGCGCCCACGAAATGCAACCGCCGCCCGATCCATGGCCGCTCGGTGGATCCCGGCGCGCTCACGGCGTTCCCGCAGCGCGCAACAGCTCGGCGGCAACGCGCGCTGCCGCATCGGGCTTAGCGATCGACCGGGCCGCCGTGGCCATCTGCTCGAGCCGCGCCTCGTCTGCCAAAAGCTCCTCTACCAGCGCCCGCAGCCTGGCAGCCGTCAGCTCCGAGTCGGCGATCACCTGCGCGGCGCCGGCGCGCTCCATCCAGCGCGCGTTGCCGCTCTGATGATCCGCCGTGGCGTGCGGATAGGGCACCAGCACGGCCGGCCTGCCGGCGGCCGCAAGCTCGAACACCGACCCGCCGGCTCTCGTCAGCACGAGATCGCACGCGGCGAGCGGGTCGGCGAGCGTGTCGAGATATTCGAAGAGGCGATAGTGCGAAGGGTCGCCAAGCTCGGCCAGACGGGCGGCCAGCGCCGGATGGTCCCGCTTGCCGCTGACGTGCACGACGACGACTCCCTCGAGCCGATCCTGCGCAAACGCAGCGAATGCGCACTCGTTGATCGAGCGCGCGCCGAGGCTTCCGCCGAACACCAGCAGGCAGCGCTCGCCCGACCCGATCCCCAAGCGTGCCCGTGCGCCTTCGCGATCGGCCTCCACCACCGCTCGCGGCACCGGCCGTCCGGTGACCAGGAAGCGCCCTCCTTCGCGTCCGGCAATCGGAAAGGCGAGGCACACGCGTCGCGCGCGTGCGGCGAGCATGCGGTTCGCCAGCCCGAGGTGGCTGTCGGCCTCGGTCAGCACGAGCGGCACCCGCGCGGTCACGGCGGCCAGGCCGAGCACGCCCGCAACATAGCCGCCGCCCGCCAGCACGGCGTCCGCATGCGGCTTTCGCACCAGCCTGCGAGCGGCAGGCATCGCAGCGAGTGCCTTCGTCAACGCCCGGACCGCGCTCGCGGGCCGGCGGCGATCGATCCCCGCGAGGTCGAGCAGCGCGATCTCGTATCCGGCAGCCGGAACCAGCTCCGCCTCCGCGCGGTCGCTGGCACCGGCGAAGCTAACCGACGCGCCGCTAGCCCGCAGCTCGTCGGCGATTGCCAGCGCGGGCACGACGTGACCGGCGGTCCCGCCGGCTGCGATCAAGATCCTCGGCATCTCCACCCTTTCTGGCGGGCCTCTTCACACCAAGGCGTGACGAACCCTTGGCGACTTTCTTGCGAGCTGGGGCGCGACCCTGGCCGCGCTTCGGCTTCTTCCCCAGTCGTTTGATCGTAATCGTGTCCTCGCTGCGTGGTCGCGATCGGCCGCCGCGTCCACCCGCAACCGCTTCCAAACGCGGGCGGCGGACCGCGGCTCCGCCTGTCTGCGCGATGTTGATCAACACGCCCATGCCCACCAGCAACACGACCAGGTTGCTGTTCCCGTATGAGATGAATGGAAGCGGCACCCCCGTCAGCGGAGCGATGCCGAGCACGGCGAAGAAGTTCAGCGTCGCCTGCACGAGGATCACCGACGTGATCCCGGCGGCGACCAGCTTCGCGTACAGGTCCTTGGCCATGCGTGCAGCGCGCAGGCCCGCGTAGGCGATCATTCCGTACAGGAACAGCACGACCGACACGCCGACCATGCCCAGCTCTTCGCCGATCACCGCCAGGACCATGTCGGTGTGGGCCTCGGGCAAGTAGAAGAGTTTCTGCACCGACTCGCCGAGGCCAACGCCAAACGGGCCACCCGATCCGATCGCGATCATCGCCTGCACGGACTGGAACCCCGATCCGCGCGGGTCCGCCCAGGGATCGAGGAACGCGGTCAGGCGATCGCGACGGTACGCCGAGGTCATGATCGCCAGCAGACCCAACACCACCAAGCCGCCCAGCAGGATCATCAGGTGGCGCACGCGAAACCCGCTGACCATCAAAATCGCGACGAGCGTCATGCACACGACGATCGCGGTCCCGAGGTCCGGCTCGGCGACGATCAGCAGCGCCGCCACCCCGCCCGCGAGCAGCAGCGGCGCGACGCCCTCGATCGAGCGCACGCGGGCGGGTTTGTCCCCGATCAGCCCCGCCGCATAGAGCACCAGCGCAAGCTTGGCGATCTCCGACGGCTGGACCTGAAACGTGCCGAACCCGACCCAACGGCGGGCGCCGTTGACGCTTATGCCGACCCCGGGAAGCAGCACGGCCAGCAGGCCGACGAGCGCCACCACCAGCAAGACCGGAGTCAGGCGCCGCACCACGGTCAGGCCGCATCGCGAGAAATACATCAGCGCGACCAGCCCGATCCCTGCCGAGACGAGGTAGCGCTTGAGGTAGAAGGAGCTGTCGCCCGTGTGGGACAGAAGCGACGTCCCGGAGCTGGCCGAGTAGACCATCACCGCCCCGAACGCAAGCAGGCACAGCGTCGCCGTGCGCAGCATCGAGTGCTCGAAGGTCATTGCAACCGGCTCACGCCGACGCAGCAGCCTCATCGGCTCTTCCCCAGCGCAGCGACCAGTTCCCTGAAGTGCTCGCCGCGGCGTTCATAGCTGTCGTACTGGTCGAAGCTCGAGCACGCCGGCGCCAGCAGCACGACCTCTCCCTCGACGGCTCGCTCGGACGCCTGCTCGACCGCGTGCGCGAGATCGCCGCATTGGCGCAGATCGACGCCGCTGGGCGCGAGATCCTTTGCAAGCCGGTCGGCCGCTTCGCCGATCAAGTAGCAGGCGGCACAGCGATCGCCGACGGCCGCTGCGAGGCGGTCGAAACCGCCGCCCTTGAGCGACCCGCCCAGTATCGCGTGCACGGGGGTCTCGAACGAGCGCAACGCGGCGGCGGTGGCCGACACGTTGGTCGCCTTGGAGTCGTTGAAATATTCGACCCCGCCAACCGTTGCGACATATTCGAGTCGATGCTCGACCGCCTCGAACGTGGCCAGCGCGGTTGCGACCGCGTCGCGATCGACTCCGCGAGCGAGCGTCGCGGCGGCAGCGGCCATCGCGTTCTCCAGATTGTGCGGGCCTCGTAGTGCAAGGTCATCCGTGCGCATCACAGGCTCGCCTCGCCAGCGCAACTCGTCGTCGGTGCAGATCAGCTCGCAATTCGTAGCGCTGCCGAACCAGATCCGCCGTGCCCCGCCGGGGATCGAGCTGGCCGCGATCGTCGGGTCGTCGGCGTTCAGAACCGCGAAATCGGACCGCTCCTGATTGGTGAACAACCGTAGCTTTGCGGCCAGGTACTGCTCGCGGCCGTGATGTCTGTCGAGATGGTCGTCGGAGAAGTTCAAGAACACCGCCACCTCCGGGGCGAAGGACGCGCTGTCCTCGAGCTGAAAGCTCGACGCCTCGCACACGACAACCGTCGGGGGATCGACCGTCCCCGCCAGCGAGCTGAGCGGGGTACCGACGTTGCCTGCGACCGCCACCGGCAGTCCGGCCGCACGATTGATCGCGCCGATCATCTCAGCGGTGGTCGTCTTGCCGTTCGTGCCCGTCACGGCAAGGAACTCGGTTGGCACCATCCGCCAGCCGAGCTCGAGCTCGCCGATGATCTCGAGCCCGCGGCCACGGGCTTCGACGACGACCCGCGCTTCGGCGGGCACTCCCGGGCTCTTGACGACCGTCTTCGGTGGCTCGGGCTGGCTGCTGAGAGCTGCGACTCCATCGGTATTCAAGAACACTTCGACGCCCGCCTCGCGGAGCCTTTCCGCGGCCAGCGCCAGTTCCGGCCCATCCGCGCTGTCGCAGGCGCTGACGGGGCTCGCCGGATCGAGCCGTCGCAGCGCCAGCGCGGCCGCCTGGCCCGACCGGGCAAGGCCGACCACCAGGTGAGGGCCGGGTGGAAGCGGTGGACGCTGACGCAAGGTTTAGACGCCGATGCTCTGCTGATACAGCGTGAAGCCGATCGCGCTGCAGATGGCCGCCATGATCCAGAAACGTACGATGATCTTCGTCTCCGACCAGCCCATCAGCTCGAAGTGGTGGTGGAGCGGCGCCATCAACAGGATGCGACGCCGGAACATTCGGAAGCTGAACACCTGCGCCAGCACCGACAGCGCCTCCATAACGTACACGCCGCCAATCACGATCAACAGGATCTCCGACTTGGTCATGACCGCCATCGCTGCGATCGCGCCGCCCAAGCCCAGCGATCCCGTGTCGCCCATGAAGATCGAGGCCGGGAACGAGTTGAACCACAGGAACCCGATCGAGGCGCCAACCAAACAGGCGCCGAGCAGCGCAAGCCCAGCCTGTTCGGTGCCGCCGAGCCCGTCCTGCGCTCCGGTGACGAACGTCATCGCCGTGTAGGCAAGCAGCACGATCGCGCTGGTCCCGGCCGCCAGGCCATCGAGACCATCCGTGAGGTTGACTCCGTTGGTCGCTCCCGCGAGCACCAGGAACACCACGACCACGTAGAAGCCACCGATATCGACCTCGCTGTCGCCGATCCGGAACGCAAGCGTGTTGTCGAGCCCGACGACCTCGGTGGCTACCAGCCACAGGCCTATGGAGATCAGCAGCTGGAGGAACAGCTTGGTGCGCCCGGAAAGGCCCAGCGATCGTGCCTTGACGATCTTCAGCCAGTCGTCGGCGAAGCCGATGCCGGCCGACGCAACAGCCGTCCCGAAGACGGCGAGGCTGGCGGCGTCGCGATCGGAGAGGATCAGGTAAGGGATGCCGATCGCGATGAAGATCAGCAGACCGCCCATCGTCGGGGTTCCGGCTTTGAGGTGATGCTCGGCGGGGCCCTCTTCGCGAATCTGTTGCCCGAACTCGCGATTGCGCAAGTACTCGATGTACTTCGGGCCGAGGAACAGCGTCATCAGCATCGAGGCGAGCCCGGCGATCAGGATCTCGCCCATCAGAGTGCTCCGGCCGAGTCGAGGGCATCGACCACACGCTCGAGCCCAACGGACCGTGACGCCTTCACCAGCACCACGTCGCCCGGCTCGACCAGCTCGCCGGCGAGACGCGCCGCCTGCTGCGCATCGGACGCCTCGTGCAGGCGACGCTCGTCCGCGAAGCCCTGCCCGTAGGCGCCGCGCTGCTCGCCGACGGCAACCAGCACGTCAACGCCGAGTCGAGCGGCGTGCTCGCCCAGCTCCCGGTGGTAGGAGGCCGAGCCCTCGCCCAGCTCCTTCATGTCGCCGACGATCGCCACGGTCCGCGGCGAACCGCGCTGCCTGGCACGCAGGACGAGGTGATCTAGGGCGGCACGCATGGACGTGGGGTTGGCGTTGTAGCAGTCGTTGATGACGAGCACGCCCCGCGGAGTCTCGACCTCCTCGCCGCGTAGCCCCGAAAACGACACCCGGCCTGCGCCGGGAGCCACGTCGGCGAGCGGAACCCCGAGCGCGTGGACCACCCCGATCGCGGCCAGCGCGTTCGTGAGGTTGTGCGCCTGACGGAAGTTGAACTCAAACTCCGCACTCTCCCCGCCCGCCACGATGTGCGCACGCAGCCCAACGTCGGTCGGCTCGACGGACAGAGCACGCACGGCGGCGCTCGCATTCGCGGTCGCGGCGACGAGCCCGAGCGGGTCCGAGCCCTCGCCATGACATGAGGCGAAGGTGATCACTCGGACATCGCTGCGCAGGTGTGGGTGAAGCGCCTCCTCTGCCGCGGGAACCACGCACGCAGCCTTACTCGGCAGCTCCGCGATCAGCTCCGCCTTCGCCTCGGCCACGTGTTCGATCGTTCCGACCAGCTCCAGGTGCACCGGTCCGATGTTCGTAATCACGCCAACCGCCGGTACGGCGATCCGCGCAAGCTCTCCAATCTGACCCATGCCACGCATGGCCATCTCGAGCACCAGCGCACGCGTGCTTGCCGGTGCCTCGAGCACCGTCAGCGGCAGGCCGATCTCCGTGTTGAAGTTCTCGCGATTGCCGCGGGCGTGTCCTTCCAGCGCCGACCCGAGCAACGCGACCAGGATGTCCTTGGTCGATGTCTTGCCCGTCGATCCGGTGATCGCCACCACCCGGCAGTGCTTGCCACGCAGCTCTTGCGACCAAGCGCGTGCCAAACCCTGCAACGCGCCGAGCGGGTCTCGAGTCCCCAGCACGCGCGCGGAGCGCGCAACCGGCTCCAACGAACGCGCCTTGACCGATTCGACCACGACGCCCCAGGCACCCGCCTCGATCGCGCTCGCGGCAAACTCGCCGCCGTCCGCCTGCGCGCCGCGCAGGCCGAAGAACAGATCTCCCGGACGCACCTCGCGCGAGTCGATCACCGCACGCTCGGGGAAATCGGTCGCACTGCGCGCTTCCGTATCACCTGCGACGATCGTTGCCGCGCAGCTTGCGGCGATCCGGTCCGGCGAAAGCTCGATCATCGGCGACCTACTGCGATGCGCCCTCGCGCAGCTCGTGCAACTCTTCGCGCACGACCTGACGATCGTCGAACGGAATTTTCCGCCCGCCCGCCAGCTCCTGGCCCTGCTCGTGGCCCTTGCCCGCGATCAGCACGATGTCGCCGGGGCGTGCCTCGCCGACCGCACGCCGGATCGCGGCACGCCGGTCGGGCTCGATTTCCAGCACGCAGGCGGAATCTGCGCTCGACGCCCTTCGGGCCCCGCTCACGATCTGATCGATGATCTCGTCCGGGCGCTCGGAGCGCGGATTGTCGGACGTCACGATCACGTGGTCGCAGAGGCGATGCGCCACCTCTCCCATCATTGGGCGCTTGTCGCGGTCGCGGTCGCCGCCGGCCCCGAACACACAGATCAGGCGCCCGCCATCGAGCAGATCGCACGCCCCATACAAGACGTTCTCCAGGGAATCTGGACTGTGCGCATAATCGACCAGAACGGTGAATTTCTGGCCCTCGTCGATCTGCTCGAAGCGACCGGGCACCGTGGCGGCGTCCGAGAGCATCGCCGCGGACTTCGCGACCGGCACGCCGAGGCCGTGACATGCGGCAATCGCCGCGGTCGCGTTATAGACATTGAACACGCCCGGCAGCGGAATCTCGACCGAGACGACTCCCTCCGGAGTTGTCAGCTCGAAGCTCGTGCCGCCCACCTCCACCTCGATCGCGTCCGCGCGGTAATCGGCGTCATTCTCGACCGCGAACGTGACCAGATGGGTTTGCCCAACCTCGGCAACCTCGGCGGCCAGTCTGCGTCCCCACTCGTCGTCGAGGTTGATGATCGACGTGAAGGGCCGCGACGCCGGCGGCTGCACGAACAGGCTCCGCTTGGCACCGAAGTAACGATCGAGCGTCCCGTGAAAGTCGAGATGGTCCTGGGTCAGGTTGGTGAACACGACACAGTCGAACTCGATCGCGTCGCTGCGACGCAGCTCGAGCGCATGGGACGAAACCTCCATCACGCAGGCCTGGTCGCCGCCCGCGGCCATCTCGCGCAGTGTTCGCTGAAGGTCGATCGCCTCCGGTGTCGTGCGTTCGACCTCGCGGCGCTCCCCGCCCACGATCGAGAGCACCGTTCCCAGCAATCCGGACTGCATACCGTGGCGGTCGAGTATGTGCCGGACGAGAAAACTCGTCGTCGTCTTTCCGTTGGTGCCGGTGACGCCAACCATGACCAGATCGCGAGAGGGGCGGCCGAAGAACGCCGCCGCAGTCGGTCCCATGGCCGCGCGCACGTTCTCGACCACGATCTGCGGCAGGTCGAGGTCCAATCGTTTTTGGCACACGAGCGCGGCGGCTCCCAGCTCCATCGCGCGCGGCGCGAAGTCATGCCCGTCGCTGTGCATCCCCTGCACGCAAAAAAAGAGCGTCCCCTCCGTGACGCTCGCGTCGCTATAGGCAAGGCCGGTTATCTCGACGTCGGAGGCACCGGAGGGATCGAGCCCCGCGCCTACGATCAGCTCGCGAAGCTTCATGGGTCCGCATTCTAGTGGCGAGCCCCGGCCGGCTCAGTTTGGCGCAATGCCGAGGTACGGAAGCGCGAAGCTGGCAATCTTCTCGAACGCCGGAGCCGCGACCTTGCCGCCGAGATAGGTGCCCTTCGGCTCGTCAACGATCACCGCGACCAGCAGCCTGGCGTTCGTCGCGGGTGCAAAGCCGATGAACGAGGAGACGTACTTGGACTCCGAGTAGCCGCCGTTCTCGGCCTTCTGGGCGGTTCCCGTCTTGCCCGCGATGTCGTAACCGGGCACCGCGGCCTCCGGTGCGGTGCCGCCGGGTCCCAGGACGCCCTTGAGCATCTGCTGGAGGTGGCGCGAGACCCTGCGTGGGATCACGCGCCGGTTGGGAGGAGTCGAATCCGGTGCTCCGCCGGCGATCAGGTGTGGCCGCACCAGCACGCCTCCGTTCGCGATCGCCGAGTAGGCGTCGGCCATCTGCAGCGGCGTCACCGCGAGGCCCTGACCGATCGGCAAGTTGCCCATCGAGGAGCCCGAGTACTCGGACACCTCGGGCACGATGCCGGCAGATTCGCCCGGCACGGGCACGCCGGTCAGATTGCTGAAGCCAAAGCGGCGCACCCAGTAGTCGAAGCGCTCATCGCCGAGCTTCAAACCGATCGTCACCGCGCCTACGTTCGACGAGTGGGAAAGAATCTCGCCGACGTTGAGCGTCCCATAGGCAGTACCTTCCTCCGCTTCGAGGATCGTGCGATCGGCAACCTGGATCGCGGGGCCGAGTGAGAACGTCGTGTTCGGCGTGACGAGGCGATCGGACAACGCTCCCGCGACCGTGAACGCCTTGAAAGTCGAGCCAGGCTCGTAGGTGAGGCCAACGGCGTGGTTGATCCGTGCCGACGGGGGCGCGTCGCCGATGCGATTCGCATTTACCCCCGGCCAGTTGGCCATCGCGAGGATCTGGCCGTTGCGCGGATCCATCACGATCGCGCTGGCGCCTTCCGGCTGGTAGGTCTCGCCCACGCCGGCCAGCACGCTCTCGGCGCGAGCCTGTAGCTGTGCGTCGATCGTCAGGCGGATGTCGTGGCCCGAACGCTCACTGCGTTGCTCGTCGAGCGACACCGGATCGCCCCGCGCATCCCTGACGATGCGCTGCTTGCCGTCCGAGCCGCTCAGCGTGGAGTTCAAAGCCTGCTCGAGGCCGGAGAGGCCCTTGTCGTCAATGCCCACGGTGCCAAGCACCTGCGATGCCAGCTCGCCCTCCGGGTAGTAGCGCCGCGCATCGTCGATGACGCCAATTCCCTCGATCTCCATGCGCTCGATCCGCGCGCCGGCGCGTGGATCGGCCTTGCGCTCGAGGTAAGCGAACCCGACCTTGCGGTCGGCAAGCGTGGTGGTCAACTCGGCGGGCGGCTGCTTGAGCAGTGGAGCGATCTTGCGTGCGGTGCCGACCGGGTCCTTGACCAGGTACGGCGTCGCGAAGATCGTCGATGCGTCCTCAGAGGCCGCAAGCGTGGTTCCGCGCCTGTCGGTGATCGTGCCACGCTTGGCCACGACCGTCACGTTCACCACCTGCTGACCTGCGGCGAGGCTGCGCAGCTTGCCACCTTCGAACGCCAGCAGGTAGCCGGCCCGGCCGATCGCGACCGCCAGCAACAGCAGGAAGCCCGCGAACAGAAAGCCGATGCGTTGATTGACGAGTCTGGTGGGCGCGGTCGCGGCGGACCTTGCGGGGGGCCGTGCGACTTTTCTGCGCCGCGGCGGCACGCGCTATCCGGCTCCCGGTGTTCCAGCCCCGGCGGCCGGCACCGTACCGCCGCCTGTCGCGGGTGCCTCTGCCACCGGCTCCGCCGGTGCGGCCGGCGCGGGCTGCGTGGTCACTGGGTCGGTCTCGACCGGCGCCCCCGTTTCGCTCGAAGCCGGATCGACAACAACCGGTATGGCTGTCGCGTCCGGCAGGGCGGCCCCTTGCTTGATCATCCGGGCGGCAAACTTCCCGTCCGCTGCTTTCCGGGATCGCAAGAAGTGGATGCTGCCCGGCGGTGGCATCACGAGCCCGAGCTTCTCGCCGGCGGCCTGGAGCCGCTCGGCCGAGCTGAGCCGCGTGGCGGTTGCGCCCAGCTCTGTGTTGGCGATGCGCAGCTTGCGCGCCTCTTCGGCGTTGCGACCGGCTTGGGCGTTGAGCTTCAGCAGCGAAACGTTGAGCGCCACCAGCCCGATCAAGAGCACGCCGAGCAGGGCGATCCAGCCACGGCCACGCAGCAGACGATCGAGCAGGCTGGAGTCGTGCAGCGACTTGCCCGCGCGCAGCGCGTGGCTGCCAATCGTGCCAAGCACCGGAAGCGGCCGCAGGCCGACGGGGCGATCAGAGCCGCGGCCCGGTGCACGCGCCGGGCCCGAGACGCGACGCAACGCCCGCGGCGCGGTCGCGGTGCGACCGGCGGCCGCCCTCCGGCTCGAGCCGGCGGCGGCCACCTGACGCGTTCCACCAACAGCGGAGCTCCGCGCACGTGTCGTGGCGGGTGTCACCGATAGCTCCCCTGCTCGTCGCTCGAAGCTGTAAGTTTGCGCGCGGCGCGCAGACGGCCGGCCCGCGCACGCGGGTTGTTGGCGACCTCGCCTTCGGTCGGCCTGACGACCCGCCGCGTGATCAGCTCGGCTTCGGGCTCGTGCCCGCACACGCACACCGGCAGCTCGGGCGGGCAGACACAACCGCGTGCAAGACCGGCAAAGAAGCGCTTGACGCGACGATCCTCGAGCGAGTGGAACGAGATCGCCGCCATCCGCCCGCCCGTTGCGATCAGCGACCAGGCCTCGGGAAGAGCGCGCTCGAGCGACCCGATCTCGTCGTTGACCGCGATCCTGATCGCCTGGAATGTGCGACGCGCCGGATGTCCCGAGCCGAACTGCGCCGGGATCGGCACCGCCCGCTTGATCACCGCGACCAGCTCGGTCGTCGTCTCGATCGGGGCGCGCTCACGTGTGCGATCGATCTCACGCGCGATCCGGCGCGCGTAGCGCTCTTCACCGTATTCGCGCAGGATCGCGGCGAGCCGCTGCTCGGGCCACTCGTTGACGATCTTGGCCGCGTCGAGTGGCGTGCCGGGGTCCATGCGCATGTCGAGCGGAGCGTCGAACGCATATGAGAAGCCGCGCTCGCGCGTGTCGATCTGCAGCGACGAGATTCCCAGGTCCATATATAGGAGATCACATGAACGGCCGACGCTGACACCCTGTTCGCGCAGAGCAGGCAGCACGTCGGCGTAGTCGCCGTGGACGAAGCGTGTCGCGCACGAGACCTCACGGGCAAACTCCGCGTGGCGCCGCTCGGCCTCCGGGTCACGATCGATGCAGATCAGCTCACCGGTCGAGCCAACGCGGTCGGCAACCAGCCGCGCGTGGCCGCCGGCGCCGAAGGTGCAATCGATCGCGAGCTGACCCGGCGCCGGATCGAGCGCGTCGATCAGCTCCCCTGCCAGAACGGGGACGTGAACGTGCGACATGTCAAGCAGGATGGTCATGGCTTCCAGACAGCCTCTGCGCGGCCTGCTCCGCGGTCGCGTCCAGCTCCTGCGAGTAGCTGCGCCAGCGCGCGGCGTCCCATGCCTCAATCGTGTCGAGATTGCCGACCACGACCACTTCCTTGCCGAGGCCGGCGTACTCGAGCAGCTGCTTGGGAACCATGATGCGCCCGGCCGAGTCGAGCTGCAAGTCGAACGATGACGCGTGGAAGTAGCGCTTGAGCTTGCGCGCGTCGGGGCTGAACGGATCGCGCGAGCTGAGCGCGCGCTCCGTGAACTGCTCCCACCCCTGCGGGGTCCAGATCGCCACACAGGGATCGAGCGCCTTTGCCAGAACGACTCCGTCGGAGAGCGCCGCCCGGAACTTGGCGGGGATCGTGAGCCGGTTCTTCGCATCCAGCGTGTACTCGTATTGGCCCCGAAACGCCAAGCAAGATCTCCCTCTCGTCCCAAGATTTGGAGTTCTGCAATTTCGACTCTCTCCGAACCGGAGATGGCGGAGTGGGAGGAGCCCCGCCATCTCGGTTCGTTCCAGTCGAGCGCCACCCTACCCCACTTTTCCCCACAATGCAACACCTTTATGGCCCGGATCGCCACTTTTCTTGCAGGGCGGCGTGAAATACCTGGAAAACAGGGCTTTTTTGTAAGCGTTCAGCCCTCAGACGAGCGATGGCGCCGGGCTTCCCCGGGCGCTGGCGCCGATCGCCTCGATCAGGAAGGTGAACAGCGAACGGCCCTGCAGCCGGCAGGTCTGCGAGACCGACAGCATCCGCTCGGCAAACCGGGCACCGGCGTCAGACTGGCTTCCCAGCGAGATCTTGCGGTAGATGACCGCACCGCGCAGACCGCGCTCGGCTCGGTTGTTGGTCGGCTCGACTCCCTCGATCTCGGCGAAGGTCCAAAGCGCCGGCCACAGCTTCAACAGGTTGCCGGCGAAGCGACGGGTGTAGCGGTCGGCCGCAATGTGAAAGGCCGCGTGGCGCTCGGTGATCGCGCCCCAAAGCGTGCGCTGCTCGCCTGCCTGGCGCCAGCCGGTCTCGTCGACACAGACCACGGCGGCGTCTTTGACCTGTTCGCGCAACTCGCCATAGGGCCCCACAAGCCCCGCGCTCGTGCGCTGGCAGATCGCGTCGATCGAGCCGACCGAGATCGCAGTGCCGAACAGCTCCTCGCACAGCTCTGCCACGTCGCGCCGGGAGATGCGATTGCGCACCGAGAGCATGGTGATCGCCGCCTGAAGCCTCGGCCCGAACACGCTGCCTGCGAGCGCACCCGGCAGCGGCGCTCGGGTGCGCTTGCCACAGCCTGCGCACAAAAGCGCGTGAGCGCGATGCTCACAGACCTCGATCGCGACCGGCGGCAGCTCGAAGACCTGATGGCGGTGGGGATCCGCTGCCGGCTCGCGCTTCGTGGGCTCGAAGCGTTGGCCGCAGCCCTCACAAAGCGCCGGCCAGTGATCGATGAAGCGGTCGACTCGCTCCCCTGAGACGAGCTTGCGTGTGGTGCCCTCGTGACCGGGCTGACCGCCGGGCCCTCGCTGGCTCGCAGGGCGCTCGCGCTGTGGGCGCTTTGCCGGTGGATCGGCCGAGGGCGGTCGCGAGGAGTTCCCGGAGTTTTCTCGCAGCTTCTCTTCGAGTCGCTCGACTCGCGCCTCCAAGCGCGCGACTTGGCGCTCGTAGCGCTCGCACAGCTCGATGATGAAATCTACGCAGGCCTCACGCCCTGAGTCGTAGATCGCTTCAGCGGCGGCTCGATCCACACATAGGGCTTCGCCGGGCGGCTTTCGCTCCCTGCTGGGGCTGAACGCTTACGCTTTTTGGAAGGCGGAGCCGAGCCGGATCAGCGCTTGAGATTCTCGATCTCGCGCTGAACCTGGTCCTCGGTGATCGTGTGGCGCCCGTAGACGTCGTAGGCGTTGAAGGCCAATCCCACCCCCCAGCCCAGCAACACGAATGCGGGCCAGAAGAAGCCCGCCCCGCTGATCGCCCAGATGCCGACCAGCATCGCGTTGATCAGCACGTAGCTGAGCAGGTGGGCCTTGAAATCACGCTTCTTCTTGAGGCGCTTGACCGCCTCATTGCGCAGTTCCTCGGGATTGGTGGCGATGCCGTCGTTCATGTCCATTCCCTTGATTCGCCCACCGGGGCCCGGCCCCTTCCCGTCTATCGAACTCCCAGCCCGGCCCCTGCCAGCTCGCTCACCAGAGCCGCCGCGACCACGAGCAGCACCGACGGCACGAGCACGACGGCTACCACCAGCTGGATCTTCGGGCCGGCCTTCGCCGCCCGCTCGCGCATGCGCTGATGGGACATGTGGCGCGCGCTCTTTGCAAGCGTCTCGAGCGCGTTGCCAAGCGCAAGTCCGTGACGATGGGCGCTGCGCAAGGACTCGGCGAAGCCCGCGATGCGCTGATCCGGCAGCCGCGCGGCGAGCTCGTCGAGCGCTTCATCGGCCGGCGTGCCGAGGACCGTCGCGGCGACCGCGCGCCGGCACTCCCGCGCCAGCGGCCCGTCGAAGCGCGACGCTACCGACGCCAGGGCGCGATTCGGCGGCATTCCCGCTTGAACAGCAACCCTCAGCAGGTCGAGCATGTCGGGCAGCTCGCGAACCGCACCTTCGATCCGAATGCTGGTCGCACGTGCGAGCCAGAAGTCGGGCACAAAGAACCCCGCCGCCGGAGCGCAGATCGCGACCATCGGACCGAGTCGGCCGGGCGCTGCGGATGCGAGGGGCAAGGCCATCGCACCGGTCATCACTGCGCTTGCGGCCTTGATCGAGATCCACTCGCGCACGCCGAGGTTCGCGGGCTCGCCGGCCGTAACGATGCGCGAGCGAAGATCGCCCGGCGGGGCGAGACGTTTCACCAATCGCATACGGGCAACCTGCCGTCCGATGGCCACCAACAAAGAGCGCCCGCCCGCGCTCGCACGTGGACGTCGCGCCTCGAGCCGCCGCGCGTGCGTGACGACGATCGCGGCGCCTTCGGCCAGCGCAAGCCCCGCAAGACCGCCGCACAGCGTCGCCGCGATGATCCCCACATTCACGTCGGTACCCGCGCGAAGCGCCAGACCATGACGGCCCCGAGGATCTGGAATGCGAGCGCCACACCAAGCAGCGACAGGCCGATCGTCGAGGCCATTAGCTGTCCGACCAAACCCGGCGAAGCCAGCTCACCGAGCGCGATCGCGGCAAAGGGCATCGCAATCACGAGGTTGGCGGTGAACCGCGCCTGCGAGCTTGCGGCTCGGGCCTCGTCGCGCAGGCGATCCTGCTCGGCGATCGTATCGGCGATTCCGCGCAGCAACGTCGCGAGGTCTCCACCGGAGCGGCGCTGGATCAGCACCGCCGCAACGATCATGTCGATTCGGGTGGAACGAACCCGCTCGCGAAGGCCCTCGAGCGCGCTCTGCGTCCGCTCGCCAAGCGCGAGCTCGGCGGCGACATGGGACAGCTCGACCGCAACCGGTCCTTTCAGCTCGCCAGCGATGACGCCGAACGACGCACGCACCGTATGACCCCCCGACAGTGCGCCGGCAAGCGCCAGCGCGGCGCCGGCGGCGCCTTGGTCCACCCGCCTGCGATAGCGCTCCGCGCGCCAGTCGAGCACGCGAGGCATCGCCGCCGCCATCACAGCAGCGCACACGATCGATCCGGCGACGCCGGTCACGAGCCATCCCAATACGGCGCCAGTCGCAGCGCCCAGTATCGCGAGACGCGAGCGTTCTCGCGAGCTCGCTCGTGTGCCAACACGCTCGGCCCTTCGAAGCGGCGCCACCACGGCATTGACCGCTGAGATCAGCGAATGCGTCAACGCGCTCGTGCGTTGAGCCAAAGCCTGGGCTGTGGAATCCGCCCACAGTCCCAGCGCAAGCCCCGCCAGCCCTCCCGCGAAGATCGCGGACAGGACCGCTGCGAAGTGACTCATCGAGCCCAGCCGCAACCCGCAAGTCGCGAGCGCAGGACGTCGTCGAACGAGGCCACCCACGAGGACGCCTTTCCGTCGCAGCGGTACACCTGCCGCACTCCAACCTCGCCAGCGAAGCGCAGCACTTCTACCAGCTCGGTGACCCGGCGACCGCCGTCGCGATCGCGCACGAGATGAACGACCACGTCGAGCGCGCTGGCGAGCTGCTCGCGCACGGCGCCATGTGGGAGGCCCAGCTCCGCCATCAGCGCCAGGGTTTCGATCCGGCGCAATGCGTCAGCCGCCGAGTTGGCATGCACGGTCGTCATCGATCCGTCGTGACCGGTGTTGAGCGCTTGGAGCATGTCGAGTGCCTCGGCGCCTCGTACCTCACCTACGATGATCCTGTCCGGGCGCATGCGAAGTGCATTGCGCACGAGTTGTCTGATTGTGATTTCACCACTGCCCTCCAGGTTTGGTGGTCGACTCTCGAGTCGCAACACGTGGAACTGGGCAAGTCGCAGCTCGGCGGCATCCTCGATCGTGATCACACGCTCGTGCTCGCCCACGAACGACGACAGCACGTTCAGCAGCGTCGTCTTCCCGCATCCGGTACCGCCGCTGACGACGACGTTCAATCGCGCGCGTACGCACGCTTCGAGTAGCTCCCGCAAGTCCTCGGTGATCGTTTCGCAGGCGACCAGGTCGGCGGCGGTGAATCCTCGCCGGCGAAAACGCCGAATCGTGAGCAGCGGGCCGTTGAGGCTCAGGGGCGGTATGACGCAATTGACCCTCGACCCATCCGGCAGCCGCGCGTCGGCAAGCGGGCTGGCCTCGTCCACGCGGCGCCCGATCGGACTCAGAATGCGCTCGATCACGTGCATCAGCTCCTCCTCCGACTCGAACGCGACTTGAGCCGGCTCGATGCGACCATGGCGCTCGACCATCACGCTGTTTGGGCCGTTGATCATGATCTCGTCGATCTCGGCGGCGTCCATCAGCGGCTCGAGACGGCCAAGCCCGACCGTGCCGGCGATCACGCTGTCGACGAGACGCGTCCTTTCCGTGGCGTTGAGTGGAGCGGCTTGCTCGTCAACAAGCTCGATGACGCGTTCGCGCAACGACGCCGCGTCGGTCGGAGGTCGCGCATCGTTCTCACGAGCCGAGTCGAGTAGTCGATCCCGCAAGCTGCGGGCCAGCTCGCCCAGTTCGGTCACGGTCGTAGGTCGGAGCTCGTGACCGCGAGCGGGGAAAGCAGCCGCCGGTCGCCGTCTGAACGCGGTACGAGGCGCACCTCGCGAGCGAAGTTCTGCGCGGCTGTCAGCACGATCGCCTGGCGCAGCGAGACCCGTAACGTCGCGACGGCATCCGATGCCTGGTCGGTGCCGGACGTGGACGTCCGATCGCCGGGCGGAGCGGCCTGCGCAAGTCGCACCCGTTGAAGCGCAAGGTAGGTGCGGGGCGCCCCGCCCCGGTCACTCGTGACGAGCACGTCCACGAGCGACCCGGGTGGCGTCTGCTCGAGCACGAACGCGCCACCGGCCACCGCGACCTGCACCAGCCGACCCTTGTCGGTCGCGCCAAGCCGTGTTTCAGCCGAGCCAGCCGAAGGAGCGGCCAACACACTCGAAGTCACGTAGTCCCCGACCGCGAGCGGCGCAAGCGCCCGATAGCCCAAGGCTTGAGAGACGGTTCGCAACGCTCCGCGCGGAACGAACCGCGCGGGAATTCGGCGCTGCACGACCCGATTGGCATCGGAGGGTCCAAGCAGCTTTCCTCGCGGAATCTCGCGAGCAGCGACGAGCACGGGGATCAGCGGTCCGACCTGCGACCTGACGCGCGACTCGTGGTCCTGAACAATCGACGCAGCGACGCCTCCACAGAGAAGCGAAGCGCCTCCTAACAGCAAGAAGCGGAAGCGCCGCGGTCGCTTGTCCGCGTCACGCTGCACTGGGTGCTGTCCTGTCAGCGACGCTCGACCGAACCGGCAACGTCACCATCACTCCACCGTGACCAGCGTGCAGCCGCCCGCCGCACCGATCGATCGCGCGCCTGGCGATCGTCAGCCCGTGACCGTGGGGCGCCAGTCGGGAGGCACGCCGACGAACCGAGCCAGCCGACGGACCCGGGCCACCATCGTCGATCTCAATGCGCACGACGCCCGAACGCAGCACGGCTCGTACCAGCACATCTCCACGGCCATGCGTGATCGCGTTCGACACGAGGTTGTCGAGCGCCTGGCACAAGCCACGAGCGCTACCTTGCACACACGTCCCTCCTGCCCGCCAGTCAAGCTCGAGGCGAACGTCTGACAGTGCCGCCAACCGCATCCACGCTTGAATGCGCCTTTGCACGAGTGCGCCCAGCTCGACCGGTTCCGCCGGCACGTGCATCACGGAACCACGTAAGCGATCGAGGTCCTCGACGGCCCAGGTCGCGCGCTCGAGCTGCAAGCGAATGTCGCGCGCCCAAGACCGCGGGTCGGCCAGTTCGCGCCCGGGACGCGACATCGATGCAAGACACAGATCCGCGGCGCCAAGCGCGCCGCGCAATTCATGGGCGACGTGAGCGACCGTGCGCATCGTCGAAGCCCTGCGGCTCGCAGCCACCGCGAGCACGCATGCCATCGCAAGGCAACCAAGAGCGGCTGCGCCCCAAGCGAGGCCGAGTTCCATCAATCGACCGTGTCGGTGAGCCGGTAGCCGACCCCCCACACGTTCACCACCCAACGCCGACCGGACGGGCGCAGCTTGCGTCGTAAGCGCGAAGCATGAGAATCGAGTGTACGTGTCGAGCCCATCAACTCGAACCCCCACACGCCGCGCAGCAGCTCTTCCTTGGTGAACACCCGCGTCGGCTCAACCGCGAGCGCGCGCAGCAACTCGAACTCCTTTGCGGACAGCTCTAGTCGGCGACCGTCGAGCCTTGCCTCGCGCGTTATCGGGTCGATTTCCAGGCCGCCCACACGAAGGCGTCCCCGCTGGCGTCGCTTGCCCGTTCGGCGTAACAGCGCGGCGATGCGAGCCGCAAGCTCCGGGTAGTGGAAAGGCTTCGTCAGGTAGTCGTCGGCACCGCGCGTGAACCCGCGCACCCGGTCTGCCTCAGAGCTGCGCCCGCTGACCATGATCACGGGCAGATCCGGGTCGATCCTCCCCGCCAGGCCGTCCGAGGCTCGCAGTCGCCGACACAGCTCGTAGCCCGAGACGTCGGGCAGCATCAGGTCCAACACGAGCAGATCGCAGCGCTTGACCTCGAGCAGGTTCAGCGCCTGTCGCGCCGTCTGTGCGGTCACGACCCGATAGCTGTCGGCGCGCAGGTTGTCGGCGAGGAACTCGCAGGTCGCGGCATCGTCCTCGACGACCATGATCGTCTCTGGGGTGCTCAAGCCGTCCTCCTCATAGCGTTTGTGCCTACGAACGGAGTAAGGCCCCGGCGGTGATGAATTCACCCCCCCTTGATCCACCCTTGTGCAACGATTAGCGGCGAAGGGCGGTTAGCTCAGTTGGGAGAGCACCTGCCTTACAAGCAGGGGGTCGCTGGTTCGAGCCCGGCACCGCCCACTCCAGTAGTCCCGACCCGTTAGTTACCCGAGTACCAGCTCCCACAAGCGCCACGAGTCAATCTTGATTAATCTGGACGTAGCAGCGTGTCGGCTGCTGATCAATAGAGTTCGCAGCTTCAACTGAAACTCGTAGGATCGACCGATGGGACTGAATCGACTTCGCACAACCCTGCGGTCGCACAAGCAAGAATTGGCGCTCAGCTTGACCTTCCAAAGTGGCGCGAAGCGGCGGCGAAACTGCCACACTCCCCAGCCGTGGTTGCAGTTCCAAGATCCATTGCGGCCCTTGCCGCCGTCTTGACAGTCGCGCCCGCGTGCTCGTTTGCCGCACCGGTCGCAGGCGCCAAGGCCAAGTTCCCGAAGACGATCTCGGGCAAGTTCTCGGGCGACAACAGCGAGTTCACCTGGGAGGGTTCGCTGTCACTCAAGGGGAAGCGCAAGCAAACCACCTACACGTACAAGGGCGACGCCAAATACACCTGGAAATTGAAGAAGACGACGACCTCCGACGGCCTCTGTTCATTCTCGCCGGCCACCGGCACGATCACCGAAAAGGTCCGCCTGGCCGTCAACCGTACGCGCAGCGGAAAGCGGGGCTACAGCTACAGCGGCGGCAACGGCTCCGGCGGTTCGGTCGGCGAGATCAAGCGCAACTGCCCTGGGGAATCACCCGATGCATCTGGGATCACGCACATCACGAACGCGATCGTGTTCGGCGGCTTCAGCAAGAACCTGCACACCTTTGGTGGAAAGGATCAAGGCTTCCAGTGGTCCTTCACCGGCACCAGGTAGCCGAAGCCACGCGAGCGAGTTCGTCGATCGGCGATCAAGGGCCAGGGGATTCGTAAGCGCGCCCGACTGGATTCGAACCAGTGACCTTCGGTTTCGTAGACCGACGATCTGACTGATCATTCTGGAAGCACCATGGAAGCAACAAACCGCAGCACACGGCAGCAGAATCGTGCCGATCTGACGCGAAACTGACCGTCCCGGCGGCGTAGGGCGACACACGGCAGCAAACCGCAGCAGGCGTCTCCTAACTTACAAGCAGGGGGTCGCTGGTTCGAGCCCGGCACCGCCCACTCGGCTTCGCAGAGCGAGAAACTGGGTACGGCGACGTGAGCATGGCGCCCGAAGCCGGCCTTTGGCGAACAAAACGCGAACAACTTATGGCCGCCTGACCGATGGGCAGGGACTCACAACCAATCGATCTCCAAGTACAAGCCGGATAGTCCAGCGACTGGCTCCCGGTCGGGCAGGAGGTCGCTGGAGCCTGTTGCATGCTCCGCGTCGCGTACGAAGACACTCCGGATCCGGCCGCCTCGCCCGCTACGGGTAGTGGATGGCGACACTTCCAAGCCGTCTGCTACCAAGCGCCGGACGGACCCGAACCCGGCAGATGCCCCATCTTCTTCCCTTCCCCCACTCTTCGCAAGTCGAGAACGAGCTTCGCGAGTTCGTAAAACGTGCGCCATGGTTACGCACCTCGACGTTCTGGGCCATCGCCTATGGGGCGACCCCGACCGCACACGCCGCCTGATCAACACCTCGCCCGGCTGGCTAGTTCGTGCGCTCGAACACGCAGCGATAGGCCGTCGACGTGCTGCCCGCGATCGTGTTGACGGAGCCGCCGTCGTCGACCCTGAAGTAACCGATCTCGCCGGCGAACTGTGCAGTGTCGGAGAACATGTCGAGGCTCATCTCGCCCGACAACGTCACTCCGTCTAGCTGCCGGAATCCCTGAAGCTCGCCAACGGAGGGTAGGCGTCCACCGAGGTCTCCGCACGTCTTGGCCGCGCTTGGATAGCTCTGGCCCACCCGCGAGCCTGTCTCGAAGCAGACCCCCGCGTAGGTAATCGTCCCGCCTGGGCAGCCGACCCTCAAGCCCTCGGAATCAAGTCCGTCCAGTGTGTCCGCGTTGCCCGCACTGGTGGCGCTCGCAGCGGTATCAGCGGTATCAGCGGTATCAGCGCTATCTGCCCTAGCGGCACTCGACACACGACCCAGCCTCGCCTCGTTGATCTCAGCGCCGCTCAGAGAGTTCCGTTCAATCTTGTTTGCCGAGATGGTGCGGTTCTTGATCATCTTCCCGTTGATCTGGCGCACGGCATAGCTGGTTCCCCCAAGCGCGATGAAAAGCGCAATCGTGGCCATCACGTTGGCGTAAGAGAGATGTGACATGAAGCGGTTCATAAGTCTCATTATCAGACCCCGGGACCAGATGGCAGGCTCAGACCGAGCGCATCTCGTACATAGGCAACCAGTCGGCTGCGCCAGGAGTTCCTTTAGCGTCCTGGCCAAATATGCCGGTGGGCCAGTATTCAGGCGGCGTTGAACGCGCATGCCAGCGCGCATTCGCGTTCGTCGCTGCGCGCGGGTGCTAGCCCGGCGCGGGCAACGCCCGCCAGCGCCCAAAGGCTTGCCGTAGCTCTTTTGCCCAGGGCCAGCCACGTGGCAGATGCAGTACGCGCCGCCGCGCCGAGCGCGTGATGCGAGCAGCGACGTGCAACAGGCAATGGCGAAGGCGCTTGGGCCTGGCAAGCGCAAAACCGCCGTCGAGCACCAGCGAACGCAACCATGCGAGCAGGTCCTTGAGCGAGCAGGCACCAGTTCGAGTCAAGTCTCGTTTGAGGCCAAGCCGGGGCTCGCCGGTCGACAGTTTGGTCCACGTCAGTTCCCTCCCCAGTCGAAGCTACGGCCTACTTGGATCGAGTCCGCTTGTTCGGCCGGGTTTCGTATTACAATTTTCGAACGGAGATTCATCCGTCGGCGCGCAAGCATCGAATCGCCGACGAGGACATGAGGCACGCGATGGCGACCGCGATGGCCGTTGACGATCAAGAAGACGACACCCGCCTGTGTCTCGGTCCCGCTCGAAGCGGCGACCTACTCGAGGTAGTGGCAATCATTCGGGACGACGGCTCCGAACTTGCGATCCACGCGATGAAGATGCGACCGAAGTACCGGCGGCTGCTGCCCGAGGGATGACGATGGCGAAGAAGAGGTACGGAAAGACAGCCAGCGGTAAGCCGATCACCGACAAGCTGGTGGAAAAGCTCGCGGACAAGGCCGAGGCCGACTACGACGCCGATGAGACCCTCCGCCGGCGCGCGGGGCGACCGCCGATCGGCTCAGCCCCTGCTCAAGTCGAGTCTGTTCGCTTGGAGCCCGAGCTGCAGGAGGCCCTTGCCGAGCGGGCAAAGCGTGACCACGAGACCACCTCGTCGATTATCCGAAAGGCGCTGCGCAAGTACCTCCAGGTGCGCTGAAGGGAGAGCGCGTTAACCGAACAAAACGCGAACATCGCAACCACACGAGACCTCACGAGACCTCAACGCTTTCGGGCATGCATGCCCGGAGTTGCGGGCTTTTCTGGTAGTTCATTGCTGTTCGGTGATGTATGCGTGCAGCCCCGAGCATTCCTTACAAGCAGGGGGTCGCTGGTTCGAGCCCCAGCACCACCCACTTTCAGTCTCCATCGAGTCAACCGTGTTCGGCGTCGCAGTTGTGCTACAGTTGTCGCATGGCTGATGGCGTCTCCTCTAGAGATCTCCGTAACCGCACCGCCGAGGTGCTCCGACGAGTCGAGGCCGGCGAGCGACTAAGAGTCAACGTGAACCGCCGACCGGTGGCAGAGCTGATCCCGGTTGGTCGCCCCCAGTGGGTGAGCGGAGCTGCTCTTCAGAGGGTCCTAGAGCAAGCTCCCGCGGACACCGCTCTGCTTGATGATATTGCCGAGGTCCGCCACCAGCTGATCGAACCGGAATGAGCCCTCCTGCCGTCTTGGACACGTCGGTCTTCATCGCAACCGAGCAAGGTCGCGCGATGACTCGGTCATTGCCCGACGAAGCAGGTGTGTCTGTAGTGACGCTCGCTGAACTCGAGCTGGGCGTTCTGACGGCAGCGGATACGCAGACGCGATCACTGCGTCTTGCCACGTTGACTCATCTGCGAGAGCTGACCGCCGGATTGCCTGCGGATGAGCGAGTGGCATCCGCTTATGCGCGTCTGGCAGCGGATGTGCTCGCCAAGGGTCGCAAGCCCCGTGTGCACGACACCTGGATTGCTGCTACTGCCCTGGTTCATGGTGCAGAGGTCTGGACACAGGACGCGGATTTCACTGCGTTCGACCAACTAGAGGTTGTCCGTGTCTGAATCTTCCGGCGAGCCGGATCGTTATGAGTGAGCACTCTGGAAGCGCCATGGAAGCAACAAACCGCAGCGCACGGCAGCAGAATCCTGCCGATCTGACACGAGACTGACCGTCCCTGCGACGTACGGCTACAAACCGCAGCAGCCGTCTCCCAACTTACAAGCAGGGGTCACCGATTAGGGATACCCGCATCGGTGATACCGCTCGCCTGCGGCTCGCTGAGGTTCGAGCCCGGTGCCGCCCACTCACCAAGAGGCATACGCCAGCACCTGCGCCTCATTTCGAGTCAAACGCTGATATGGAGAGCCGTTTGTCAAGCGCCCAGCACTGATCGGCCTTCGCGCGA
>JBBDJG010000009.1:0-38522 GCA_040880005.1 Solirubrobacterales bacterium
TGACTCAGGCAATCGGAAGACTGAGTCATGGCGGCGTCCTTGGTAGGTTCGTGCCGGCAGAGGCCGCACTAGCCCGCATTCGTGTGATGTACCGACGCTTGTTGTGTGGTCACTATTCGGCGGGAGCTCTTGGTAGCCCCTTCGCTCTGAAGGCCGGACTGCGTCAGGTAGAATACCCAAGACGTTCGATGTCAGGAGAACCTAGCAAGCGCGACGAACGCCCCCGCGACCTCTTCGGCGAGATGCCACGAGCCGGAGGACGACGTGCCCCGACAGGACCCGCCCGCCACAACGCCTCGACCCGCGCGCCTATCCGCCTCAGGGCGTGCCAGATCCGCATGACGACACCCGGCGCATGCAGATCTCCGCCCAGCACCGCAAATCCGACCGTCAATGCGAGCACGAACGCGAGCGCGATGCCGAGCACGAGCATCAGTCCGAACACGCGTACCATCGGCACCGGCGACAGCAGCAGCACCCCGAATCCCGTCGCGGTCGCAACCGCCGCGGTCGCTATCACCGGGCCACCCTTGCGAGCCGCGCTCTCGGCCGCCGCGGCCGGCTCGGCGCCCTCCTCGCGGAAGCGCGATTGGAACTGCACTGCGTAATCGACCGCCAGCCCGATCAGCACCGGCAGCACCGCGATCGCGGCAATCGTCAACGCAACGCCCAACAACGACATCAAGCCGAAGGTCAACGCCGCCGCACCGAGTGCCAGTGCCAGTGCCAGCAAGCGTCTACGAACCCTGAACGCGATCATCAGCGCAAGCGCCATCAGGACCACCGCCGCCAGCAGCAGCACGCGCAGCTCGTCGGCGACGCTGGTTTCGACACCCTGCGCGACGACCGGCACGCCGGAGACGACGTAGTCGCCGAACTTGAGCTTGAAGGCCGGGTCCGAGACCGCTTCGCGCACCAGCTCGATCGCCCGCTTCTTCTGTGCGTCGCCCAATCCCGGGCGCAGTCGCGCCTGGATCAGCGCGGCGTTCGAGCTTGGGAACACGTACGAGAACCGCGGCTTCGGCGTTCCCTCGCCAAGACTCGGCTCGAACGCCAGCCGCAGGACGAAGTCCGGGTTGTTCAGCGCCGGGACGCTCGTCAACCCGTACTTGAGCGCGAGCTTGGCCGCGTCGCTGGCGAACTGCGCATACACGAGCTGGCGCGCCTTGCGCGCGAACCGCCGCTGCTCGGTCGGTGGCAGTCCCTGCGCCTGCGCCACCTTGACCGCCGCCTTGGCAGCTCGGCCAGCCTGTGCCCGTCGCCGGACACCCTCGGCCTCGAACTCGCCCGAGATCTGGCTGGCCGCCTCGTTGATGAACGTGCCCGGCCCGTACACGACCTTGACCGGCTTGGTCTTCGTGAACTCGGCGCAAACCGGGGCCGGCGGCTTAGCGCGCTTGGGCGCATTGCCCGACAGGCAGCCCTCGAGGCTGAGCAGCTTCGCCAGATCCTGCGTCAGCACCATCGCGCCGAGCGCGTGCAGCGTATTCGGCTTGCCCTGCGCGAGCACGACGATCGGATCGTCGCCGAACTGCCGGTGAAAGTCCTGCGTGGCTTGGTAGGTGTCGTCGGAGCGGCCAACCAGCGTCTCGGTCGCCGCGCTCGGCTCGAGCCGCAGCGCCAGCACGAGAGCGACCAGGGACGCGAGCATCGCAGCAGCGACGACCACACGGGCGTTGCGCGCGGCAAAAGCAGCGACCCGCGCAAGCGGGCCGCCAAGCTCAAAATCGATCAGGCGCTTCATCTAGGGGACGGATGCGCCGAGGGGCGCGGTTGGATTACTCCATCCCCAGCGGGCCGGCGGAGTCGCCGGTGAGAAACTGGCGCACGAAGTCGTTCTCCGACTCGAACAGCTCCCCCTTCATGCCGGCTTCGACGATCTTGCCGCGCCACAGGATCGCCATGTACTCGGCGAGCCGCCGGGCCGAGGCGATGTCGTGCGTGATCACCACGTAGGTGCCACCGTTCTCTTCGTGGACCTCGCGGATCAAGTCGCATAGCAGCGCGCAGCGCACGGGGTCGAGGCCCGAGTCGGGCTCGTCGAACAGCACGATCTCGGGATCGAGCACGAGCGCGCGCGCGAAGCCCGCCCGCTTGCGCATGCCGCCCGACAGCTCGTTGGGCATCTTGTCCTCGGCGCCGGCGAGCCCCACCTCGCCCAGACGCCGCGACACGACCGCGTGGATTTCGTCCTCGTCCTTCTCCGTGTGTTGGCGCATCGGAAAGGCGACGTTGTCGTAGAGGTTCATCGAGCCGAACAGGGCGCCGTCCTGGAATAGGACGCCGAATTTCTTGCGCATGTCGAACAGCTCGTCGTCGGTCATGTCCGGCACCGACTCGCCGTGCACGAGGATGTCGCCCTCGTCTGGATACAGAAGCCCGACCAGGTGCTTGATCGTGACCGACTTGCCGGTGCCCGAAGGCCCCAGGATCATCGAGATCATCCCATCCGGAATGCCGAGGTTGAGCCCGTCGAGCACGCGGTTGCGGCCGAACGACTTGACGACGTCGATGAACTCGCACGTATCCTTGCGACCATGGTCGCGCAGCGGGCCGTGATACTTAAATCTCTCGTCGAGTTCCGTCATGAAAAGGTCAACCACCTATCGGTGCTCGCGGATTGGCCCCCCAGAATACCTGGGTACCCATCATCGCGATCAGGTGCACGAGAACGATGTTCAAGATCATCGACTTGGCGGTCGCGGTACCGACACCGACCGGCCCCCCGGAGGCCGTATAGCCGTAGTAGCAGCCGACCAGCACGATCGCAGTCGCCATCGCCATGCCCTTGATCACGCTGAATAAGAGATCGGGCGGATTCTGGAACATCCAGAAGATCAGGAAGTACCCGCCCGACGAAACCTCGCCGATCTGTTTGACAACGGCCAGGTAGCTCGCGAAGAAGCCGGCGCCGATCGCTGAGACGTAAATGAACGGCAAGACCATCCAGGCGGCCAGCAGCCGGGTCGCGCACAGGAAGGTGATCGACGGGATGCCCATCACCTCCATCGCATCGATCTCCTCGTTGATGCGCATGGCGCCCAGCTCGGCAACCAAGCCGGTGCCGACCTTGGCCGCCATCATGTAGCCGAAGAAGTACGGAACGATCTCGCGCAGATCGCACCAGGCCGCGAACACGCCCGCGAAGGCCGGCGCCCCGACCGCCCGATTGAAGTACGCGCCCTCGATCCCACACTGAAGCCCCGAGATGAACACCAAGCCCCAGATCACGACCGCCGAGCCCGTGATCAGGATGCCGGCCTGGCGCAGCGCCTCGCCGAAGTACTGGAAAACACGCCCGCCATAGACGAGGCCCGTGACGCGGCCGCAGAACTTGGCGATCTCGCCGAAACTCGAGATCCAGTCCCGCGGAACCGCAAGCCAGCCGGAATTCATTCGATCGCTCCCGTCATCGGATGCCCTTCATCACCGGATCAGCTGAATCTCGGGGTGGGTGGCTAGCAGCGTCTGCGTGAACACGTAGTTGAATGCGAACACGCCCATCAACGCGGTCACGACGGCCTGGTTGACGGCACGGCCGACGCCCTCGGCGCCACCGGACGCTGTCATGCCCTTGTAGCAGCAGACGATCGAGATGATCGCGCCGAACATCGTCGTCTTGACTACCGAGCCCCACAGGTCCGTGACCGACGCGTTCGTGAAGAAGGTCGCCCAGAACCCGGTCAGCGGCGCATGGTAGACCAACGTGGCGATCACGCCGCCGAAGATGCCGAAGATCAGCGCGTAGATGTCCAGCAGGCCGGCGATCAGCATCAACGCCAGGAAGCGGGGCACGACCAGGTTCTTGATCGGGTCGACGCCCAGCACCTGGAGCGCGTCCAGCTCCTCGCGGATCTTGCGTGCGCCGAGGTCGGCCGTGACGGCGGTGCCGGCGACGCCCACCACGACCACGGCGTCCACGAACGGCGCGAACTCGCGGATCGAGGCGAGCACGAAGAACCCGCCGAGCCGGTCCAGCGCGCCGAACAGGGAGAGGAAGTTCGCGGCCTGCAGGCCCGGCGCCCCGTATCCGAAGGCGAGCGTGGAGATCAGCAGCGGGAACCAGCACAGTCGCAGCGCGAACAGGAACTGCGACATGAACTCGCCGCCGTAGGGATACGGCGGTCGCAGGGCCGACATGATCGTCTTGCCCGTGAGGATCATCATGTCCCCGACCTGCTCGAAGACACCCTTGGCGGGCAGGAAGACTCTGTCGGCTGCGCTACGAACCATGTCCGCGCTTTGATGCGGTCAAGAAAGCTCCTCCCCTGGGCGGCCCCGCAGTCGGCCCGCGAGACGCTACCCCCGGTGCGCAAAGCATAAGCCATGACCACCATCGCCGCCACCGGCTATCGCCATCACAATGGCGCTCGCGGCGCCGTGCGGGCGGACCTTGGGCTTGAGCGGGTGCTGGTATGTTTGCCCTCTCTTGGAGGGCCGATCGCGTTCATCGACACGGAGGTGGCTGGGCATTGGCGCGCTTGCCGCCAGCGTCGTCCTGCTCGCCGGGATAGCGGGGTGTGGGAACGACGAGCCTCAGGACGCCGACGAGCCCGCTGGGACCGGCAAGGTGGACGTGATCTCGGCCACTTTCCCCGGGCGCCAGTACCTAGCCGAGAAGACCAAGATCAACATCCTCGTCGAGAACGTCGGCTCGACCACGATCCCGAACCTGGCCGTGACCCTCGACGGGCTCAGCAAGCGCCTCGACGACCCCAACCTGGCCGACCCCGAGCGGCCGATCTGGATCGTTGACCGGGCGCCGTACAACGGGACCACGGCTTACACCAACACCTGGGCGATCGGCGAGGTTGCTCCCGGCAAGTCGCACAAGTTCACCTGGCACGTGACCTCCGTGATGTCGGGCACATACACGATGCGCTATCAGGTCGCGGGCGGGCTGAACGGCAAGGCGAAGGTCGAGCTGGCCGACGGTTCTCCCGCCAAGGGCAGCTTCCTCGTGCGCGTCACGAGCCGGCCGAAGCCCGTACCGGACCCGATCGAGTAGCGGCGACTTCGGTGGGCTGCCGTCAGCCACCACTCGGTGGTCGCACGCAGCGTGCAGGTGGCCATCTAGATATCCGGCGGCCTCAGGCGATCAACGCAACAGCTCCGAGCATGGAGCGCTGGCCGTGGGCGGGTGGATGGCTTCTTTGGCGCGCTCCGGCGCCAAACCTGCGCAGCGACCAGCGAGGTGTTCGACATTGACCGCGCATATCGCGGCAAATGTCGAACGCGTGATCGTGTAACCCGCATCAAGCCTCTACTTCAGGTCATGCTGGTAGGAAATCAGGCGATCGGCCGGTACTACTCGAAGATCTTCAGCGACGTGCAACTGGCGAGGCGGTCGAAGTCCTCGTCGGCGTGCAGGATCGGAGCGCCGGCTCGTACACAGGGCGCTGCGATTAGGCAATCGAGCGTTTTGCGAACGGTGACTCCTGCCCCGCGCGCCTGTCGGTAGAGCCGCGCTGCGAGAACGAAATCGTCTATCGTCTCCAGCCTAAGGATTGGAAAGGCGCGCAGATGCCGCTCCACTCGTTTCGCTTCCCGATCCGAGCCGAACCCCTGAAGCAGCTCTGTCAGCACGACCTCGGTCAATGCAATCGGAGCGCCGTCCTCGATCAACTCGATGCAGCGACTCGCCTTGGGTGTCTCAACGGCGTTGAGCACGTCGATCCAAACGCTGGTATCGACGACGATCACTAACGGCCCAGGCGACTCGACTCGAGGTCGCCCTCCCAGTGCACTTTGCCCCGCAGTTTGAGCAGCTTCAGCCGGCGATGGCGAGCGACCAGCTCCCGCATGGCAAGGTCGACCGCCTCGCGCTTGGTCTTGGCGCCGGTCAGACGCTGAACCTCACGGAGGGTGCCGTCATCGATCTCGATGTTGGTTCGCATACACCGCACCATACACCATGTGTCAAGGATCTATACACCTTACAAAGCAGCCGGCGAACAAATGTCCTAAGCCGGCGAACAATGTCCTAAGCAGTCGCTCTCTCCTGGCGGATTGCGAAGGCGTCGAGGAACTGCTCGACGTCGCCTGGCTCAGCGCGCTCCTGCATCGCGCGCACCTGGGCGTCGAGCGTCGGGCGCTCGTGGCGGTAGAAGATCCCGAGCGACATGTCGTCGTCGAGCGCGGCCGCGAACGCGCCGGCGCGATCGGACGTGTCGTAGTCGGCCGGGAGGTTGTGCGCGGCTTCCTTCCAAGTCTGAGTGGTGTTGTTGAAGGCCGTGCACGGGCTGAAGGCGTCGATGAAGCTGAAGCCCGGCTGCTTGATGCCCTCGACGATCAGCTCGGTCAGCTCCTTCGCGCGGAAGCTGGCGCCGCGCGCGACGTAGGCGCAATCGGCCGACACAGCGGTCGCGACCACGTTCATCGGCGACTCGAGGTTCCCCCCGGGCGTCGACGGCGACTTCTGGTCGTGCAGCGAGGTCGGTGAGACCTGGCCCTTGGTGAGGCCGTAGGTCTGGTTGTCCATGATGATGTAGGTGATGTCGATGTTGCGGCGTGCGGCGTGCGGGAAGTGACCGCCGCCGATCGCGAAGCCGTCTCCGTCGCCGCCGACCGCGATCACGTCCAGGCCGGGGTTCGCCAGCTTGACGCCCATCGCCGTCGGCAGCGCGCGGCCGTGCACGCCGTGAAAGCCGTAGGTGGTCACGAAGCCGGGGAAGCGGCTCGAGCAGCCGATGCCCGAGACGATCACCGTCCTGTCGGGGTCGAGGTCGAGCTCGGCGAACGCCCGGTAGGCGGCCGCCAGCACGCCGAAGTCGCCACAACCCGGGCACCAGATCGGCTTCAGATCCGACTTGTAGGCGTTCGCCTTGGTCTTTGCGTCAGCCAACTCGTGCCTGCCCCGTCATGCCAGGTTTCCACACGCCGCTGTGATCGACCGGCTGTGTGTCATCGGTTATGTAGTCGGCGATCTGCGCCGCGGTGAATGGCAGCCCGCTCGCCTTCGTCATCGACTCGACCGAGATCTCCACAACGCCGCGCACCAGGCGTGCGAACTGCCCGGTCACGTTCAGCTCGGGCACGACCACGCGCTCCATGCCCTCGGCCCACTCGCGAATGCGCTCTACCGGCAACGGCGCGAGCACGCGCGGGTAACAGGTCGAAACCTTCAGCCCGCGATCGAGCAGGATCTGCGCGGCCTCCAGAGACGCACCCTCGGTGGAGCCCCAGCCGAGGATGCCGACGTCGGCGCGGTCGGGCCCGCTGAACGTGATGCGGCCCTCGGCGGCGAGCGGCTCGAGCTTGCCGAAGCGCTTGGTCATCATCGCCTCGTGCAGCTCCGGCTCGTAGTGGGGGTGGCCCGCCTCGTCGTGCTCGATGCCGGTCGAGACGTACGCGCCCGGCCCACCCGGTACGGCCATCGGCGAGATGCCGTCGTCGGCGATCCGGTAACGGTTGTAGGAGCCGTTCTCGGCGCCGTCGGCCGTCACGCGATCGACCACCTCGATCGCGCCGAGGTCGGGGCGGGGAACGGTCTCCATGCGATGCGACAGCGACTGGTCCGAGAGCAGGATCACCGGCGCCTGGTAGCGCTCGGCCGCGTTGAACGCCTCGACTATCGCGGTGAAGCAGTCCTCGACCGTCGTCGGCGCCATCACGATGCGCGGCGCCTCGCCGTGACCTCCGTAAAGCGCGTGGTTGAGGTCGGACTGCTCGGTCTTGGTCGGCATGCCTGTCGAGGGGCCCGAACGCTGGGCATCGATGATCACGGCCGGAATCTCGGCCATACCGGCGAGGCCGACCAGCTCCGCCATCAGCGACAGGCCCGGGCCCGAGGTCGCCGTCATTGCCTTGCGGCCGGCGTAGGAGGCTCCCAACACCGACGCCAGCGCCGCGATCTCGTCCTCGGTCTGTATCGCCACGCCGCCGAATCGCGGCAGCCGCGACGACAGCCACTCCAGGATGTCCGACGCGGGTGTGATCGGGTAGCCGGCGAAGTAGTTCAGGCCCGCGGCAAGCGCGCCGATGCAGATCGCCTGATTGCCTGAGAGCAGCAGCCGCTCGCCATCGGCGTCGCTCGGCGGGCGCAGCTTGTGCGCGCCGTCGGGAAGCTTGCCCTGCGCGAACTCGAAGCCGGCGCGCAGCGACTTGATGTTCGCTTCGCCGACGTCGCCCTTGTGCGCGTAACGCTTGAGGATGAACTCCTCGATCTGGGTGGTGTCGATCCCGAGCAGGCCGCACACGAGGCCCACCGCCACCAGGTTCTTGCCGCGCCGGCTGCCTCCGGCCTCCTGGGCGAGCGCTCCGAGCGGCGCCTCCGACGAGCGCGACTCGTACTTCGGCGTCACGCGCACCGACTCGGCGTCGCAGACTATGTGCCCGTCGTCGGCGAGGTCGCGGTGGTGCAGGTCGAAGGCCTCCTGGTTGAAGCAGATCAGCAGATCGACGGTGTTGCCCTGCGAGCGCAGCGCGTCGGTTCCGATGCGCACCTGGTACATGCAGGGGCCGCCCTTGATCTCGGCCGGGTAGGTCCGAAAGGTCAGGCCCCAGTAGCCGGTGCGAGCCGCTCCGGTGGTGAGGATGTCGCCGCCGGAGATCACTCCTTCGCCAGATTCGCCCGCGAGCCTGACCGTTATTTCGTCCCTAAGCAACTGCCGCTTCCTTTGCCGTGAGGTGGCGATCAACCACCAATATTGACTGCCCAATCGGCCCTGCGTCCGATTATAAAGAGCGCTCCAGTGGGCGCGCCCCGGTCGCAGGGCGCTGCTCGCCGCGCGGGTTCGACTCCGACTCCGTCATGCGGCGCACCTTGAGGCCGAGCCCGAGCCGCTCACGATCCTCGGTCACCGAGGGATCCAGCCCGGTGAGTGCCTTGACCCGCTCGAGCCGGTAGGCGACCGTGTGCCGGTGGGCGTGGATCGCCCGCGCGGTGGCGTTCATGTTGAAGTCGTTGGCGAGATAGGCCTCGAGCGTCGATACCAGCTCGGCGCTGTACTGCTCGTCGTAGCGAGCCGCCGGCTCGACCGTGTCGCGGTAGAAGCTGTCCAGCTCGTCGGGGCTCGACGCGAGCACGCGAAACAGCAGCCCGTACACCCCCGACGCGCCCTGCTGAACCTCGCGTGCGAACTCCGGGTCGTCGCCGAGCAGCGCGTCGAGCATCAGGTCGGCCTCGCGCAGCGCCTGGCGCAGCTCGGTCGGATCCGTGTACGAAGTCGATACCGCCACGGCGCCGTGCGAGCGCAGCCGCTCGATCGCCGCGTCCGGCCGGTCGGCTCGCGCCCGGCCCGCCATCGGCGCAATCGCGTAGATGCGTTCGTCGACCAGCTCCGCCGCGGCGTGCTCGAACACCTCTCCAACCAATGCCAGCGCCTGGTGCGGGCGACTCGCGCGCGCATCGACGACGATCGCGCAGAAGCCCGGCTCGATCGCGCAGCCCTGCTCGGCGAGCCAGGACGCGACATCCTGCGGACTCGATCTCTCCACCAAAAGCTGCTCGATCGGCCCGCCCTGCTGACTCGCGCTCTCCAGCTCACGCGCTTGCTCGAGCGCCAGGGCGGTGGCAGACGCCATCGCCGCGAGATGCAGAAACTCTCCCGAGTCGGCGGCGGCTGCACTGCCATTCTTGAGCATCGCCACGCCGCCCTGGAACTCATGCGCGAAAGTGATCGGGACCAGCAGGTCGACGAACTCCGGGATCGAGTCCGCGCGGCCGGTTGCTCTCACCGCGAGAAACCGCTCCAGCTCGTCCAGCGGCGCGAGATGCGGAGCATCCGGCCACATGACCGACACGCCGTGCTCTGGGATGACGATCGCGACCGGACTTCCGACTTCGCTTGCGGCGAGCTCGGCCATGCGCTCGTACCCGTCGCCGGTCAGCGCAGCGTCCACCATTCTGCGGTGAACGCCGCGCAGCCGGTCAAGCAGCGCCGGGACGCGGTCGGCTACAGAACCGACAGGTAGCGTTCCAGCTCCCACGGAGTCACCTGGACCCGGTACTCCTCCCACTCCTCGCGCTTGAGGTCCACATAGCGGCTGAACACGTGCTCGCCGAGCGCTCGCAGCACCAGCTCCGAGCCCGCCAGCTCTTCGATCGCCTCGCCGAGCGTCTCGGGCAGCTGCTCGATGCCCATCTCGCCTCGCTCGGCGGCCGACAGCTCGTAGAGGTTGGTCTCCGTCGGCGGCTGCAACTCGTAGCCCTTCTCGATGCCGTCGAGGCCTGCGTGCAGCATTGCGGCGAACGTAAGGTACGGGTTGCACGACGGATCGGGACAGCGCAGCTCGCAGCGTGTCGCCTGCTCGTTGCCGGGGTGATACATCGGCACCCGGATCAGAGCGGAGCGATTGCGCCTCGACCATGCGACGTAGACCGGCGCTTCGTAGCCCAGGACGAGCCGCTTGTACGAGTTGACGTTGGGAGCGAACAGCGCCGACATCTCGCGCGCGTGCTTGAGTTGTCCGGCGATGAACGCCTTGGCGGTTTCGCTGAGGTGAAACTCGTCGCTCGGATCGAAGAAAGCGTTGCTGCCTCCCGTGAACAACGACTGGTGGGTGTGCATGCCGGACCCGTTCTCTCCGTACAGCGGCTTGGGCATGAACGTGGCATAGACGCCGTGCTGCATCGCAATCTCCTTGACGGTGATGCGGTACGTCATCGCGTTGTCCGCCATGCGCAGACCGTCGGCGAAGCGCATGTCGATCTCGTGCTGCGAGGGGCCGACCTCGTGGTGCGAGTACTCGACGTGGATGCCCAACCCTTCGAGCGCCGCGACCGTGTCGCGACGCAGGTCCGACGCCGCGTCGAGCGTGGTGAGGTCGAAGTACCCGCCCTTGTCGAGCACCTCGAGCCCGCCGTTCACGTCCGACTGCCTGAAGTAGAAGAACTCCAGCTCGGGCCCGATGAAGTAGTCGTCGAAGCCCATCGACTTCATGCGCTCGAGCGCGCGGCGCATGACCTGGCGCGGGTCACCCTCGTAGGGCTCGCCGCCCGGCACCAGCACGTCGCAGAACATGCGAGCGACGGCCTTTTCCTGGGGACGCCAGGGGAGCACCGCGAACGTCTCGGGGTCGGGCATCGCGATCATGTCCGACTCCTCGATGCGGTTGAAGCCGGTGATCGACGAGCCGTCGAAGCCCATGCCCTGGTCGAGCGCACCCTCTAGCTCGGCCTTGCCGATCGCGAAGCTCTTGATCTGGCCCAGGATGTCGGTGAACCACAACCTGATGAACTGGATGTCGTGCTCCGCGACAAGCGCCAGAACGTCCGCCTTGGACGTGGCCGCCGCGGCCTTTTTCTCAACTGTTGCCATCTCTTCCTTTCATTGAAAAACGAGGCCGAAGTTTCTTCCTTGGCCGGAAACTTCGGGAACTCTGACAGGATGAGCAACCTCGAGCTGCCAAGCGCCCATCCCGCCAGAGCTTCCGGTTTTCCCGTCTAAGGGAAAACCGGAATATATTCGCGTGTGGCTACACGCCGGCCGGTATCTCGCCCTCCTCGTGCGCCTGGAGAACCTCGTCGCCGCCCTCGCCGGTCCTGATCCGCACGGCCTCCTCGACCGGGATCACGAAGATCTTGCCGTCACCGATCTCGCCGGTGCGAGCGTGCCTGAGGATCACCTCCTTGACGATGCCGACATCCTTGTCGTCGACGACGATCTCCAGCTTCAGCTTCGGTCGCAGGTGGATCGTCATCTCCGAGCCACGGTACTGCTCGGTGATTCCCTTCTGCCGGCCGGAGCCACGGTACTGCGCCGTCGAGAGGCTCGGAAAGCCTTTCTCCAGCAACTCCAGCCGGATCGGCTCGAAAGCCTCGTGGCGTATGAATGCCTCGATCTTCTTCACTTTCCGCTACCTCCTCAGGTCTCGCTGTGTGCCGGCTTGTGGGCAGGAGTCGAAGCCACCGCCGAAGGCGCGCCCGCCAACGCAGGGACTTCCTCCGGAAGCGCGATGAAGTGCTCCGGGTATCCATACATGCCGTGCTCGATGATGTCGAGGCCCGCCTCTTCCTGCTCCGGCGAGACGCGCAGCCCGATCGTCTTCTTGATCGCGTAGAAAGCTGCGAACGAGACGACAAACACCGACGCGAACGCCGCGCCCACGCCCAGCGCCTGCGCACCGAGCTGGTGAAAGCTGCCCGTGTACCACAGGCCTCCCTCGCCGACGCCGTTGAACTCGGCCAGTCGTGGAGCAGTGAATATTCCACACGACAACGTGCCCCACACTCCCGCGAGCCCATGCGCCGAAAGCGCACCGACAGGATCGTCGAGCACCTTCTCGATTGCCAGCACGCCGACCACGACGATCACGCCGGCGACGGCGCCGATGATCGGTGCCGCCCAGAACTCGACGTAGCCGGACGGTGCGGTGATGCCGACCAGTCCGGCGATCGCTCCGTTGCCGGCCATGCCGATATCGACCGTCCTCTGGATCGCGTAGATCGTCGTCGCTGCCGCAACGACGCCCGCGGCGGCGGCGAGGTTCGTGACCAGCGCTACCTCCGCGAAGCGGTTGCCGATCGCGCCGAGCGTCGAGCCGGGGTTGAACCCGAACCAACCGAGCCACAGGATCAGCACGCCGAGCCCGACCAGCGGCATCGAGTGCCCCGGGATCGCGCGCGGCTTGCCGTCTGCGCCGTACTTGCCGATCCGCGGACCGAGCAGCAGCAGCGCGGCCAGCGCGCCGGTGGCGCCGATCAAGTGGACCACGGTCGATCCGGCGAAGTCCTGCATGCCGACCTCGACCTGCAACCAGCCACCGCCGAAGATCCAGTGGCTGATGACCGGGTAGATCACCGCACTGAAGAGCACGGCGTAGATCACGTACGCGCTGAACTTGATCCGCTCCAGCGTGGTGCCCCAGACGATCGCGAGCGATACGGCACAGAACACGAACTGGAAGAACAGGAACGCCGCCGGGCTGATTCCGGCGATCTCCAGGATTGGAATCTGACTCGCCGCCTCGGCCGGTGCCGAGTTGACGTCGAGGAAGAATCCGTGGTTTCCCGCGAACCATCCCGAGCCGCCGAAGGCAAGCGCGAACCCGACCGCCCAATAACACAATGAGGCGATCGAGAAGTTGGTCAGGATCTTTGCCACCCCCGCCCCCGCGTTCTTCATCCGCGAGAATCCGACCTCGAGCAGCAGGAAGCCGGCTTGCATGAACATCACCAGGATCGCGGCGACGACCACCCAGGTCGTGTTGACGCTCGAGACGGTGTCTTCAAGCGTCGGGGGGTCCGCCGCTGACGCGATTGCCGGCAGCGCCAGCATCGCCACGGTGGCCCCAAGGACTGTCTTCCCCAGGTACTTCCAACGCATGAAAGCGTTCCTCCTCACCCGCCCGGCACTTGCGCACCCGGCGATCGCAGTTGTGGAACTGCTTGAAGGCTAGGAAGAAAGGGCCGGGTCGTCTTTAGCCACCGGTCCGAAATGTCGGGGCGATATTTCGCCCGTTGGTCGGTTGTGCGGCGAATGCCCGTAACGTACTGGAGGAGGATGGCGGCTCGGTCGGCACGGTCTGCAGCGGGGCTCTTCTGGCAGCCCGCCCGACCGGATTCGAACCCAGGGAGGCGCCGCAGGCGGTGATCGGTGTTTGCAGGAGCCTCGGGTCCAGCCGGCTACTGGTCCGGTAGACCCTCGAGGTCGGCGAGGTCGATAGCTCGGCCCTGAGCCCGCTTCATTGCTCGTAGTCGGGCAAGAGAGCAAACGCGAATCGGCACCCCGGCAATCTCTGCGTCCGCGGCGTCCTCGTCGAGCTGGGCGTAGGACGGCACCCCTTCTGCGATCTGGACGACATCGAGCGAGCCCAACCTGGTGTTGGCCGTTACGTTCGCGCTCCGTCTCATTGCCAGACCATCCCGGGTCCGATCAAATGGCCGGTCCTCGGCGGTCGGAAGTGACGCGTCGAGGTCTGCAAGCACGCCAATCAGCCGATCGAGGTTCTCGGGCGCGGGGTCCGGGACGATGTCGAGGTCCTCGGTGGCGCGAACGAACCCCTGCGCTCCCACGGCGACGCCGCCGATCGCGATGAACTCGACTCCATGCACGTTCAGCGCCTCAACGAGCCCGCGAAGGTCGAACTGGATCAACGGCCCCGAGGACGGAGCTTGACCGTACTCATCTGTCGACAGAGTTCGTCCACACGAGCGAGCCTCTCGCTCATCGTCGCGCTGCGCATTCGCTCTCGCCTGATCTCGGCGGCTTTCTGAAAATCGCCGATCCGCTGCTCTTCGGCGGGCTGTCTGCTGGTCGTGCTCTCAGGCATACACCCAGGATACGCGCCCGACAGGATTCGAACCTGTGACCTTCGGTTCCGTGGACCGACGGCGAGAACTTCGCCGCCAGAGTTGCACGCTCGGGAAGCCTGGACATCAGCTACCGTCACCGGCACGCAGCCCCAATCGTGACTAGCGCGCGATCGGCTCGGGCTCGGGCTCCTCGTCGGAGAGGCCCTCCTCCGGGTCCGAGTCCGGCGGAAGGCCGGCGCTCTTGTCGGAGCCGGCGATCACCTCGTCGGGCGAGGTGTCCTTGGGCAGCGTGCCCGACTTCATGCCGAAGTACACCGCCTGGGGGTGGTGGGCGACGATCGCGACGGTCGATTGCTCGGGCTCGACTGCGTGGCCACCCGACAGCGCCAGGCCGATCTGCTCGGCGTCGAGCAGCCTGAACACCTTCTCGTGCTCGGACTGGTCCGGGCAGGCGGGGTAGCCCCAGGAGTAGCGACGACCCTGATCGGGCTCGATGCCCAGGTCGCGGCGCACAACCGAATGCAGCCACTCGGCCGTGCCCTCTGCCGCCTGCACGGCGAGGCCGTGAACGAAGTACTGCTCGGTGACCTCTCCGCGCGCGTAGAGGTCGTCCATCAACTTGGTCGATTTGGGGCCGACGGTCACGGCCTGTAGCGCCACCACGTCGCGCTCGCCCGAATCGATCGGGCGATAGAAGTCGGCCAGGCAGATGCGGTCGTGTCGCGGCTGGCGCGGGAAGACCAGTCGCTCGAGCTCAGCTTCCGGGTTCGCGGGGTCATAGACGATCAACTCGTTCCCCTGCGAGTTGCAGGGAAAATAGCCAAGTGCCACGCGCGGCTCGAGGTAGTCCTGCTCACGCCACATGCGCTCGAGACGGGGCTGGAAGTTGGTCTCGACCAACTCCTTCCAGGCGTCCCCCTTCACTCCGCTGCCGCCCCAATGGAGCTTGAACAGCACGTGCAGGTCGAGGTGAGGGAAGACCTCGTCGAGATCGACGGGGATCTCCTGCACACCCCAGAACGGAGGCTCCGGGACCGCCACATCGGTGCGCGCGCTAGAGCGAACGCTGTCGTCGGTGACCGGCGGCGCGTCATCGACCTCGACCGGCTTTTCGCGAAAGTCCCTGGCCTCACGGTGCACACGCTCCACCAGCTCGGAGCGGGCCCCGTCGTCGATCAGGGCGTCCATCGTCTCCAGGCCCTTGAACGCGTCGCGGCAGTAGAAGACGCCCGGCTCGTACACGTCGTCGGACTCCTTGCCGAACGGATACAGGATTCGGCGGCCGAAGTCGCGGTTGATCGCGGCGCCGCCGATCAGCACCGGGAACTGCAGGCCCCGCTCGTTCAGCTCGCGCACACAGATCGGCATCTGCTTCGAGGTCGAGACCAGCAGCGCGGAAAGACCGATCGCGTCAGCCTCGTGCTCGACGGCGGCACTGATGATCGTGTCGATCGGAACCTGCTTGCCGAGGTCGATCACCGTGTATCCGTTGTTGGTGAGGATCGTGTTGACCAGCGACTTGCCGATGTCGTGCACGTCGCCGAACACGGTCGCGATCACCACCTTGCCCTTCGTATGACCCTCGATCCTGTCGAGGTAGTTCTCGAGACGGGCTACCGCGCGCTTCATGACCTCCGCCGACTGGAGCACGAACGGCAGGATCAACTCGCCGGCGCCGAACTTGTCGCCAACCTCCTTCATCGCCGGCAGCAGGACATCGTTGAGCGTCGGCACCGCACCGATCTTCTCGACCGACCGGTCGATCCACTCCTCCACCCCCTCCTTTCGGCGGCGCAGAATGTGCCAGTGGAGCGCCTGCTCCGGCTCCATCTCGGCGGTCGGGTCCTCGGCCTCCTCGGCCTCCTCTTCGCCCTTCGACTCGAAGTGCCCGATGAAGCGCTCGAGCGCGTCCTCGCGCCGGTTGAGAACGAGGTCCTCGGCCAGCTCGCGCTCCTCCGGCGGGATTTCCGCATAGGGCGTGATGTGGTTCGGGTTGACCATCGCGAGGTCGAGGCCGGCTTCGACGCAGTGGTGAAGGAAGACCGAGTTGAGCGCAGCTCTCGCGCCCGGCGACACGCCGAACGAGACGTTGGAGACGCCCAGTGAGGTCTTGACGTCCGGAATCTCGGCCTTGATGCGACGGATGCCGTCGATCGTCTCGACCGCGGACGGCTTCCATTCGTCGTCGCCCGTCGTCAGCGTGAAGGTCAGCGCGTCGAATATCAGCGAGCCGGGGTCGAGACCGTGTTCGTCGCACGCGATCTGCTTGATCCGTTCGGCGATCTCGACCTTGCGATCGGCGGTCTTGGCCATCCCGACCTCGTCGATCGTCAGCGCGATCAGCGCGGCGCCGTGCGCCTTCGCAAGCGGCGCCACGACATCGGCCTTGTCGCGGCCGGCCTCGAGGTTGATCGAGTTGACGATCGCGCGGCCGGGGATCCGCTCGAGCGCGGCGCGGATCACGTCGGGCTCGGTCGAGTCGATCTGGATCGGCGCGGGCTGCGTCAGCGAGATGCGCTCCACGACCTGCCCCATCTGGTCGGCCTCGTCGGCGCGCTCGGTCAGCGCAACGCACACGTCGAGCACGTGGGCACCGCCGTTGACCTGGTCCTCCGCCACGCGCACGAGCCCGTCGTAGTCGTCGGCGAGCAGCAGCTCCTTGGCCTTGCGCGATCCCTGTGAGTTGACGCGCTCGCCTATCAGCGTCGGACGCGGCTCCTGCACGAGGTCGGCCGCGGTCATCATGCTCGACAGCCGCGGCGGGCCGGCGGCGGGCCGCGGTTCTGGTTTGCGCCCGCCGACGCGCTCGACGAGCGCTCGGATGTGGTCGGGCGTGGTGCCGCAACAGCCACCGACGATCGACACGTCGTAGCGCTCGACGAACTCCGCCAGCACCGTTGCCAGTTCGTCGGGCTGTTCAGGAAAGATCGTCTCGCCGTTCGGTCCCTGGATCGGAAGACCCGCGTTTGGTATGCAATGCACCGGAAGTGGGCAGCGCTCGCCCAGGTAGCGGATCGCATCGCGCATATCCTCGGGCCCGGTCGAGCAGTTGAGCCCGATCGCCTGCACGTCCAGTGCGGATAGCGTCGTCAGCACGGCTTCGATGTCGGTGCCGAGCAGCATCTTGCCGCCCTGCGGCAGCAGCGACACGCTGGCCTGGATGGGAAGCGTGCGACCGGTCAGCTTGAACGCCTCGCGCGTTCCGAAAATGGCCGCCTTCACCTCGAGGATGTCCTGCGCCGTCTCGATGATGATCAGGTCGGAGCCACCTTCGATCAGTCCGCGCGCCTGCTCGGTGAAAACCTCGACCAGCTTTGCGAAGCTGATGTCGCCAAGCGTTGGGTCGTCGCTAGCCGGCAGGAAGCCGGTCGGGCCGATCGAGCCGGCAACAAAGCGCTGCTCGCCCGCCGCTTTGCGGGCAATCTCGGCCGCCCTTCGATTGATCTCCGGTGTCTGGTCGCCGAGCCCCCACTCCTCGAGCTTCAGGCGGCTGCCCTGGAAGCTGTCGGTCTCGACGACGTCGGCGCCCGCCTCGAGCATCGAGGCGTGGACCCCCTCGATCACGTCGGGGCGGTTGAGCACCAGGGCCTCGTGGCACTTGCCTTCCAGCCCGCCGTAATCGTCTTGGGTGAGGTCGAACTGCTCGAGGGTCGCGCCCATGCCGCCGTCGAACACGACGACCCGTGTGCTGATTGCCTCTATGTAGTTGCGCTCTGCCAAGGTCCATACATGCTAGTGCCGCATCAACCAACGTCTGCCCCGTTCTGGCGGCTGCGATTCCGAGCATGGCATCGTCCTCAGTCGCCGCAATGGCGCTGTCATTCCGGCTCCTTGCGTCCTCGCCATGCTCGGCTCTCGCTCGCCAGAAGCGGGCCAACGTTGGCCGACGCGGCACCAGAGAGGCGGCCCAACGGGCTTGGACGAGACGGCTGCTGCCTAGACGCCGTCCACGCCGCATTTAATTGGCCTGCACCCGTAAAGGTTCGACTGGCTCCACTCGATACAAGGGGCATGGGAGGAGCAGGACCATCAGGAGGCCGCGGAGGCCGAGGAGGCCGGGACGGTCGCCGTTTCTGGGGCTCGGTTGCGGCCGCAATCGCCGCGCTGGCACGACGGACCGGCTGCTCGATCGAGCAGAGCCCGCTGCCGGAGATCCGCGAGGTTGGGCGCGACTGGCACGAAGCCGATCTCTCGCTGGCCGCGAAGGCCGGGAACTAACCCAAGCCAGCTCGGGCCCTAGACTCGCTCGGGCGACGGCTCGACTCGTGGCGACAACTCCACGGGCGTGGCCGCCAATGCGCGTGTGCGCACGTCGCGCCACGACACTCCCTCCCGGATCAGCGCCGGTAGGCCGAACCCCACCGCGGTCATAACCTCGACCGCTTGAAGGATCAGCCCGTATCCGAGCGCCGCGGCGGTCGGCACTCCATACACGCCCGAGAGCACCGTGATAACCGCGAGCTGGAACACGCCGACGTTCGACGGCGTCGCCGGCAGGACCGCCGTCACGTTCACGGCGAAAAGCACGGCCGCAGCCGTGCCGACATCGGTGCGTCCCTCGAGGCCGAGCGCGAGCAGCAATGCGTACGCCCCGAGTAGCTGCAGGCCCCAGGCCGAAAGCTGCGCCGTGATCGCCCAGAAAGCACGCTTGGGGGCGCGGAACACGGCCAGGCCCTTGCGCAGCCGCACGAGTGCCGCGACGGACTCGTGCAGAAGATGGCCGACCGTGCCCTTGCCCGTGCCCAATGCACGTCGTTCGAGCAACGACGGCAGCACGAGCGCGCCAAGCGCGAGGGCGAGCGGCGCCGCGCTGACGACGGCGAGAGCCCCTTCGTGACCCCTCAGCAAATCAGTCGAACCGAGCACCACCATGGCGAGCAACAGCAGCGCGAACAGGTTGAGCAGTGTTTGCGAGACTAGGGTGCCCACGATCACCGGCAACGTCTCCGACATGCGGCCGACGCGCCTCGACACGACAAGCGCTCGCGCCGGCTCTCCCAGGCGAGCCGGCAAGGTGGCCGACATCAGCACGCCGATAACGGTGCCGGTGAAGACGGTGCGGCGCTTCAAGGGCCTATCCGGCAGGGCGCTGCGGATGATGTGGAACCACGACATCGAACGCAGGAACATCGAAACCGAGAACAGGCCGAGCGCGATCAGGATCCAGCTGGGGCTGGACTGAACGAGAGTCTCGACCACGCTCTGCGCGCCAATCTTGTTGAACGCGAGCGCGGCAAGCAGCAGTCCAAGCAGGGCCGTGAGACTCAGTGCGAGGCGCCGCGCAACAGACGTGACGCGCTCGCGGCGCGTGCGCTCGAGCGGCCGGGGCTCGATCGAAGGCAGCCTGCGCGGCGGTCGTGGCTCCGACAGATCGGCGGAGCGCCACCCGATCTTGACGGCCGCGCGCTCCGCCGCGCTGCGTGGCACCGGAGCGTCGAGCGCGCGCTCGTACGTGCGGGTCACGCGGCGCGAAACCTCGGGCCAGGCAAAGTCGGTCGCGCGCTCGCGCGCGGCGTTCGACATCTCCTCGCGACCACGGGGGTCGAGCCACAGGGAGCGCAGCGCCTCGGCCAACTCCAGCGGCCGCCCATGCGGAACGAGCAAGCCGTCGCGACCGTGGGTAACGACGTCGCGATAGCCGGCGATGTCCGATGCGACCACCGGAGTTCCGGCTGCGAAGGCCTCGGTGAGGATCATCCCGAAGCTCTCTCCACCCAGTGATGGAGCGCACAGCACGTCGGCAGCGTGCAGACGGCGCCACAACTCGTCGTCGGCAACGTGTCCGGACAGAGACACTCCTTCCATCCCGCCCTCGACGCCGGCGAGCATCGGCTCGACCGCACCAGGGTCCGCGCCGATCACATCGAGCTGCGCGGGAACGTGTTTGCGCAGACCGGCGAACGCGGACAGCAGCACAGGCAACCCCTTGCGTTCCTCCTCGCGTCCAACGAACACGATCCGCAGTCGATCGGACGGCGGCTTGGGGCCAGTCGGCGCGGCTTGCAGATCGACGCCGTTCGGGATCACCTCGTACTCGCCGCCAAAGAATCGCTCGCCCGTCCAGCGGGCAGCCTCGGAGACGGCGATGCGGGCGTGGAGCTTGTTCAGCATCCGCCGCGCCCCTATTGCGCGAGCGATCGTGTTCGGTGCCCAACTCGTCGAATAGGTGTGAAAGGTTCCCACGACGGGTGCGCCGCTGGACCAGGCCGTATCCCAGGAGAGCAGCGGAACGATCGGCTCGTGGACGTGCACCACGTCGAACTTCCCGCTGCGGAGCTCTCGCCGCGCGCGGACCACACCCTCCGGCCTGACGCACAGGCGTGAGACTGCGCCATTCATCGGTAGCGCGATCGTCCTCCCCAGGGGCACCAGGTGGTCGGGGAGTGCCCCGGCCCGGGGGCGCGACCTGTGCAGCGCGCGCGTCAGCGCATCGTCGGGGTCCACCGGGGCGAGCACGCGCACGTCGTTGTCTGCAGCGAGCAGCTCGCGCGCAAGCGCGTCAACATGACGGTTGACGCCCCCGGAAAAGTTCCAGGAGTAGGGAGAGACAAGGGCAATCCGCATTGGGCGATGCTATCAGCGGTTACCGGACCGTTTCCCCAGGTTGGAGGGACTTTTCCCTGCCTCGGCCCCGGTCACGCGATCCGGATTGCACGTAGCCTACGGCGAGCGCCAGATACACCGTTCCGATCAGCAGGATCACCGGCCCGGAGTCGTTGGTGAGCGCTCCAGCCACGACCGCGGCCACCGTCCCGTAGAGCCCGCTGCGCAGGCCCGGATAGGACCCCAGGGGGGCGAGCAGTCGTGCGCGCCAGCGCAGCCCCGCGACAAGTGCCGCCAGCGCCAGCACCGACAGCAACGGAATCACGCCACGGCGCAGCGAGCCATAGCTCGACTCCAGCTTGCGTTGAAAGACGTCACCGAGCTCGTGCAGTCCGCCCGCGCGCAACACCGAGCGGGTGAAGTGCGAATCGCCGGCGGTCAACAGGTCGATCGCAGCGAGTACGCCGAGCACGAGCGCGGGAGTCGCAAGCACGATCGCGACCCGGCGTCTCGTGGGCGCACCCTTCAACGAAGTCACCACAGCGGTCGCAACGCCTACGCCGAACGTGATGCTCGCGCCGACATCGGCACCCAAACGTCCCCAGCTCAACAGCAGCGTCACAACGCCTCCCACGATCGCGAACGACCAAATCCTGGTGCGAGGCGGAGCGCTGGCGACCGCGGCACCGATACCAACCAGCGTTGCCACGGCAAGGGTCACCTCGAGCTCGTTGCCGATCCCGTAGAAGCGCGCTCCCAGGATCGGGTTGGGACCGAGCAGCGAACGCACGATCAGGCCCGAGCCGAACGCGAGATCGACCAGGTGGGCCAGCAACGTCGCCCCGGCCGCGACGGCCGGCGTGCGCGGCCACGCCACCAGTCGCTCGCTAAGCAGGGCGAGCAGCGCGCACGCAAGTCCGATGATCGCCGCCTCGCCGAGCCTGGACGTCGAGAAGGTTCCGGTACCGAGGAGCACGGCGGGTAGCCACAGCGCCGCCAGGAAGGCACCGCGTCCCACAAGCGCGGTCCAGCGTCTGCGCTGCACGAGCCCAACCGCAGCGATGATCGCCAGTGCGATCGCGAGCCCGCCGAGCGTGACCTTCCATCGACGAGGGCCGACCTGTGTCACGCGGCCGCGCAGTCTCGAGATCTGGCCGACGCTGCGATCCGCGTTCGCTTCGATCGCATCGCCTTGAACGTGCGCGGGCAGGGACACGCCGACGTGTTCGAGCACGGTGGGAAGCAGGTCGGTCGAGACGACCAGGCCCGCGCGGCGCGTCGAGTCCGAGCGCAACGCGGTTCCCGAGCCGAGGCCCGCCGCCCCAATCGCAAGCAACCGGCGCGGAGTGTCGGGTGGCGTCTGGAGCACGACCAGGACATCACGGGTCCGCCGCGCTTCGAGCAACGTGTCGAGCGCACTGTAGCCGGCGCCGGCGCCCGGCAGATTCGCGATCGTGATGTCATTGGATCGCCACGACGCGAGCGTGCGATCGCCGACCCCGCCTGCGGGCACAAGCTGGACCGAGTCCACGTCGCCGCGGCGATCGGCGGCCACGATCGCTTGGATATTGCGGCCGCGGTCGATCGTCACGTAGGCGACGGACCTTCCCGATGCACGCGCCGCGCCGGCGAGAGCTCCCGGATCGATATCGGCCGGAACCCCGTCGGCGCGAGTCAGGATCTCCGGCCATCGAGAGATCCGACCGGCTCCGCGCTTCTGAACGAGTCGAATGCCACGAGGCAGATCGTCGTCGTAGAGGCTGAGCGCAACCCTCGAGCCGGCACTCATGTCGAGCATCGTCTGTGCCGGCCGATAGGCACCCTGCGTTGCGCTCATGAAGCCGAGAGCCAACTCGCGCCCGGAGAGGCGCTTGATCATCGAGGGCCCCCTGTTGCCTTGCGCGGGGCCGGGCAGAAAGACGATCGCGACCCGTGGACGCTCCTGCACGGTTTCGGCACGTGCCGAGGCCTGCGTGACCGCAAGAACGGCCGCGGCGGCGAGCAACGCGGGCCAAATGACCTTCAGAGATGTGCGCGGGAGCCGGACCAAGACGAGCCGCCACTATATTTGTGAGCCGGGATCCGACATGGCGCACCGTAACTTCGCGAAATTCACGTTCTTCAAGGTCGATCCGGCCTGGCGCCGGCTACCCGCAGACGAGCGCGAACGTCACAAGAGCGAGTTTGCCGCTGCCTGCGAGGACTTCGCCCAGGATCGATTTCTGCGCACCTATTCAACCGTCGGCACGCGCGGCGACTGCGACCTGATGCTGTGGATGTCGAGCCCGGGGCTGATCGATATCCACGAATTCCACGTGGTGCTTGCCCAAAGCGGTCTGATGGCGTGGTCGGACACTCCGTACTCCTACCTGGCGATGACCAAGAAGTCCGAGTATTCGGACGAGGATCGACTCGACGTGCGCTCGATGCGCGGCAAGTACCTGTTCGTGTATCCGATGTGGAAGAAGCGTGACTGGTACCGGCTACCGTCGGACGAGCGCATGCGCATCATGCGGGGACACATAGAGACCGGGCAGAAGTACCCGTCGGTGTCGATCAACACGGCTTACTCCTACGGGATCGACGACCAGGAGTTCGTCGTCGCTTTCGAGGCCGACGAGCCCGGCGATTTCCTCGACCTCGTGCACGAGCTGCGCTCGACCGAGTCGAGCGTCTATACCGAGAGCGAGACGCCGATCTTCACTTGCATCTCGACCAGCATCCGCAAAGCACTCGACGCACTCGACGGCGAGGCGCCGGTGGCCGAGCCGATCCCGAGCCCGTAGCCCTAGGCGGTGCGGAAACTCTGGCCGCAGCCGCAGGCCGCGGTCACGTTCGGATTGTTCACCGAGAACCCGGCCCCTTGGAGACCGTCGACGTAGTCGACCTCGGAGCCGTCCACGAAGGACATGCTCTCCTCGTCGACGAGCAGCTTGATCCCATGATGCTCGAAGATGCGATCTCCCTCGCGCTTGGCGTCGAACGCAAGCGCGTACTGGAACCCCGAGCAGCCGCCGCCCCTGATGGCGACGCGAAGACCGGAGTCCGGTTCCTCGGATTGACCATTCATGAACTCCTTGACCTTCTCGGCTGCCTTGTCCGTGAGAGTGACCACGTTTCCCTTTGCCGTTGTCTTGAATTGCTTCGGCTCGCTCGGCGGCGAGCTTGAGCAACTGTGTCCATTGTAGCGATGGCATCCCGTGCCCCGGCCACAGCTGGGCAGGCCTCTCACGGGCCGTCGGGCTTTCTGATAGAAGGCGCCGGTGGCTCACGTCGCGGTCGTCGCCGACACAACCTCATATGTGCCCGCCGAGCTCACCCGTGAACGCGGCATCGAGCTGGTCAGCCTCTACGTCAATTGGGACGACCGCTCCGAGCGCGAATCCGACATGGCCGACTTCGACGAGTTCTACGCTCGACTGCGTACCTCCGAGCAGCCCCCGACGACCTCACAGCCGTCGATTGGCGACTTTCTGGAGGTGTACGAGCCGCTGATCGACGCCGGCCGCGACATCGTCTCGGTACACATCTCCGGCCAGATCTCCGGAACCGTCGACAGCGCGCGTCAGGCGGCCGAGCGCCTTGCCGAGCGAACGGGCGAGCAACGCATACATGTGGTCGACTCCACCTCCGTTGCCGGCGGCATGGCCTTGGTGGTGCTGGCTGCGGCGAGTGCGGCGATGTCCGGCGCCAGCGCCGAGGAGGTTGCAAAGCACGCTCAGGCCGCACGTGCCGAGGTGAAGATGTGGTTCTCGCTCGACACACTCGAATACCTGCGGCGCGGCGGTCGCATCGGCGCGGCCTCGGCCTGGCTCGGATCGGCGCTCAAGATCAAGCCGATCCTGACCGTCGACGAACGGATCGAGCCGATCGAGCGTGTGCGCACCAGCGCACGAGCGCTGCAGCGGCTGCTCGACTACCTGCAGCAGTGCAAGGACGACGGCGCCGACGGATGGCTGGTGCAGCACATCCAGGCTCCCGACCAGGCCGCCAAGCTGGCCGCGGTCGCGCAGGAGATCATGGGCACGCCGCCCCTGCTCGTGTCCGAGGTCGGTCCGGTGCTGGGAACGCACGGCGGCCCCGGGATGCTGGGGGTCGGCGCCGCGCCGGCCAAGTACTTCGAATGATCCAGCGAGCGTTCAGGCGGTTGCCGGCGCCCCGCTCCTCGTCACCCAGATGTTCACCATGATCGGTGCCACGAAGATCGCAACGACGATGCCCAGGAACGGGAACACCCAGCCGATGAATGCGGCGAGCATCCCCGTCACGACAAGCGCCAGAAACGCATCCCAGCGTTCGATCTGGAAGCTCGGCTGGAGTGCCGGCAAGAGCTTCTGCACGCACCAGGCGTAAACGTAGTAGCCGACGAAGATCAGGGCCAGCCAGACCAGGTACATGAGCACGCGATCGCCGCTGTCGATGTCCGGCTTGCCCAAGATGGCGTCGCGGTGAACGCCGATCACCTTGTCGTTGAACGCAACGCCCGGGATCAGCATGATCGCCCAGGCGAGGATGCCGGCAAGCAGGGTGGCCGCCAGCGTGTGTCCGTAACTTGGCACGTCCCTCAAGGGAGTCTCCTCTCTTTCACTTGCATGGTCAGTCGGAGGCGATCCGCTCGCACCGGCGTCATGCACCACCGCCTGCGACACTCACTTGCTGCCCGTCGCCGCCCGTGGGCGAGCGATGTATCCACCAGTCCCTGACCACGATCTGGACGACCGCCCCGGCGGGAATTGCGAGCAGTGCGCCGAGCACACCCAGCAACGACCCTCCGATCAAGATCGACACGATCACCAGTAGCGGGTGTAGCTGCACCGTGCGGCCGTAGATGAACGGCTGCACCAGATGGTTCTCTGCCTGCTGGTAGATGACGAGCACGATCAACCACACGATCGGGGCGGTCGGAAAGTCCACGATCGCGCAGACGATCGCGATCAGGATGCCGCCGATCGTGGCGCCGACCAACGGAATCAGGTCGAAGAACGCCATCACCACAGCGAGCGGCAGGGCGAACGGAATGTCGAGGATGCTGAGGACCGCATAGGTCATGAAACCCGCCAACACGCTGATGGCGAAGTTGCCCAGCACGTAGCCGCCGATCGCGCGATGGATCTGGGCTACGACGTCGCGTGCACGCTCTTCCCCGTTTGGCGGGAGTTGTCGAAACACCCACTGGACGAAACGTCTTCCGTCGAGCAGTAGGATGAACGTCAGCACGAGCACGGTCAGAAGATGCACGAGCTGTGTGAACACGCCGACCGTAACGTCGCGCAGCGTCCCGGCTGCGTCCCCGATCGCCTCGGGCGCCTTGTCGGCCTCCTGCCTCAGACTGTCGACGATGTCGTACTTCTCGTCGTATTCACGGAACGTCCCGTTCTTGTTCAGGTCCTCGACGTAGTCCGGAAGCCTGTCAGCGAGGTCGTTGACTCCGCTGACGATCGGCGGCACCAACAGCAGGCCGAGCCCGAAAATACTCGCCATGATGCCCAGATACACGACGATGATCGACCCCCAGCGCGGGAACTTCCCACGATCCAGGAAATCGACCGCGGGCGCCAGTGCGATCGCGAGAAAGACCGAGACCAGCATCAACCCGATTACGGTTCGAATCAGGTATATGAAGTAGAGCGCCGCAGCGATCGCCACGGCAATGAGGACGATGCGTACGATATTGCGCGTCGAGATGGTGTTGGCCCCCATCGACCGCAGGGTAGAGCGGCGCCCGGACCGCAGCGGCTACGCCGGCATGTGGAGCGTCCGCCTGACGGCGGCCGCCAAAACTATTCGCGGCGGCGGCGAAACAGCAGCGAGGTGACGCCGGCAACGCCGCCGGCGACGACGAACCCGGCCACGGCGGCGCCGACAACGGCTCGGGTGCGGTTGCGGTTGATCTGCGCTCGCCAATCAGTCATCTCGCGGACCTTGCCGCGCAGCTGTTCCACCGAGCTGACCAGCTCGCGCCGGTTGCGCTCGATTGAAAGCTTGATCTCATCGGGGTTGCGTGTCGCTGCCATCAGCTCTCCTTTCCTGGCTGATCGTCACTCTCTGGCTCGTCGGGGGCGTCCTTCCCGGCCATCGCAGCTTCGACGTCGGGATGCTCGAGCGCCTCGCGAATCAGCTTCGCCTCCTCGATCGCCGTGTCAGGGATCGGTGGCGAACCGGCCTGGAAGCTCTTGTAGGCGATCAGCGCAGCGAGGCCGGCGAGCACGAACAGCAGCACGGTGACGGCGGCGAAGCCGATCCAGATGCTGTCAACGATCTCGTTGATCCCCCATGCGCCGAACTCGAACAGGAAGATGATCCCAAGCAGAATGAAGAACCCTGCCGCTATCGCGACGACCGCGCCCTGCGCGAGTCGCCTGATCTTGAACTCGACCTCGGCCCTGGCAAGCTCGATCTCCTCTCGGATCAGAGTCGAGGCGTTCTCCGAAATCTGGTTGACGAGGTCGCCCAGGGTCTGGTCGGCCGCCTGGCCGTCCGCGTCGTGGCCGTTGGCCTGATAGCTCTGCGTACCGCTAGCTTCCAAAGCGCCTCACCAGCCTGCCGAGCAGGAACCCGCCTAGAAACGCCGCGCCGACGACTATCTCGGGGTTGTCGGGAAGAGTCGGCTCGTCGGGGGTGCCATATCCGTTCGCGGAGGAGCTGGGTTGCTCCATCCCCGACACGAACTCGGCAGTGACCTCGTCGGCCTCGGACGTTTCTTGCGTCGAGCCGGCCTCGACACCTTCCAAACGTTCGTCCGGAACCATCATTCGGGCGGCTCCTCTCCGAACACGCGGCGCCAGATCTGTCCCGCCACGCGGTTTGCGGCAATCGAAGCTCCGACGCCGAGAACCGCCACCAGGCCGCTCCACACCAGTCGCTTGATCAGTACGGAATCTTCCGACACGGCCGGGATCCTACCGGCCGGCGGTCGGGGGCGTGCACCGGCGGCGGGTCGGACGGCCAAGCGGCGCCCGCCCCCGGGCCGGTGGTTACATTCCCTGACGACATTTACCACCCGGTCGGTCAGGTCGGGGCGAGAGGGGGAATCACCGTGACCAAGCGAAGCCATGCCGACTCAGGAGGGTCTGGGGTGCTGCTGGCCTTCGGGGTTGTGGCGGCAATCGTGCTCGTGTGCCCGCCGGCGGCGGCGCTCGCCGTCGCCGATCCCACGATCTCGTCGTACTCGGTCACGCCCAGCTCGCTGCAGGCGGCCGGGTTCACGCAGGTGGCGCAGTCAACGACCCTGAGCTACAGCGACACCAGCATCGACGCGAAGAACCAGCTCACCCGCTTCCCGCCGGGGCTACTCGTCAACACCAACCTGCCCCAGTGCAGCGAGTCCGACTTGCAGGCCAACGCCTGTCCGGCCAACACGCAGGTCGGGACCTCGAGCAACACCGATTCGACGCCGGCCACGGTTGCTGGAAACGTCTACAACATGGCGCCCCAGGGCACCGAGGCCGCGCGATTCGGGAACGTCCCCGTGTCGGGAACAAAGACACACATCGTGTTCAACCTGCGCTCAACGGACTACGGTCTCGACGCATCGCTGCTCGAGGATCTGGCCCCGATCCCGGGAACGACGCGGATCACGAACCTCACGATCACGTTCAATGCGCAGTCGATGGGGAGCGTCAACTTCCAGCGCATGCCGACATCGTGCGATGCGGCGACCTCGAGCACCGAGGTGAGCAACTACACCAACGCCGAGGTCTCGACCTCGACCAGCGCGTTCACGCCGACCGGCTGCGGCTCGGTTCCGTTCACGCCAAAGCTGTCGGTCGAGATCGGCAGCACGGGAGCTACCGCGATCCAGCAGTACCCGCCGGTGGCGATCACCATCACCAGCCCGGAGGGAAACGCCGATCTGCGCGCCAACGCAATCACGCTGCCGGTCGAGCTCAACACGAACAACACCGCCTACAGCCTGTGCTCGCAGGCGCAAGCGGACTCGAACTCGTGTCCGGCCGCCTCGCAATTCGGCACGGCAACGGCAAAGAGCCGGTTTCTGGCCACGGCGCTATCCGGTCCGGTCTACCTGATCCAGCAGACGAGCAGCTCGCTCCCAGGGCTGCTGCTCGACCTCCAGGGCCAGGTGCGCGTGAAGATCCAGACCTCGACCGTGCTGATCAACAACAAGCAGATCCAGTCTGTCGCCACCAACTCGCCGCAGCTACCCGTTACGGAGTTGAGTGTCGCTCTGAACGGTGGCAAGACGACCGGCGTATTTCAGAATCGCTCCGACCTGTGCTTCGAAGACAACTCAGTCTCGAAGTTCAAGGCGATCGGCTCCGACGTCGTCTTCGTGGGATGGAACGACGCTCTGACGGCGACCAAGGTCGATGCCAAGGTGAACGGCTGCGGAGCCGGGGTCACCGGATCGATCGCCGGAGCCCAGGGCCGTAACCCGACCATGACGCTGAAGACGACCAAGCACCCGGACGCACCGAACATGAAGCAGATCGAGGTGCTCCTGCCCAAGAGCCTCGCCTTCAGCAAGAGCAGGCTCCGCAAGGGCGCCGGCGGCACGATCGCCGCGACGCTCGGCCGAGGGTCCTTCAAGGTGGCGGGTCGCACGTTGACGGTTTCGGCCCTGCCGGCAGCCGGCACCTCGAGGATCACTCTGAAGCTCCGCAAGGGCCTGCTGAAGGTCAAGAAGAGCAGCAGGAGCCTGCTGAACAGGGGCAAGACGCAGAAGTACAAGGTCAAGGTGACCGAGACGCCGATCACCGGCGCCAAGCTCTCCACGACCACGACGATCAGCGTGAAGGGCAGGCGTCGCTGACCCGGCGCTGACAGCAGCATGTCGCTTCTGGAGCCGGGCACAGCCCGGCTCCAGTTGGTTGTGGACGAGCACGACGGCTCTTCTCAATGCGTCAGAATGACTCGCGTGCTCACCGCCTACGGAGTCGCCGCAATCAGCTTCATGATGCTGATGTATGCGCTCGAATATCGCAATACCCGCTACATCCTCGCGTTCGCACTCGGCTGCCTTCTCTCAAGCGTGTACGGATTCCTGGTTGGCGCTTGGCCCTTCGGAGTCGTCGAAATCATCTGGGCGGGAATAGCACTTCAGCGTTACCGCGTCGTCGCCAGCACCGCCGCGACTGAGGATCGGCCGCTCGCCTGATCGGCGCCGTCGGGGGCCCTCAGGCGTGCTCGGGCATGCGCGCCTCGAGGCCGCCGCAGACGGTCTCGACCACCATGTCCTTGGCGTGCTCGAACTCCTCCCGGCTCTTCGGGATCTCGTCGAAGATCCATCCGGTCAGCAGCTGCTCGATCGCACCGTAGAAGAACAGGCTGGCAAACTCGGCCGAGACGTCCTCACGAAACGTGCCTTCGCGCTGCGCGCTCTCAACGATCGTGGCGATGCCCTGGTAGGCGCGGCGAATCTCGGCCAGATGGGCTCGACCGAAGGTATTGGCGGCGCGGGTGACCTCGACGATGATCACCTTCATCAGGTCGGGGTCGTTGCTGTAAGAGTCGATGATGAACGAGGCGACCGCGCGCAGCTTCTCGCGCACGGGAGCTTCCCTTGCGTCCTCCTGCTCGATCGCCGCGAGCAGAAGAGTCCAACGCTCGCTGAACAGCGTGTCCAACACCTCGTCCTTGGAGGAGAAGTAGTGATAGACGAGCCCGTAGGCGACGTTGGCCTCGTTGGCAATATCCGACACGCGACAGCCGTGAAAGCCGTCGCGCGCGAACACGCGGATCGCCGCATCGAGGATCACCCGGCGCTTGTCAACCGCGGTGGCGGCCTTGGTGGTCTTCTTGGGGCTCACGCTGCCGCCCCGGCGACGGCCGACCAAAGATACTTGTCGGGCCGCCGGTTGGCGAGCGAGGGCAGACGCTCCCTCACGCGATCCTGCTCGGCGAGGTCGAGATCGGCGATCACCGCCTGCTCTTCCGTGGAGCAGCTCGCGAGCACGACCCCCCAAGGGTCGACGATCACCGAGTGGCCGTAGCTCTCGAAGCCGTCCGGATGGGCACCGACCTGGCCGGCCGCGATCACGAACGCCTGGTTTTCGATCGCCCGAGCCCGGATCAGCACCTCCCAGTGGGCCTGCCCCGTCGGCACGGTGAAGGCTGCCGGCAGCGCGAACGCGCGCGCACCCCTCACCGCCAGGATCCTGTACAGCTCGGGGAAGCGCAGGTCGTAACAGACCGACATGCCAAGTGGTAGATCACCGGCGCCGGCGAGCACGATCTCCGTGCCGGGAGCCTCCGTGGCCGACTCGCGGTACTGCTTGCCCTCGACCTCGACATCGAACATGTGGATCTTGCGATAGGACGCATGCAACTCTCCGTCGGGGCCGAACAGCAGCGAGGTGTTGCGCAGCAACTCGTCCTCGGAGACCAGCTCGGCGAAGCTGCCGGCGAGCAGCCAGATGCCCAGCTCGCGCGAGATCCCGGCCGCCCACGTGGCGGTTGGCCCGTCGATCCGCTCGGCGCCGGCTCGCAGTCGCTCGGGGTCACCGATCAGGTTGAACTTCTCCGGCAGCACGACCAGCTCCGCCTTGGACCGAGCGGCCTCGCGCGCGAGTCGCTCCGCAAGCCCGAGATTTTTTTTCTTGTCGGCGCCCGAGTTGAGCTGTATCGCGGCTGCCCGCAAGAGCTGTCTCCTCACCTGGTAACGAGTCGATTGACTCGCCAATCAAACCGCTGGCGATTATAGGCGCGCGCGCCTACGACTGGCGCTGCGCAGCCCGCCTGGCCTGAAGCTCCGATATCAGCAGCTTGGCGCGCATCGCGGCGACCAGCTCGCGAATCGGGTCGATCGCGCGTTCGAGCAAGTCGGCCGCTTCTTCGGTGTCCATCTCACCCGCGAGTCGCTCCATCATCACGCCGATCTCTTCGTGAACGAGCGCTTCGAGGTGTCGCTTGTAGATCAGCGCGTCATAGACCGTGAAGCCGAGTCGCTCGGAATAGCCCGACGAGCGCATGCGACCGATCGCCGCGACGATCTGCACGTCCTCGGGCCCAAAGCGCTTGCCGCCGCGCTTCGTGGTCGTCGGGGTGAGCACTTCGAGCCGTTCGAGCCGCTCCATCACCTCGTCGGGCAGGTCGTACGCATCGCGCACCTCCGCATCCGTCATGCCTTGCGAGTCCTGACCGGACATGACCCGTTCGAGCACACGGTCCTCCAAGTCGATCAACGCCCGCAGGCGCTGCGCTCCGCCCTGTCCCTCACCCTGCTCGAGAATCTCCTTGATCACCTTGAGCGGCAGGAAGCGCTCCTCCTGGAGCTGCTTGATCAGCTTCACACGCTCGACGAACTCGCGCGGGTAGTAGGCCATGTTGGGAGCCGTCTTGATCGGCTCCGGCAGCAGGCCCTCGCGCAGGTAGTGTTTGATCGTCGCGGCCGGGACACCCGCTTCCTGCGCCAGCTCACGCATACGCAGCAGGTCGCCGCGATCGTGCGCGGTCTCGCGCGGATGCGGTTGAGCACTCATATGACACCCTCGGCGCGCAAAGCGGCGATCCGCTCGCCGTCGTAGCCCGCGGCCGCCAGCACCTCCTCGACCTGCTCGCCCAGCGCCGGCGCCGGGCGCGGATCGCCCGGTCGCCCTTCGCCAAACCGGATCGGGGACGCGATCTGCCGGATCTTTCCGATGCCCGGCTGATCCAGCTCGCCGATCATCGCGCGCTTTACGAACAGCTCGGAGGACAGTGCTTCATCGAGATTCAGGATCGGCTCCAGGCAACAGTCGTGCTCGGCCGCGAACGCGCTCCACTCGTCGCGCGTGCGCTGCGCGAACAGGCGTGCCACATCCTGGCCGGCGTCCGAGGTCGGATGCTCGAACTGCTTTTCCTTCAGGTCCTCGCGCCCCACCCCTTCGCACCACGCGTGCCAGAACTTGGGCTCGAGCGCTCCCAGCGATACCCACTTGCCGTCCTTGGTCTCGTAGAGGAAGTAGCAGAGAATGCCGCCCGCCAACTCTGGGTCCCCACGATGTGGAACCGTGCCTTCGCAGAAGTGGCGCGCGACCACCATCGCGAGCCACGACAGCGAGCCATCCGTCATCGAGATGTCGATGAACCGGCCCTCGCCTGTGCTTTCGCGACCGTGCAGAGCTGCAAGGATCGCGACGGCTGCCATCATGCCGCCGCCGCCGAGGTCGGCGATCTGCCCCGCGGATTGGATCGGCGGGCCGTCGCGGCGACCGGTCAGGCCGAGCAGCCCCGCAAGCGCCAAGTAGTTGGTGTCGTGCCCGGCACGATCGCGCAGCGGCCCGTCCTGCCCGTAACCCGAGATCGCGCAATAGACCAGCTTCGGATTGCGCTTCCGCAGCGCCTCGTATCCAACGCGCAGCTTGTCCATGACACCAGGTCTGAAACTCTCCACAACGACGTCGTAGCTCTCGGCCAGCTTGAGCAGCACCTCGCGCCCCTCGGGGTGGCGAAGGTCGAGCTTGAGCGACTTCTTGTTGCGATTCAGCGCCAGGAAGTACGCCGACGCCGTCCCGTTGGCACGCTCGGCGTCGCCGCCGTAGTACGGCGGCATCCACCTGATGTAGTCCCCCCCATTCGGGTCCTCTACTTTCAGCACCTCGGCGCCGAGATCGGCAAGCAAGAGCGTGCAGAAGGGGCCGGGCAACAGCCGGGTCAGATCCAGCACCTTGAGCCCTTCGAGTGGACCGGGCACGGGACTCAGTCGCACACGCTGCTCGCGCGGGTGGCGCGGCGTCGTTGTCTTCCGGTGAGATGTCTCGAACCGGAAGACAATGCGCCGTCGACAGGACCCGCGCGCCTCGCGGTCCGAGTGATCATGCTGCGGCTCTCGCCCGCTTGGGAACTCCAAGCAACTGCCGTGCCTCTTCGACCGTCGCCGGCTTGCGGCCGATGTCTTCAATCATCTGCCTCGCCTTGCCGACCAGGTCGCCGTTGGAGCGTGCCATCTCGCCGCCGGGAAGGTAGAAGTTGTCCTCGAGGCCGACGCGGAAGTTGCCGCCGTAGGTGAGCGAGGCGGCGCCGAGCATCCACTGCTTGCGCGAGATCCCGATCAGGCCCCAGTTGTTGGGTCCGTGTGCACCGCCGGGAATCTGGTCGGCCATGTGCTGCACGTTCTTGGCGTTTGCGCGGATGCCGCCGTTGACACCCATCACGGCCGAGATCTGCAAGGGCTCTGACAGCAGACCCATGTCGATCAACGGGTCGAGATTGGCAACGTGGCCGGAGTCGAAGCACTCGTGCTCGGGGCGGATGCCCAGTGCATTCATCTCCTTGACGAAGGTGATGATCGTCTCGAACGAATTCTCGAACACGGCCTGGAAGACGAAGTCCTTGCGCCGCTTGGAGTACTTCGCGTAGTTCATCGAGCCCATGTTGAGCGCGGCCACGTCCGGGCGCAGCTCGCGCAGGTACTCGATGCGCTTCTCGATCGGGATGCCGATCGCGCCGGTCGAGTAGTTGATCACGACGTCACCGACTTCGGCCAGGATCGCCTCGGTGATGTTGCGGAAGTCCTCGACCTCGTATGAGGGCGTGCCGTCGGGCTTTCGCGCGTGGATGTGAATCATCGCTCCACCCTCATCCACGATCCGCCGCGCCTCGGCCGCGTACTCCTCCGGCGTGTAGGGGATCGCTGCGCACTGCTCCTTGTTTGCGATCACGCCCGAGATCGCACAGGTGATAATCGCCGGGTTCTCGAAACGGCTCATTCGCTGCTCCCTCTCAGACCGGCATCACGCCGTGCTTTTTCCAAGGCCGCGCGATGCGTTTGCCCTCCGACATCTCGAGTCCCCGGATGATCGTTGGGCGCGTCTCGCGCGGATCGATGATGTCGTCAACCATGTCGTTGCCGGCGGCGATGTAGGGATCGATGATCTCTTTGAAGTTCGCCACCAGCTGTGCGCGCGTTTCCTCCGGGTTCTCAGACTGCTCGATCTGCTTGCGGAAGATGATGTTGACGGCGCCTTCGGCACCCATCACCGAGATCTCGGACGACGGCCAGCCAACGATCAGGTCCGGCTCGTAGGCCTTGCCGCACATCACGTAGTAGCCGGCACCGTAGGCCTTGCGTATCACGACGGTGATCTTCGGAACCGTCGCGCGGGAAACCGCGTACAGCATCTTGGCGCCGTGGCGAATGATGCCCTCGTGCTCGACCTTGGACCCGACCATGAAGCCCGGCACGTCCTGAAGGAACACGAGCGGGATGCCGAATGCATCGCATAGGTTGATGAAGCGCGCCGCCTTGTCGGCCGAGTCGTTCTCGAGGATCCCCGCGAGCTGCTTGGGCTGGTTGGCGACGATCCCGACCGGGCGCCCGCCCATGCGAGCGAAGCAAGTGATGATCGTCTTGGCCCACTTGGGCTTGAGGTCGAAGTACTCGCCGTCATCGACGATCCGCTTAATCACCTCATACATGTCGTAGGGATGCCGCGGCGATTCGGGCACGATGTCGAGCAGGTCCTCGTCCATCCGATCGGTGGGATCCTTGCTCTCGGCTATCGGCGGCTTCTGCTCGCAGTTGGCCGGGAAGTACGAGAGATACTGCTTGATCGCCGCGACGCACTGAACATCATCGGTGACCTCAAGGTCACCGACTCCGCTTTTTCTGCAGTGGACTTTCGCACCACCCAGTTCTTCTTGTGTGACCTTCTCACCCGTAACCGCCTCCACCAGAGGAGCGCCTGCGAGTGCCATCGAGCCCTGGCCCGAGACCATCGGGACGAAATCGGCCAGGCCTGGGATGTAGGCCGTGCCGGCGGCACATGGGCCCATCAGCGCGGCAACGAGCGGTACGACGCCCGACATCGTCACCTCCTCGCGGAACAGGTGGCCTGAGCCGGCGAACAGCGACCCCACCGCCTCCTGGATGCGCGCGCCGGCCGAGTCGAGCAGCCACACGAACGGCATCCGCTGCTTGAGCGCGGTCTCGCGCAGGCGAGTCACCTTCAACTCGCCGGTCATGCCCATAGAGCCGGCCATCACCGTGAAGTCGTAGGCGGCGACCGCGACCCGGCGGCCGTCGATCTCGCCCCAGCCGGTGATGACACCGTCGGCCGGCGCCTGCCTACCCTCCATCGATCGCTGGGAGAAATGCGGACGGCCGTGGATGCCGATCTCAACAAATGTGCCGCGGTCGATCAGCAAGTCCACCCGCTCGCGCGCGGTCAGCTTGCCCTTGCCGTGCTGCGCCTCGACCTTCTCCGAACCACCTCCCAGCTTGGCCTTTTCACGTCGCGCGTGAAGGTCGTCGACCAGGTGCTTGAGCCCGCTCGACTCGCCATGCTCGGTCAGCGGCGCCTTCGGCGTCTCCGCGGGGTGCAGTGTGTTGTCGGGGGCCGCGCCGACCTCCTTGACCTTGGCGACCTGCTTCTCGCGTACGGGGTCGGGCTTGGCTGCCTTCGCGGACTCCTCGGCTGCTGCCTTGGTGCCGTTCGGCTCGGCCGTCTTCTCGTCCTTCGCCGCTTTGGTTTCCTTTGCCACGGTCAACGTCCTTTCCACTGCGGTTCACGCTTCTCGAAGAATGCCTGTACGCCCTCGAGGATGTCCTCGGTTGACATCGCCAGCGAGAGCTGCGAGCGCAGGTACTCGAGCGCGTCGGCGAAGGCCATGTCCTGCTGACGGTACATGGCATCATGCCCGAGGCGCATCAGCACCGGGCTCTTGGACGCGAGCTTCGTCGCCCACTCGTCGACAGCCTCGTCGAACTGCTCGGCCGGCACGACCTTGTTGGCGAGTCCGTAGTCCACTGCCAGCTCGGCCGATATGCGCTCGCCGAGCAACATCATCTCGTTGACCTTCTTGCGCGGCACGTTGCGATAGATGATCGCCATGATCATGAAGGGGAACGCGCCGACGTTGATCTCGGGTGTACCGAACGTGGCGCCCTGCTTGGCGATCAACAGGTCGCAGGAAAGGGCCAGGCCCATGCCGCCCGCCAGTACGTGGCCGTTGGCCGCGCATAGCGACGGCTTGCCCAGGTCGGTCATCGACCTGAAGAAGCCGACGAACTGGTCCGAGCCGAAGTGCTTGTGCACGAGCGGCACGTCGGCGGCGAAGCCGCCCAGGTCGGCGCCAGCACAGAAAACCTTGTCGCCGGCCCCGGTGAGCACCATCGCACGCACGGCGTTGTCGTGCTTGATCTGATGCAGCGCGTCGTTCAACTCCGACAGCATCTGTGCCGAGAGGGCGTTGCGCTGCTCGGGCCGATTCAGCGTCACGGTCGCGACGCCGTCTTCGACCTCGTACAGAAGCTGCTCGTAGTCGGGCAAATCTCCTCCTCACTGTTCCGGCGGACGCTATCGACACCGCCGCAGCGCCGCCAACCAGCCTGATCAGTAGAAAGTAAGAAGTCCTACTGTTTACTTTGTTCCTTCATTCTTGTAGGTTTCAGGCACGCCGTCAAGCACTGGAGGACATTTCATGGCCACCGCCACATCCGAGATCAAGCCCGATTTCTCTTCAGCATCGAGACACTTCTGCTTTACCGACGAGCACGAGGCGCTGCGCGAGTCGATCACCAGCTTCTGCGACAAGGAGCTGGCTCCCCACGCCGACGAGTGGGAGGAGAACGGCTTTCCCGACTCGGTCTTCCAGCGCATGGGCGAGCTCGGGTTTCTCGGCATCCACTTCCCGGAGGAGTACGGCGGCCAGGGCGGCGACTACTTCATGTCGCTCGTGCGCGCCGAGTCGATGGCGCACGCGAACTGCGGCGGCCTGGCGATGGGCATCGCGGTGCACACCGACATGGCGACGCCGCCAATCCTCAAGTTCGGCACCGAGGACCTCAAGCAGCGTTACCTGGTTCCATCGATCCAGGGGCAGAAGATCTCGTCGCTGGGCATCACCGAGCCGGGAGCCGGCTCGGACGTCGCGGGCATTCGCACCCGCGCCGTGCGCGACGGCGACGAGTGGGTGATCAACGGCTCGAAGATCTTCATCACCAACGGCGTGCGGTCCGACTTCATCGTGCTGGTGACGAAGACCGACACCGAGGCGGGCTATGACGGCTTCACTCTGTTCGTGGTCGACACCGACTCGCCCGGCTACGGCGTCTCCAAGAAGCTGGTCAAGCTGGGCATGCACGCGTCCGACACGGCGGAGTTGACGTTCGAGGACGTGCGCGTGCCGCACGAGAACATCTGCGGCGAGATCGGCAAGGGCTTCTATCACATCATGTGGGAGCTTCAGGGAGAGCGGATGATCGGTGCGGCGGGCGCGGTTGCGGGTGCGCAGCGTGTGTTCAACAAGACGCTCGAGTACGCGCAGGAGCGCAATGCCTTCGGGCGCCCGATCGGCAAGTTCCAGGCGATCCGGCACAAATTTGCCGAAATGGCGACCAAGATCGAGACCGCGCGGCAGACGGTTTACAACACCGCATGGCGTGTGCAGAACGGCGAGTACCCGGTGCGCGAGATCTCGATGGCGAAGTTGTATGCGTCGCGGATCGGCTTCGAGGTGATCGACGACTGCCTGCAGATCCATGGCGGCTACGGCTACATGAAGGAGTACGGCATCGAGCGGGCTTGGCGGGACATGCGGCTGAACCGGATCGGCGCCGGCACGGACGAGATCATGCTCGAGGTGATCGGGCGGTCGTACGGGCTCTAGGTATTGGCGGGCGTGTCCTGTCGGCAAGGCGCGCGGGTCCTGCCGGGGCACATTGTCTTTCCCGTCGAGACATCTCCGTGAAAGACAACGGTGCCCCGTCACCCGCGCGAGGAACCGCCGCCCAAGAGCCGCGCGAGGAGTCGCAGACCCCTGATGCCGCAGCCGCCCGCCCCCTCTTTAAAGCTAGTGCGCCTCCCATAAACGTTTGACCGGAAACTCGCCCTGCGCGACGAAC
>JBBDJG010000010.1:0-41827 GCA_040880005.1 Solirubrobacterales bacterium
ACGGCGAAGGCAGGAGGCCTGTAACGGACTACGAATTAGAGGGAGCGAGTACTAGGAGGACTCCATGCCTGCAATTCTTGGCCCGCGGCGGCTTGCACTCGTCGTAGCAGCGGCCGCAATGTTTCTGACCATGGTCGCGGCCATCAGCGTCGGCAACGCGGCAGTGTCCGGCACCGATGTCACGTACACGCTCGACGGGCAGTTCGACCAGGGCACGCTCGTCAACGTCAACCACGACGCGCCGAACAACAACCAGCTCCAGCTCAACACGGAGACGAGCACGTTCCCGTTCATCTGGATAGCCCTGTCGGCACGTGGCACGATCGTGAAGATCGACACGGTGACCGGCGCGATTCTCGGTGAGTACTCCTCGAGCTCAGACGGCGACAACTGTAACAACACGTCGCGAACGACGGTGGCGCTCGACGGCAGCGCCTGGGCCGGCAACCGCTGCCAGAGCTCGGCGATCCATGTCGGGCTGGAGGAAGCCAACCAGTGCGTCGATCGCAACGGAAACGGGACGATCGAGACCTCCAGCGGCTACGGCGACGTGCTGCCCTGGCCGGGAGGTGGCAATGCAGCCTCCTCTGACGTCTCGAACGCGCAGGACGAGTGCATACTGCACTACGTAGGCAACTTCGCGCCGGCCACCGACCTGCGTCACGTGACCGCCGACGCGGACGGGAACGTTTGGTTCTCGAGCTACAGTTCGGGCGGCGATCGGATCTTTCGTCTTGTCGACGGCGCGACCGGCAACGTCATCCGCACCGAGGGTGTCGGGCCGACGTTCAATGGCTGCGGTGGCTACGGCGGCGTGATCGACGGCAACGGCGTGATCTGGTCGGCCAACGGCGGCTCGTCCGGTCTCCTCCGCTGGGATCCCGACGCACCCTTCGACGCCAGCAACCCGCAGTGCCTCAACGTCCCGGTCTACGGACTCGCGGTCGACAGCGGCGACAACGTCTGGGCCGGGGAGCTCGGACCCCAAGTGCGAAAAGTAAGCCCAGACGGCAACACTGTCGCCGGGCCCTTCGCTCACGGTGCTAGCAACGCCCAAGGTCTGGTGGTTGGCAACAACGATGACGTGTGGGTCAGTTCGTCCCTGTTCTGCGGCGGTGGCTGCACGGTGGGCCACCTGCTCAACGACGGCACCTTCATTGGCAACGTCAGCCCGTCCGGCACCGGCAGCACCGGCGTCGCGGTCGATGCGGCAGGGAAGATCTGGACCGCGAACATCAACTCCAGCGACGCCAGCCGCATCGATCCCAACGCGGGGCCGATCGGAGCCGACGCCGTGACGCCTATTGGCGCGGTGGACCTGACGGTCCCCCTACCGGGTGCGAGCCCCTACAACTACAGCGACATGACCGGCAACGTGTTGCTGAGGACCACGCAGCAGGGAACCTGGACCGTGATCCAGGACGGTGGTGCCGCGGGTACGAGTTGGAACAAGGTGATCTGGAACACCGAGCCCCAGGGCAGGGGAACTCAGATCGCGGTAGAGGCCAGAGCGTCGGACACAGAGGCCGGCCTTGGGGGGCAGCAGTTCAGCGCGATCTCGAACGGAGGCGCGTTCTCGCTGCCCGGGCGTTTCATCCAGGTCCGCATAACGCTCAGCCCCGAGGCCGATGGGTCGAGTCCGGTGCTGTCGGACGTCCGCATCTGCAACCCGAATGGATGCAAGGCGTCCGCCCAGTCCGCCTCCGCCGCCAAGCCGAAGGCCAGCGCGAGCCTGCGCGGCGCCAAGCGCAGTTGCGTGCGTAGAACGATCTCCGCGAGGGTCACCGGCAAGGAGATCAAGAACGTCGTTTTCTCGATCGACGGCAAGAGGAGGAAGACGGACTCCAAGAGCCCGTTCTCGGTCAAGGCGTCGGTTCGCAAGCTGCGCTCGGGTGTGCACCGGCTGACCGCGAGGGTGCGCTTCAGCGCCGCCAGCGCGGCGAAGCCGACCACCAAGCGGTTCAGCTTCCAGCGCTGCGCGCGCAAGGCGGCCAAGCCGAAGTTCACCGGCTGAGAGAACATATTACGGTTTTCGCTTAGACGCGAAAACCGGGAGCTCTGAGCATTACTCGAAAGGGCCCCGCGAGCGGGGCCCTTTCTCTATCCTGCGTCGCGTGGAGGTCGGGCCACACACCAGGGTGCTCGTCACCGGCGCGTCGCGTGGCATCGGACGCGCGCTGGCGCAAGCCCTGGCGGCAAGGCTATGCACCGTCGGGCTGGTCGCCCGCGGCGCCGACGAGCTGGACCGGCTGGCGGCCGATCTCGAAGCGAACGGCGCGAAGGCGATCGCGTTGCCCGCAGATGTCGGCGAGCGCGAGCAGGTCGAGCGGGCAATCGAGCGGTTCATGGACGAGGCCGGCGGCATCGATCTGCTGGTCGCCAACGCCGGAGTCGCCTGGTACGGGCCGGTTCGCGAGATGCCCGTCGAGGAAGCGGAGCGCATGACGAAGGTCAACTGGCTCGGCACCGTGTACGCGGTGATGGCCGCGCTTCCGCAGATGCTCGACCGCGCGGAGGGATCGATCGTGATCGTGTCCTCCGCTGCCGGCCACCGCTCGTTCCCGTGGGCAGCCGTGTACGGGGCGACCAAGTTCGCGCAGCGCGGCTTCCTGGAAGCGCTGCGGCACGAGCTGTCGGGCACCGGGGTCAGCGTGACCGGCGTGTATCCGGGCGAGGTCGAAACGCACCTGCACGACGACGATCGCGCGCACGGGCGCATGCCCGACTGGTACCGCCCCGAATCCGCAATCCCGCCCGATCGGGTCGCGGATTCGATCGTTTCGGCAATCGAGCAGGACAAGTCGTCCGTGTTCGTGCCGCCGCTGACGCGCGTGCTCGGCGCCGCTCACGGCGCGTCCCCGAAGTTGGCGGACGCGATGTTGCGTCGCATCCTGGGCGCGACCTCGGCGCCCCGGAGGTGACGTGACGGCGGCGGCACGACGCCCGGTCCTGGTCGCGCCGGACAAGTTCAAGGGCACGCTGCCGGCCGGCGAGGTCGCGGTCGCGATCGGCCGCGGCCTGATGAGCGCGGGCCTCGAGCCGGTCGAGCTGCAACCGATCGCCGACGGCGGCGAGGGCAGCATGGACATGCTCGTGCACGCGCGTGACGGCGACACCCTGCCGGCTCAGGTGACCGATCCGCTCGGCCGCCCCGTAACGGCCGCGTTCGGGCTTCTCGACGGCGGCAAGAGTGCGATCGTCGAGGTCGCCCAGGCCTCGGGGCTGTGGCGGCTCGCGCCCGAAGAGCGCGATGCGCTCGCGGCATCGACCCGCGGGACGGGCGAGCTGATCGCCGCGGCGATCGATGCCGGCGCGCGCGTGTTGATCGTCGCGGCCGGCGGCAGCGCCACGACCGACGGCGGCCGTGGCGCGCTGGAAGCGCTCGGCGCGCGCTTTACCGAGGCGAAGGCCGACCTGCGCGCCCTGCGCAAGCGGCTACGCGGAGTGAAGATCGTTGTCGCCTGCGACGTGCGCAACCCCATGTGCGGGCCCGACGGCGCGGCTCGGGTGTTCGCTCCTCAAAAAGGAGCGCAACCGCAGGAGGTCGAGCTGCTCGAGGAAGGCCTGCGCGAGTGGGCCGCCCTGGCGCGGCGCTCGACGAAGCGCGATCCTTCTGACGAGCCGCTGGCCGGCGCCGGCGGCGGCATCGCGGGTGGCCTGTGGGCGTTCGCGGATGCCAGACTCGAGCCCGGCGCCGCACTGCTGCTCGACGAGGCCGACTTCAACTCGCGCATGCTCGGCTCCTACGCCGTCGTCACCGGCGAAGGTCGTCTCGACCGCCAAACCCTGGACGGCAAGGCGGTGTTCGAGGTCGGGACACGTTGCCGCCAGAGCGGTGTGCCCTGCTACGCGGTGGTCGGCCACGACGACCTCGGAGCGTTCGATCATCGGCTGATGAACATCGACGTCGAGCCCGCCGCGTTGCCCCTCCAGGAGTCGAACGCCGACGACGTCGAGCACGCTGCAAGGCGGCTGGGCAAGCGGATGTCGTAGCGACCTACGGCACCACCGTGAATCCAGCCAGGGCAGCTGCCTTGCGTAGGGAGGAGTCGAAGCAAACGAAGGTGTCGCATTCCAAATCTGCTCGCCTGGCGACGATCGCACTCGCAAGCTGGAGCGCATCGAGGGTCCTCAATTCTCCCGACACGACCTGCGCGGCGGCCTCTTCGAGAACTGGAGCGCTCATCTCGATCACCGCGTAACGCACCCTTGCCTCCTCCAAGCCCGAGTAGTCGAACTCGAAGGCTCGCACCAGACTCGATACGTGTTGCGTGTCCAAACCCCCGTCACGGTGCTTGCGCCACAGCGCGGAGGGGACCTCGACCCGGGCCAGGGCCGACACCGCGAGTCCGCCGAACGATCTCACCGTACTGCTGTCGGATTCGTCGGCGTACAGTTTGACGATCGCCGACGAGTCGGCAAAGACGCTCAGTCCCGGCCCTCACTCACGTACTCGGAGAGATTCTTCCCGGAGCCGGCCACCCTTCGCGCCTGGGCGAGTTGTTTCTCCGATGGAGCACGAGCGCCGCGTCTGGGCCCAGCGTCAGCCAGCAGTCCCGCCCGCTCCAGGCGTGCGCGGAGACGCTCGAACTCGTCGCCCTCGAGAGCCGGATCGAGAAGCGCCGACAGCACCGTCGCCACCAGCGCGTTGACGCTCTTCCCACGCTTTTTCGCCTCCAGTCGAAGATTGTCGGCTAGCTCGTCGCCGATTCGCAGGGTTAGCTGGTGCATACTGTCATGGTAGCAGTCATACTGTCATAATTCTAGCCATGATTACGCGAATTCTGCGACAGGATCCGCCCTATTTGCCCTCACCCCTCCGCCAAACCGCGAACAACCGCCTCATAGAAGCCGGCCGTCATCGCCTCGTCGGTGATCGTGACGTTGTCGCGACCGCCGATCGCTGAGGCGATTTCGGGATCGCGCTCGACGCCGTTGGCGACGAGAAAGAAGCGCCCGACCGCGTCGGCCGATTCGACGTCGCCGCGTGAGTCGCCGATCGCGATGCATTCCGCAGGTGCGTAGCCGCGCATCGTCATGTGCGCCGAGATCGCGTTCCCTTTCCCGGCCGACGCCGGAATCAAGTGATAGACGTGGATCAGCCCGTCCACGTCGAGCGACTCGGATCTGCGGCCGGTGACGCCGTTGTCCACCAGTCGCACTCCCGTGTGCCCGTGCTGCGCCATCAGGTCGTGCGCCTCCGCAAGATCGATGCTGCCGCGCAGCAGATGCGTGAACTGCCGGTTGCGATGCCATGGAGCGTGGTACTCGATGCTGCCGGGGAAATGCTCGAACAGCAGCGCGACGACACCGGACGACTCGATCTGGTCGTGCACGCTCGTGTCCGCGTTGCTCGCAAACGGCGCCACGAACAGCTCTTCCTCCAAGCCGTCAACGACCCCGCACCCCAGCTCATATATGTAGGACCGCTGGCCGATCAGGCGCGCATCCTCGGCGACCTGCGGCCTGCGCCGGCCCGACTTGATCACGACCTCGACATCGGCGCGATGGCAGGCCTCGAGCGCGCGAACCGCGAGCAGGGAGAAGTTGCCTTGGGCATCGCGCAGCAGCGACGCGTCCGCGCCGAGCATCGTGCCGTCCAGGTCCGTATAGACGCAGCGCAGGCTCACGCGTCCAGCTCCGCGAACGGCGGTCGCTCGACGACCTCAACATCGTCGCTGACGAATTGGGTTCCCTCCACAGAGCAGATCGCATGGGCGTAGGAGTGCAGCTCGTCGAGGTCGCGCCCGATCGCGCCCTCGGGCCCCAACCGCGCCAGCACGCCACGCAGAACCGCGTACGCCATCGCACCGAGGGCGAACAGCGGCTGGTAGCGGTTGTGCCTGGTCCCCAGCTCGACCTGCGCCATCGCGTCCAGCCCGACTGCGCGCAGCACGTCGATCATCATCGCCGCCTCGACCGCGTAACCGGTGCAGAACGGGATCGACGCAAGCAGTGAGCGCGGTGCGGCGATCTCGCCCGAGAGCGGCTGGCCGAATCCGCACAACTCGGGGAAGAACAGGCTGAACAGCGGCTTGGCTGTCAGCTCCGTCACGCGCCCGGCATCGTCGAGCACCTCCCCGTCGGGCGATCTGAAGGGACGCGAGTAGGCCCCCTTTACGAATCGCACCTCCGGATCGTCGAGCATCGGCCCCAGCAGCCCGCACACAAAGCGTGCGTCGAAATCGGTCGTGTCGGAGTCGAGGTAGGCGACCAGGTCACCCCGGGCGATCGAGAGCGCCCGCCACATCGCGTCGCCCTTTCCGATCGCCGGGCCGAAGTCGGGCAGCAGCTCGTCCTGCTGATAGACCTCCGCGCCGTGCTCACGCGCAACGTCGGCGCTGCCATCGGCCGATCCGGCATCGACGACCGCGACCTGATCGACCAACGGGGCGCGCTCGTTGAGGTCACGTATCCCGTCGACGATCTCTCCCACCGTGGACGCCACCTCGCGAGCCGGCAGCACGACCGTCAGCGACAACCCCAGCTGCGCCTTGCGAGCAGCCAGTGCGCCCGCGTCGGCGAACTGCTCTCGGCGGTAGGTTCGACGCGCGAACCACTCGCTTGCCTCACTCGGCTGCGTCGTATGCTGAGAGATCGTCATGGCGCTGGAGAGGACACAGACCCTAGTAGAGGAGCAGCGACAGCCCTGGGCACGTGCTTTGGCGCACTTGCTCGCAGGCGAGGACGAGCGCCTGGTCGCGCGCACCACCGAGGCCGCGCAGCGCGCGGTCATCGCGCCGATTCCCGACGAGCTGCATCCGGACGTGCGTGCGGCACTGGAGCGGACGGGCATCGCGGAGCTGTACTCGCACCAGGCCGACGCGTGGGAGAGCGTGATGAGGCGCGGCCACACGATCGTGACCACCGGAACCGCCAGCGGCAAGTCGCTGTGCTTCAACCTTCCCGTCCTGCACATGCTCTGCACCGCCCCTCGGGCGCGGGCGCTGTACCTGTACCCGACCAAGGCGCTCGCGCAGGACCAGGCCCGGGCGATGGGCAAGCTGGGATTGCCCGCGCTGCGTCACGCAATCTACGACGGCGACACGCCCAAGCCCGAGCGCGGCGCGATCCGCAAGCGCTCGAACCTGGTCCTGACGAACCCCGACATGCTGCACGTGGGCATCCTGCCCAACCACGATGGCTGGGGGGACTTCCTCTCCAACCTCGCGCTGGTCGTCGTTGACGAGGCCCACGTGTACCGAGGCGTGTTCGGCTCACACGTCGGCAACGTGCTGCGGCGGCTCCGGCGAATGGCTCGCGCATACGGCACCGAGCCACGCTTCGTGCTCGCTTCGGCGACGATCGCGAACCCGCTCGAGCTGGCGCGCGAATTGACCGGGCTGGACTTCGGGCTGGTCGACCGCAGTGGCGCGCCGCACTCCGAGCGCGAGCTGGTGATGTGCAACCCTCCGCTGCTCGATCCGGGCACGGGCCGCCGCGCCTCGGCGTTGAGCGAGTCCGCCGCGCTGTTCGCCGACCTGGTCGCGTCCGGAACGCGCACGATCTGCTTCGCCCGCTCGCGCAAGGGAGCCGAGCTGATCTACAGGTTCGCCTCGGAGCGTCTCGCCGGCACCCCAGGTCCACGCGCGGAGATAGCCCCCTACCGCGCCGGCTACACACCCGAGCAGCGGCGCGAGATCGAGCGGCGACTGGCGGGTGGCGAGTTGTCCGGCGTCGTGGCGACCAGCGCACTCGAGCTGGGGATCGACATCGGACAGCTCGACGCCGCGATCTCGGTCACCTTCCCGGGAACGGTCGCCAGCCTGCGTCAGCAGTGGGGTCGCGCGGGCCGCCGCGACCGCAGTGGCCTCGCGATCTACGTCGCCGGCGAGGACGGGCTCGACCAGTTCTTCTGCCGTCACCCGGAAGAGTTCCTCGATCGGCCGGTCGAGGCCGCGATCCTCGACCACAGCTCGGAGCGGATCTACATGCGTCACCTGCTCGCCGCCGCATACGAAGCACCGCTCGAGCTGGGCGACCGGGAAACGCTGGGCAATTCGTTCGAGCTGTACGCCGACCGGCTCGTCTCGGCCGGTGAGCTTCGTAAGCACGGCGAAAGCTACGCACCGCGCGGGCCCGGGTTTCCGGCTGCGCGAATCTCGCTGCGCTCCGCATCGACCGACAGCTTCACCGTGATCGGCGCCGGGGACGGCGAGGTGCTCGGCTTCGTCGAAGCCGAGCGCGTGTTCGCGACCGCGCACCCCGGCGCGATCTACCTACACCTCGGCGACTCGTACGAAGTGGAGCAGCTCGACACCGATGCGCGCCACGTGATCGTGTCCGAGGCCCAGGGCGACTACTACACGCAGCCCAAGGTCGTGAGCGAGACCTTCATCGAATCGGCGCGGGAGCAGCGGTCGGCGCTCGGCGTGCAGCTGAGCTTCGGCGTCGTATCTGTGAGCGAGCAGGTGATCGCGTACCAGCGCAAGCGATTGCGCGATCATGGTGTGATCGACACGCACTCGCTCGACCTGCCCGAGCAGAACTTCGTCACGCAGGCGCTTTGGTACGAGTTCGACGAGCGGCGATTCGAGGACGTGCCGCTCAACGAGCTGCTCGGCGCCTTGCACGCCTCCGAGCACGCACAGATCGCGGTTCTGCCACTGATCGCTATGTGCGACCGCTGGGACATCGGCGGCCTGTCGATCAACCGCCATCACCAGACCGGGTGCCCGACGATCTTTCTGTACGACGGGCATCCGGGCGGCGTCGGAATAACGAAACGTGGCTACGAGCGCTTCGAGCAGCTGGTCGCCGACGCGCGGCGGCTCGTCGCCGAATGTCCGTGCGAGTCGGGTTGCCCGTCGTGCGTGCAGTCGCCCAAGTGCGGCAATCTCAACGAGTCGCTGTCGAAGGCCGGTGCGATCGGCTTGATGGGCGAGATGCTGGAGGCCGAACCGACCTGAGCCCTGCCGCCGTCGCGCCCGGCAGGAGGGAAGAATCTGCAAACGCGCTCGCAGCGCTCCAGGGCGGCGCAAGCCTGGCCGACGACCGATGTTAGAGCCAAGCATGCTGTGGAAATCGCTACTACTTGCGGCAGGGGTACTGGCCGTCGTCTGCGCCGGCCAGGCGGCGGCCGGGACGGGTGGCGCCGACCTGCCGCCCTCCGGGGGCGATGCGCCGCGTGCCCCGAAGCATCCAGCACCGGGCAGCGGCGGGCACAGTTACAAGGCGCCCGACCACGCGCGGCCCACCCTGACACGCCTCTCCGTCTCACGCCGGAGCCTGTTCGCGTTCGGGCGTCCGGTGCAGGTCGCGTTCGTGATTCGCGATCGCTCGGCCTACGTGCGAACGCGCGTGGCCTTCGTGCGGGTCGGCTCGCGGCAGCCGGTTTACACGGCCAGGCTCGGTCGCGTCAGGACCGGCGTCACGCGCACGCTGCGCTGGCGCGGGACGGAGGGCGGGCGCGCCCTTCGCCCGGGACGCTACCGCGTGCGGGTGTTCGCGCGCGACCGCGCCGGCAACTCGCTACGCCGGCGGCACAGCGCCAGCTCGCGTGCGCCCGCGATCGTGTACCAGACTCACCGCTTCCCGGTCGCCGGCCCGCACGGCTACGGCGGCGACGGCGCGCGATTCGGCGCCGGCCGAGAGGGCCACGTCCACCAGGGGCAGGACCTACCAGCCACCGAGGGTACGCCCGTGGTCGCGCCCCGCGCCGCAACGATCGCCGCGCGCGGCTACGACCCAGCGGGAGCCGGCAACTACCTGGTGCTCGACGCCCGTGGCGAGGACTTCGACTACGTCTTCATGCACCTGCAATCGGAGGGCCTGCGGGTCGGAAAGGGCGACCGCGTCACCACCGGCGAGCGCATCGCGAATGTCGGCAGCACCGGCCACTCGACGGGACCGCATCTGCATTTCGAAATCTGGCGCGGTCCCTGGTTTGCCGGCGGCAAGGCGATCGACCCGCTGCCGGCGCTACGCGCCTGGGACCGCTCCAGCTAGCCCCTCGACAACTTTCCGCGCAATCCCCGGCCAAACCTGGTTGGATATACGGGTCTGTTCTGTGGATTACGAGTCCGGGCGGGGACGCTCTGACAAGGAGGTAGCAGCATGAGCTTTGTTTCACGCCGGCTGGCGCTCGCAGTCGTGGTCGCCACCGCATTGATGGCTTTCTTGGCAATTGGTCAGGCGGGTATCGCCTGGGCCGGCGTCTACGACGTCACCACCCAGCAGGACGAGAGCGACGGCGCCTGTGACGCGGTCGGTACCGGCTGCTCGATCAGAGAGGCGGTCGACGCCGCGGAGCTCGACCCCGGAAGCACCGTCAACGTGCCGGCCGGCACGTACGTGCTGACCCTCGGACAGATCTACGTGGACGAGGACATGACGATTACCGGCGCGGGTGCGCGCGACACGATCGTGGACGGCAACGACCTCAACCGCGTGTTCAAGGTCAGGTACTCGACGGTCGCGATCTCGCAGCTCACAGTGACCAACGGACTCAAGGAGAACCAAAACGGCGGTGGAATCAAGAGCATCAGCAGCGATCTGACGCTCGATCACGTCGCCGTGACCAACAATGTTGCGGATTCCGACTTGTACGTGTTCGGCGGTGGCATTAGCGCCGAAGGCTACCGCCAAGGCCCGTTCGCAACTCGCGGCGAAGAGGGCCCGGGCAGCCTGACGATCCGCAGCTCGCTGATCGCAGGCAACACCGTCGGCGGCGAGCACACCGACCTCGCGGCCGGAGGCGGCATCCACTCCCAGGCCGTGCCGATCGACCTCACGAACGTGACGGTCAGCGACAACCTCGCCCAGCACCAGGCGGCGACGCCGGGGCCCGGCACGGCCACGCAGGGTCCCGAGGGCTACAGCTACGGCGGCGGGATCGCGCATGCCCTGTACCTCAACGGGACCACAGTAACCGAGCCGATCGAGCCGATCGAGCCCAGCTCGACCCTGCTCAATCTGACCGTGAGCAACAACACGGCCGGCGAGGGCGGCGGCATCCACTCATACACCGCCTGGGACTTGGCGTTCAAGAACACGATCGTCGCCGACAACGTGGAGACCGGAAACCCGCTGATCGTGGACCTCGGGCACGAACGGGCAACCGACGGCACGGACAACTGCAACTTCCTCCAGGGGCTGCCAGTGTCCAACGGCCACAACCTCGAGAGCGACACCTCGTGCGGCTTCACGGCGGGAGGCGACCGGCAGAACGCCGACCCGAAGCTGGGAGCGCTGCAGAACAACACCGGCCAGACCGACACGCGCGAGCTGCTCGAGGGCAGCCCGGCGCTCGACACGGCCGACAACACCGGCTGCCCGGGCACCGACCAGCGTGACGTGACGCGCCCGCAGAAGGACATCTGCGACATCGGCGCCTACGAGAAGATCTACACGCCGCCCGCACCGGTCACGCCGGCCGGGGCGGTGGCTGCGGCCAAGGTCAAGGCTGCGGCCACGGCGAAGATCTCGGGTCCGCGCGGTTGCGTTCGCAAGAGCGCGACGATCCGCGTGCGCGGAAAGGGCATCAGCAGCGTGACCTACTCGCTCGACGGCAAGCGCATCAAGCGTGCCAAGGGCGACAGCACCTCGGTCACGATCCGCTCGCTGAAGTCCGGGGCACACCGGGTCACAGCGCGCATCACGTTCACCAGCGCAACGGCGGCCAAGCCGGTCACGAAGCGCTTCTCGATCGTGCGTTGCGCGAAGGCCAAGCCGAAGTTCACCGGCTAGGGCATATTCCGGTCTTCGCTTAGGCGCGAAAACCGGGAGCTCTGTTAGCTGACGAAAGGCCCCGCCCAGGCGGGGTCTTTCGCTATTCGCCAGGCAACAGCGCTCCCGATCGCGCAAGCGGCGTCAGCCGCGTAGCGCGAGTCGGCCCATATTCCCTTTACTTGATCCGGATCGGAGTCCCAACGGGCATCAGCTTCACCAGCCGCCTGATCTTGCGATTCGGCATGCGGATACAGCCATGCGACGGACGACCGGGGATCAGCTGCGGCTGATTAGTCCCGTGAATCCCGACCACGCCGCCGCCGGGCCAGTCGCTGATACTCGAATAGGCGCTGGTGCCGATCGCCCACGGGCCGTAGATGGTTCCGCCCTCGAGCGACTCGAGCTTCTCGCGAGCGTAGAAGCGCCCAGCGGGAGTCGGCGTGCTCGCCTTGCCGACACCAACGCGGGTGCTGAAGACCAGCTTGCCCGCCTTCAAGAGCTTGGCCCGCAACGTGCGGCGGTTGACGATCAAGTGAACGCGCGAGATCGAAAATGACCCGAGCGCCTCGCGTCTCACCCAGCCCTTCTGGCCGTTGGGACGCGCGGGGATCCGGATCCTTATCCAGATCTGCCCCGCTGCGTCGACATGACTCTGAAGCGCCAGATAGACCTCGGGCGGCCCGTCCTCCGTCTGGAAGCGCAGGCGACCGACCACCCGCCCATCGAGTGCGGGGTCCGCGTAGATCTTCGAGCGCAGGTTCGTGTGCGCGCTGCGCGTCACCGTGCGCTCGTCGGAGAGCCGCTCGTTGCCGAGTGGCAGCTTGGCTCCCGGAGGACGCAGAGCGAGATCCGCGCGCGCGGTCGCAGGCGCCACGCAGAGCAGCGCCAAGAGGCCGGTCACGATTGCGATTCGCCTGCTCATAGCCGTGCTTCCATGGTAGTGGCAGGCACCCGTCGTGCCATCCGGTGGCGGGCGAGGCCGTTAGCATGGGGTGCTTCGCGGGCGAGGTAGCTCAGTCGGTAGAGCACATGACTGAAAATCATGGTGTCGCCGGTTCGATTCCGGCCCTCGCCACTGGGCCGTGCTCGCCGGCACGGTCCGATTCCTGATCAGGTCCTCCAAGGAGCCGAGCGAATGCCCAAGCTGGATAAATCAGACGGAGAGTGGCGCGAACAGCTCACTCCCGAGCAGTACGAGGTCACACGCGAGAAGGGAACCGAGCCCGCGTTCGCGGGCGAGTACTGGGACTGCAAGGAGGATGGCACCTACCGTTGCGTGTGCTGCGGCGAGCCGCTGTTCGATTCCGATACCAAGTTCGACTCGGGCACCGGTTGGCCGAGCTTCTACAAGCCGGTCGATGAGGACAACGTCGCCGAGGAGGATGACCGAAGCCTCGGTATGACCCGCACCGAGGTGATGTGTTCCAAATGCGGCGCCCATCTCGGTCACGTCTTTCCCGACGGGCCGCAGCCGACCGGCCAGCGCTACTGCATCAACTCGGCCGCGCTGAAGCTGCAAGACAAGTGAGCGCGACGGCAGGCGTCACGGGCAGCCCGTAGAGCGCACCGAAGATCGCCTTGTAGAGCACGAACTCGCCGACGGTCATGTCGGGCGCTCCGGCTGCGAGCAGCACGACCACCACCGGCAAGGCCAACACGGCAAAGCATCCCGCCCCCATCTTCAACGCCCGGCGCGGCAGCGAACCCGAGTGGTCGATCGCGATCGATCCGGCCGGCGCGACCAGCTCGCCGTGCTGGGCCTCGTGCCGCACGATCGTCGTCACGATCAGTGTGGTCAGGAACGGCAGCACGAAGAGGGTCGAGAGCGAGTCCACCAGCACGGTCGTGTGATCGACAAGCGGAACGCCCGCGAACTCGACGCTGCTCTGCTGGAGCGTCAGCAGCCAGGCGATCAGCGCGCTCAGCACGGCGTTGACCGCGGCCGCTATGACGACGAACTGCCAGAAGACCCAGCGCCGTGTGTGCGGCTCCAATGAGCGCCAGGTGGCGAGCATCTAAGCGGCGCGCGACTCGCGTTCGAGCCGATCGAGGAACACGCCCGGCTCGACGCGGCGCGCGCTGTCCGCGGCCTGCTCGGCGAGCGCGTCGAGGTCCAGCCTTGCTTCGGAGTCGAGCAGCTCCGAGCGCGGCACCGCCGTACGCTGCTTGTCGCCGGCGAACAGCGGGCAGGCGTCCTCGGCAGGCAGCTCAGAGAGCGCCAGGATGCCAAGCGCAGCGGCCTTTCCCATCACCTCGCTCTTGTCCCAAGTGAGCAGCGGGCGCAGCACGGGCAGCTCCGACGCCTCCTCGGTCACGGTCATGTTGTGCAGGGTCTGGGAGGAGACCTGGCCCAGCGAGTCGCCCGTGACGATCGCCTTGGCACCGACGCGCTCCGCAACCACACCGGCGATGCGCGCCATCTGACGTCTGTACAGAACGATCCGGTTGGGCCCCGGCGACACCGCCGAGAGCATCCGCTGCTGGTTGCCGAATGGCACGACCCAGATCGCGCCCGGCTTGCGCGCCTGGAAGCCGTTCAGCACTCTTGCCTGTGCTTCGGCCTTCGCCGTCGCCGCCGGTTCGAGGTACGGCTCCCCGCTGAAGTGCACGTATTCGACCGCGAGTCCACGCTTCATCGCCAGCAACGACGCCACCGGCGAGTCGATCCCGCCCGACAGCAGCGAGACCGCGCGCCCGCTGGTGCCGACAGGCAGGCCACCCACGCAGTCGATCTGCTCGACGTGCACGAACGCCGCGCTGGTGTCCAGCTCGACACGCAACTTCAGATCGGGGTTCGAGAGATCGACCGGCAGATCGACGCGCTGCTGGATCGCCGTGCCTATCTCGCGCTCGAGGTCGCTCGAGGTCTTGGGAAAGGTCTTGTCTCGACGCCGCACTCGCACCGCAAACGTGCGCGGCCGCCGGCGCGAGATCGTGGCCATCGCCGTTTCGGCGATCGTTTCTGAGTCACGCTCGCAGCGCAGGCAGATCGACCCGGTAGCAAAGCCGAACACGCGCCCGAGCCGTGACGCAGCCTCCCCCGCCGCGCGCTCGTCCGGCACGGCAATCATCACGACCGACCCCCCACTCGTCACGCGCGCATCGACGCCGGCGAGCGCAGACCGCAGATTGGCGCGCAGGGCATTGAGGAACTCCCGGCGATTGCGTCCTTTCAACGACGCCTCGCCGACCTTGGCGAGCACGCAGATAGGCGTGTCGGCGGGCAACGGGCGCTCGGTGGAGGGCATGGTCGTCGATCGATCCGGCACGCGAACCTTTGTAGCAGGGAGCGCGCGGGCGATGTGCGTCCGCTCGTCCCTCTATCGTCTTCGGCCCTTGAGTGAGCGCACCAACAACGGTAGTTTTCCCCATTCTGGAGCGGCTTCTGGCACTATGGAGGCGTCCGGGAAGGCATTCGTGCGCGACCTCACCGACGGACAGGCGGTCGATGCCGTGTTCATGGTTCGCGAGCGCAAACTCGCCACCAAGCGCAACGGCGAGGCTTACGCTCGCATCGGCCTCGGCGATTCCACCGGCAACCTCGCCGGCGTCTGCTGGAACGACGCCGAGGCGGCCTTCGAGCTGGCGCAGCCCGGAAACGCCGTGCGCGTCCACGGCAGGTACAGCGTGGATCAGCGCTATGGGCCGCAATTGACGATCCAGTCGCTCGATGTCGCCGGCGAGGGCGAGTACAGCCCGACCGACCTGATCAGTGGACCGGCAACAGGGGTCGATCAACTCGAGGCGGATCTGCGCCGGCTGGTCGAGACCGTGCGCAATCCCCACCTGCACGCGCTGCTCGACGAGCTGTTCGGCGAGCGCTCCGAGGTCTGGCAGCGGTTCCGCGCCGCACCGGCCGCGAAGTTCTACCACGAGGCCTACCCGCACGGCCTGCTCGAGCACACGCTCTCGGTGGGACAAGCCGTCAGCGCGATCTCGGCTTCCTTCGGGGCGATCGACCGTGACCTCGCAGTTACCGGAGCGCTGATCCATGACATCGGCAAGATCGAGGCCTACGCGACCGAAGGGGGCGCGATCGACCTGACCGACGACGGGCGGCTGCTCGGCGAGATCCCGCTCGGCTACTACATGGTTCGTCGCCGGATCGAGCAGATCGACGGCTTCTCCTGGAGCCTCGCGCGAGCGCTGCTGCACATCGTGCTCTCGCACCACGGCGCGCTCGCCAACGGCAGCCCGGTCGTGCCGATGACGCGCGAAGCCTGGCTGGTCCACATGATCGACAACCTCGGCGGCAAGCTCGGCAGCTTCGATCGCCTCCAGAAGGGCCTCGCCGAAGGCGAGAGCTGGTCGGCGTTCGACCGGGCGCTGGAGGGGTTCGCGTACTTCGCCTCGCGGGACGACGCTGCGCAAGGCGAGCAGGAGCTGCCCGCCGCGTCGGGCGAGTAAGCGCCACTCACGCGTCATTTGAATACCCCAATTTGCGCGATCTTGCGCAGCCTGTTCCGAAGCCGAGCGGGACCAGTGACTATGCTTTGCAATGCGCTGCCGTCGCCCCCGTCGCCGGCCCGGTGCCGCTTGTTTCTGCATGGCAAAGGACACTGAGAAGCTCATACGCCAGCTTTCGCTGATTTCGTTCCTGATGGCGGAACGGCGACCGGTTTCGGCGCTCGAAATCAAGCAGGACGTCGAGGGGTACAGCGAGATGAACGACGACGCGTTCGCGCGCCGTTTCTACGCCGATCGCGCCGAGCTGGACCAGCTCGGGATCTCGCTCAAGGTCGAGAAGCCGCCCGAGGGCTACTTCGAGGCCGAGCTGTACACACTCCCTGCCGAGAACTTCTACCTGCCGGAGATCCAGTTCGACGACTCCGAGCTGGCGGCGCTGCAGACGGCGCTCGTGCTGCTCGACGGCCGCTTCGCCTACGCCGAACCGCTGCGGCTGGCGCTGCAACAGATCTCATGGGGGCGCCCGTCGCCTTTCGGCGCGGCCGAGCAACGTTCGGTCGCAGTCGCGGTCACCGCCTCCGCCGGCGGACGCGAGCTGTCGCACAGGCTCGCCAAGGTCGAAACCGCGATCTCGCGCCGCAAGACGATCGAGTTCGGCTACTACTCGATCGAGCGCGACGAGGAGGCCAAGCGCAAGGTCGATCCCTACCACTTGCTCTTTCAGGGCGGGCAGTTCTACCTGGTCGGCCACTCTCATGAACGTGACGCCGTGCGCGTTTTCCGTCTCTCACGCATCCGCGACAAGGTCTCCTACGCGAGCAAGGCGGAGCACGATTTCTCGCCACCGGAGGATTTCGACCCGTGGAGCTATGCGCAGCGGACCGACTGGCAGCTCGGCGAGCCGGTCGCCACCGCGAAGGTGTGGATCTCCGAGCGCATCGCGTGGCTGATCGAACGCGACTTCGGGAGACACGGCAAACTCGAGCCCGTGGCCGAGGCCGGCAGCCAGTGGCGCGCGGGCTCGGCGCGGGTGCCCGGGCCGGGCGTGGTACTCGTAACCGACTACGCCCAGACGCGCCACCTGATCGCCTGGGTGCTGGGCCTGGGTGAGAATGCGCGCATCGTCGGGCCGCGTGAGTTGGCCAACGAGGCGGCCGAGCGCGTCACGCTGGTGCTCGAACGCCACGAGGCCGACGTGCCCGCCTTCGTGGCCGAGCCGGTCACCCCCCCGGTTCCCGTCCCCGCAGCCGAGTCGTCCAACGGCCAAGTCGCCGAGGACGCGAACGGGATCAGCGACACTCCGATCCGCCCGGAGCGCTTCGCTCGACTGGTCGCGCTCGCCGGCATCCTGATCCAGTCCGCGCGCGAGGGACGCAGGCCACGTGTGGACGAGGTGCGCGAGCGGCTCCAGCTCACCGACGAGGAGCTGCGCGAGGACCTCGACGTGCTCAACGTCGTCAACTTCGGCGGCGGCAGCTACGTGTTGTATGCGGAGATCCAGGGCGACGAAATCGACGTCGATCCCGAGCCCTACAGCGACAACTTCGCGCGGCCGGCACGGCTGCTGCCACTGGAGGCGAAGGCGCTGGTGGCCGCAATCGACCTGCTCGGCGATCACCTGCCCGAAGGCTCACTGACCTCCGCACGCGCGAAGATCGTGGCCGAGCTTGGGCAGGATCCCGCGCAGGAGGGTCTTCAGATAGCGCACACGACGACCGACGATTCGGCGGTCGCGCACACGATCAACAAGGCGATCGCCGAGCGGCGCGTGCTCGAGCTCGAGTACTACAAGCAGAACGAGGACGAGTTCACCGAGCGCCGCGTCGAGCCCTACGCGCTGATCAACGGACGCGAAGGCTGGTACGTGTTCAGCTACGACCTCGATCGCGACGACACCCGCCACTTCCGGCTCGATCGGATCAAGAAGGCGAAGTTGACGCGCAAGAGCTTCGAGCGGCGCCCCGAGGTCGATCCGACCGCCGACATCGAGGGCTGGCCCCAGACCGGCGAGGTTTCCGCTTCCAGAGTGGCCCGGGTATGGATATCGCCCGAGCGAGCGCGCTGGGCGCGCGAACGCCGCGCGGTCGTCGAGGACCTCGCCGACGGCGCGGTGGTTGTCGAGCTGCCGTTCGCGGGGCTCGACTGGCTGGTGCGAGAGATCCTCAAAGAGGCGGGCGACGCAGTGGTGCTGGACCCGGTCGACGCCCGCGAGGCGGTGTTCGAGGCGGCCAAGAAGCTCGCCGGGCGCAGCCGGGCGAAGGTCAAGACCGCCGCGTAGCCGTCCCGCCGGCCCGATCTGAAGCCGCCCTGACGGTCGGCCTGCCAGAATCAGGTCAACGATGGGCCCGACGATCAAGATCCGCGCGCTGCCGACCGGCGTGGCCGGCGCTGCGGCGGCCGCTCTGGGTGGGGCGCTCGCCTGGTACCAACTCTTCAAGCGCCCGTTGCCTCGCGCCCGCGGCCGCCTGCGCGTCGGCGGCATCGACGCACCGGTCAACATCCTTCGCGATCGTCACGGCGTGCCGCACATCCGCACGCGCGGTGTCCAGGACCTGTTCTTCGGCGTCGGCTTCGTGCATGGGCAAGATCGCCTCTGGCAGCTCGAGTTCTTCCGACGCGCGACCGCGGGGCGTATCTCCGAGTTCAGCGGGCCGGACGGGCTCGCCGTCGACCGGCTGATGCGCACGCTCGGCATGCGCCGCGCCGCCGAGCGCGAGGACCGCGAGATGTCCGGGAAGCTGCGCGATCTCTGCGAGGCCTACTGCTCGGGAATCAACGCGGCGATCGACTCGAGCAGCGCGCTGCCGCTCGAGTTCCAGATACTGCGCATCGAGCCCGAACCGTGGCGCACCGTCGATCTGCTCGCCGCGTCGAAGCTGATGGCGTTCGGGCTCTCGACCAACTGGGAGATGGAGCTGCACCGCGCTCAACTCGTGCGCGACGCCGGCGCGGAGCGCGCCGCGCAGCTCGAGCCGCAGTACCCGCGCGGCACACCGATCATCACGACGCCCGGCAGTCCGTACACCGGTCAGGGCTCCAACCTCGCGCACCAGATCGAAAAGGTGAAAGAGGAGCTTGGGTTGACGATGCACGCGACGGGCTCCAACAACTGGGTCGTGTCGGGCGAGCGGTCGGTGACCGGCAGGCCGTTGCTGGCGTGCGATCCGCACCTGACGCTCACGATCCCTGACCTCTGGTACCACGTCGACCTCGCGTGCAACGACTTTCGCGCACGCGGTGCGACGCTTCCGACCAATCCCTTCCCGGCCTACGCCCAGACCGAACACTGTGCGTGGGGCTACACGAACGTGATGGGCGACGTCCAGGATCTGTTCGTCGAGCGCTTCAACGAGGACGACCCGCGCCTGTACGAGTTCGACGGAGGCTGGCGCGAGGCCGAGATCGTGCGCGAGGAGATCCGCGTCAAGGGACGCTCAAAGCCCGAAGTGCTCGACGTCACGATCACGCACCACGGGCCGATCGTCAACGACTCGCTCGGCGCACACGACGAGCAGCCGCTTGCGCTGTCCTGGACCGGCCTCCAGCACCCGCTGCTGACCGACGCCGGCCATGAGGTCTTCTACGCCCGCAACGGCGACGAGCTGCTGGAGGCGGGGGCGCATCACACGGCGCCGGCGCTCAACATGCTGTGGGCCGACCGCGACGGCAACATCGGCTACAAGCTGCTCGGCAAGCTGCCGATCCGCGAGGGCGGGTCTCCCGACCTCCCCAAGCCGGGGTGGACCGGCGACTACGAGTGGGTTGGCACGATCCCCTACGACGAGCTTCCGAGCCACGTCAACCCGCCGCAGGGATTTCTCGTGACCGCCAACAACCGCATCGTCGACGACGACTACCCGCACCACATCACTTCGGAGTGGATGACGGGCTACCGCGCCCAGCGCATCGAGGACATGCTCGGCGAGCGTGAGCGACATTCGCTCGACGACTTCGAGCGAATGCAGATCGACTTCTACTCGTACCCCGGGATCGAGACGGTGCACCGCCTCTCACGCCTACAGGCGACCACTCAGCGCGAGATTCGCGCGATCGAGCGACTCAAGAGCTGGGACGGGGTGCTCGACGTCGACTCGATCGCCGGCAGTATCTACAGCGCGTTCACCGTGGTGTTCGCAGAGGCCGTGGCGGAGGCGGCGATCCGCGACGAGCGGCTGCGCGGTCAGTACATGAATCGTTCCGAGGTGGAGCTGTTCGAAGTGATCTCCTCCCCGTGGCGCTTCAGCACCCGCCTGCTCGAGATGTGGGACGAGGGCGACCCAGCGTGGTTCGCCACCGATCAACATCCGCAGGGAAGGGAGTGGAACGACGTGGCACTGGAGTGTCTGTCGAGAGCGCTCGACCTGCTTTCCGGGCGCTACGGCCCGAACTCCGACAAGTGGCGCTGGGGGCAGATCCACAAGGTCGAGTTCACGCACCCCTTTGGCAGCGCCAACGCGATCCTGCGACGAATCTTCAACCGCACCGTAGAGGCCGGCGGCGCGAGCGAGACGGTTACTCAAATCGGCTATCTGCCGACCGAGCCCTTCAAGGGAACCTGGGGGCCCGTGTACCGGATGCTCGCCGACATCGACGACCCGCAACGCTCGCGCTGGCAGATCACGACTGGGCAGTCCGGTCAACCGGGGTCACGGCACTACGACGACAAGATCGGCGCGTGGCTCGACGGGCGCACCAACCCGGTCTACGCCGACGAGCAGGAACTGCGCGCGGCCGGGAGCGCAAGACACTTGCGACTCGACCCCGGCTGATCGATTCACGAGTGGCACGCAAGCGCGACCAGATCAAGATGTCCGAGCCCGAGCTGGGCGCCTTTCTCGCGAGCGAGCGCGTGGTCAGCGTGAGCACGAACGGGCGCGACGGATGGCCGCATGTGATGGCACTTTGGTACGTGATGCGCGACGGCGAGCCGTGGATCTACACCTACGCCGCCTCGCAGAAGGTGCGTAACCTCGAACGCGACGACCGTGCCACCTTGATGATCGAGACGGGCAACGAGTACCAGGAGCTGCGCGGGGTAATGCTCAAGACGCACGCCGAGATCCACCGCGAGCTGGACGAGGTGGCGCCAGTCGCGGAGGAGCTGTTCGCCAAGTACCAGGGAGGCACCGAGGTCGACGCGGCGACCCGCGACGCACTGCGCGCCCAGGCCGCGAAGCGCGTTGCGATCCGGTTTCGCGTCAGCGAGACCACGAGCTGGGACCACTCGAAGCTCGGCGGGACGTACTAGTGGCCGAGCTCAAGGGGCTGGTGCTGTCCGGCGGCAAGGGCACGCGCCTGCGCCCGATCACCCACACCAGCGCGAAGCAACTCGTCCCGATCGCCAACAAGCCTGTGCTGTTCTACGGGCTCGAGGCGATGGCCGAGGCCGGCATCTCGCAGGTCGGAGTGATCATCGCTCCCGAGACCGGGGACGCAATTCGCGAAGCGGTAGGCGACGGGTCCGAGTTCGGGATCCGGATCACCTATATCGAGCAGCACGAGCCCAAGGGTCTGGCCCACGCCGTGTTGACCGCCGAGCCGTTTCTCGACGAGTCGCCGTTCGTCATGTACCTCGGCGACAACCTGCTCAAGGACGGCATCGGCGAGTTGGTCGAAACGTTCAAGCGTTCGCAACCGGACGCGCTGATCCTGCTCACCGAGGTCGATGACCCCGAGCACTACGGCGTCGCCGAGCTGGACGGCGGTCGCGTCGTGCGCCTGGTCGAAAAGCCGAAGCAGCCGCCGTCCAACTTCGCGCTGGTCGGCGTGTACATGTTTACGCCCGCGATCTTCGAGGCCGCGCGCGCGATCGAGCCTTCGGAGCGTGGCGAGCTGGAGATCACCGACGCGATCCAGTTCTTGGTCGACGAGGGCAGACGGGTCGAGTCGCACACGGTCAAGGGCTGGTGGAAGGACACCGGCCAGCTCGAGGACGTGCTCGAGGCGAACAGATTGATACTCGAGGACCTCGATCCAAGAATGGACGGCGAGCTGATCGACTCGCAGGTGGAAGGTCGCGTGATAGTCGAGCCGGGAGCGCGCCTGGAACGCTCGACGGTGCGCGGCCCGGCGATCATCGGCGCAGGAGCGCGCATCAGCGACGCCTACATCGGTCCCTATTCCGCGATCGACCGCGACGTCGTGATCGAGCGTTCCGAGGTCGAGCACTCGATCGTGCTCGAGGGCTCGAGCATCCGCGACCTCGGCGGTCGCATGGAGGCGAGCCTGATCGGGCGCAACGTCAAGCTCGAACGGTCGAACTCGAAGCCGAGGGCGTACCGTTTCATGGTGGGCGACAACGCCGACATCGAGATCCACTGAGTAGCCGGTGAGAGTGCTCGTAACAGGCGCGGAAGGGATGCTCGGCAGCGACGTCGTGCGGGCGACGCGACTGATGAACCACGAGGTGCTCCCGGTCACGCACGAGGAGCTCGACATCCGCGACGCGAAGGCGGTCGAGGCCGCATTCGTCGAGCGCTATCCGCACGCGGTAGTGAACTGCGCCGCCTGGACCGACGTGGACGGAGCAGAGGACGATCCCGAGGGTGCGATGGCGGTCAACCGCGACGGCGCCCGCAACGTAGCCGCGGCCGCGGCTGCGCTGCGTGTGCCGGTCGTTCTTCCCTCGACCGACTACGTGTTCGACGGCAGTCACGGCGAGCCTTACATCGAATCGGACGAGGCCGATCCGCAATCCGAGTACGGACGCTCCAAGCTCGCGGGCGAGATCGCGACCGCGCAAGAGAATCCCGCGCACTTCGTCGTACGCACGTCGTGGCTTTTCGGCGTGGGCGGACACAACTTCGTCGAGACGATGCTTTCGCTGGCAACCGAACTTGGTGAGGTGCTTGTGGTCATGGACCAGGTCGGATGTCCGACCTACACCGGCCATCTGGCAGAGGCAATCCTGCGACTGCTCGACGGGGACATGTACGGCACCCACCACATCGCGGCCGCGGGCGAGTGTTCCTGGTACGAGTTCGCGATCGAGATCTTCCGCGCAGCGAAGCTCGACTGTCGCGTTATGGCGGCCACGACCGACATGGTGCCGCGCAAGGCCAAGCGCCCCGCCTACTCGGTGCTGGGCACCGAACGTGAGCATCCGATCCTGCTGCCCGACTGGCACGAGGGGTTGACCACCTACCTGGCCGATCGTGCGAGGACCGCGGCGTGAGGGCACTCCGATGAAGACGCTGGTGACCGGCGGCGCCGGATTCATCGGCTCGAACTTCGCGCGCCACATACTGGCCGCGACCCCCGCCGACGAGGTGGTGGTGCTCGACAAGCTCACCTACGCGGGGCGCGTGGAGACGATCCAGGACCTGATCGACGCCGGGCGCTGCAGTTTCGTGCAGGGCGACATCTGCGATTCGGAATCCGTCCGCTCCGCGATGGAAGGCTGCGACGCGGTGGTGAACTTCGCGGCCGAGTCGCACGTCGATCGCTCGATCGACGAGCCGGGGCACTTCATTCAGACCGACATCTACGGGACTTACGTGCTGCTCGAGCAGGCGCGCGAACTGGGTGTCGGCCGCTACCTGCAGGTATCGACTGACGAGGTCTACGGATCGATCGAGCAGGGCTCGTTCAGCGAGGCCAGTGCGCTCGATCCCTCCTCCCCCTACTCCGCCTCCAAAGCCGGTGGCGACCTGCTGGTCGCCGCGTACTGCCGCACCTACGGGGTCGATGCGCTCGTCTGCCGCGCTTCGAACAACTACGGCCCCTACCAGTATCCCGAGAAGCTGATCCCGCTCTGCGTGCTCAACGCCCTGCACGGTGACCCTCTGCCCGTCTATGGGGACGGGATGCAGGTGCGCAACTGGCTGCATGTGTCCGATCACTGCCGCGCGCTCGAACTGGTGCTGCGCGATGGGCGAGCCGCCGAGACCTACAACATCGGCGGGCCCGACGAGCTGTCCAACATCGAGGTCGTGCGCAAGATCGTCGAGCTGGCAGGGGCCGACGAGTCGCTGATCGAATTCGTGACCGACCGCCCGGGCCACGATCGTCGTTACTCGCTGGCCTCGGAGCGGACGATCGGGCTCGGCTGGGAGGCACAGATCCAGTTCGAGACGGGCCTGCGCGAAACGGTGCAGTGGTATCGCGAGAACGCGTGGTGGTGGGAGCCGGTCCGCTCGAGCGACTATCGCGACTACTACGAACGTCAATACGGGCAGAAGCTGAGGTCGTGAGCGAACAACGCTGTCGCCGGCTGGAAACGAGGCTCGACGGACTGGTGTTGGTGGAGCCGACCTCGTTCGGGGACGATCGCGGCTTCTTCTTGGAGACGTATCGCCGGGACGAGTACGCGAAGCTCGGGATCGACGTCGAGTTCGTGCAGGACAACCACTCGCGCTCGGGTCGCGGCGCGGTGCGCGGGCTGCACTTCCAGATCGCGCCTGGCCAGGCGAAGCTCGTGCGCACCGCGCGGGGCGCGATCTACGACGTGGCTCTCGACTTGCGCAAGGACTCTGCGACCTTCGGTGAGTGGGAGGCGGTCGCGCTCACCGACGACAACCACCGCCAGCTGTTTGTGCCGGCCGGCTTTGCGCACGGCTTCTGCGTGACGAGCGAGATTGCCGACGTCACCTACAAGGTCTCCAACTACTACGACTCCGCGACCGAGCGCGGCATCGCCTTCGACGACCCCGCGCTCGCGATTCCCTGGCCGGCCGACGACCCGGTCGTGTCGAGTCGCGATCGTTCCAACCCGACGTTCGAGCAGATGGCGCCGGGCCTTCGCTGGTAGTTGCCTCTGGCAGCGCAGTCGGTACCTGGCAGCTGGACCGAGCTCGGATGGGGCTTGCCTATGGGCTAGAAATGAATGCCTTGAAGCCGATTAATGAATAATAGAAGCAATAAGTAATGCAGTATTATTGATGGGGCGTGCGATGGGCAACCGACACCGTACTCGAGCAGCTGGAGCGGCTTGATTCCGAACCTGCCGACCGGATCGAAAGCGAGACGCTCGAGTTCAAGAGCCCCCCTCGCGACCCTGAGGAGCTTGCCAGATGGGCGGCCGACGCGGCTGTCTGCTTGGCGAATCATCGCGGAGGGGCAGTTGTCTTTGGCATCCGGGACCGAGTACTGGGGCGCAATAACGCCATCGCCGGGATTGGGAGCCTTTCGACCTCCTTCCTTCAGCGCTCGATCTACGACTCAACCGACCCCAGCATCCTTATCGACACAGACGAATTGGTCGTGCCGGAAGGTCGGCTCCTGGTCATGCACGTGCCAAAGGGAATGCCTCCACATACGACCTCGGCTGGCAAAGCGACGATCAGAATCGGCAACGCGTGTGTGCCTCTAACCGGAAGCAGACTGGCCCAAATAGTGTCCGAGTCTGGCGAAGTCGACCTGACCGCCGTACCGGTGACAGACATGTCCGGCGACTGTCTGAGCAGGCGAGCTTTGGACGAAGCGAGACGTCTGCTTCGTCAACAACCCAATCTGGCCGCGCTCGCAGATCGCGAAGATGAAGAACTGCTGGCCGGACTCAATCTTGTGCGAGATGGTCGGCTCACTCGAGCCGCGCTTCTGCTGGTGGGCAGCGAGGACGCAATCGCACGTCATGTACCCCAGCACGAGATAACTCTTCTCCGATATCAAACTAGCACCAGGTACCAGGAGCGACGCGACTTGCGCGGTGCCTTTCTCGAGGAACTATCGAGGCTCGAGGACTTCTTGATATCCGTGACGGCAATTCGGACCGTGCAACCACCAGGGCTAGCGCAGCTTGAGATTCGGACCATTACTTCGGAGGTCGCACGCGAGGCCATCCTGAACGCCGTCGCACACAGGGACTACTTCATCCGCCAAGGCGTCGTCGTCGCGGTTCACCGCAGTGGAGTCGAGGTAACCAATCCGGGTGGATTCATTGGGGGAGTCACGCCGGACAACGTGTTGCATCACCGAGCCGTTCATCGGAATGAGCTGCTCGCGCGGGCGTTCCAGAATCTACGGCTGGTCGATCGTGTCGGTATGGGGGTCAATCGCATGTACGAAGGTCTGCTTCGCAGCGGCGCGAGACCACCGAGCTTCGAAGCTGACCAGGGTTCTGTCTCAGTCCGTCTGCCAACCGATGCTAGCGACGATTTCGTTGCGTGGATCTACGAGCATGAAAGACGCAACGGGCCTCTGTCTCTCAACGACCTAGTTGTCCTTCGCCGAGTCACGGACGCGGGAACGCTTGACCGCTGGACGGCCGCCCACCAGCTCCAGCTTGACGAGCATTCCGCCGCTGATCACCTCGCGGAAATGCGTAGCCGCGGCCTGCTCGTCGCCAGAGGACGCGGTAGGGGCACGTCCTACGTCCTGCCGCGACCTCTGTCGGAACGCCTGCGCGGTCGCGCAGCCACTGACGCAGATCGCCCGCTCGAGATGGAGGGTGTGCGCCTGAAGGTGCTCGAGTTGCTGCGAGAGCGTGAACATCTGACCAACGCGGAGATCAGGGACTTCTCTGGCTACTCCCGAGCACAGGTACTCGCCATAGAGAAGGATCTGGAGCGACAGGGGCTGATCGAGATCAAGGGTCGCGGTCGTGGCGCCCACATAGTGCTGGCGCCACCGGAGTAGCGATGAGGTTCGACCACGTGATCCTCGCGGCGCCGGACCTCGACGCCGCGGCCGCCCGGCTGTTCGATCGTCACGGGCTCGACTCCGTTGCCGGCGGTGAGCATCCCGGATTCGGGACCGGCAACCGCATCGTTCCACTCGGCGACGGCTACCTCGAGCTGATGGGAGTGGTCGATCGCGACCTCGCGCGGGACAACCTGCTCGGGCGGCGGGTGCTGTCGGCCGCTGACGCGTGGCTCGGCTGGTGCCTTACGGTCGACGACGCCGACGCGGTGGCGCAGCGACTCGGCCTCGCTGTCGCGCCGATGTCGCGACGCCGGCCTGACGGCAGCGAGCTGAGCTGGCGGCTGGCCGGTCTCGACGCCTCTCTGAGAGATCCCCAGCTGCCGTTCTTCATCTCCTGGGACGACCCGTCGCTCCATCCCGGTCTCGAGACGGCCGAGCATCGCGTCGAGCCGCACGGCATCGCGTGGATCGAGATCGCCGGCGAGCGCAAGCGAATCGGGCGCTGGATCGAGGGGGCCGACCTCGACGTGCGCGTCTGCGACGGAGACCCCGGCGTGCGCTCGGTCGGCATCACGACCGGCGGCGGCGCGATCACGCTATGAAGGCGTTGGCGATGAATCGACAGGTCGGCCGATGAGAGGCGACGTCCAGCTCGACCGTCGCGAGTTGTCCGGCGCGGTCGCCGACCTCGGCGTGCTGATTCCGATTGCCGTCGCCCTGATCGTCACCAACGGCTTGCAGGCCACCGCGGTGTTGCTGCCGGCAGGCCTGCTCTATCTGACCGTCGCGGCGGTGTACCGCCTTCCGATTCCCGTGCAGCCGTTGAAAGCGTTCGGCGCGATCGCGATCGCCAAGGGACTCGGGTCTGATGAGATCGCTGCCGGTGCGCTACTGATGGGCGTCATCTTCGTGTTGCTGGGCAGCACGGGGCTGATCGACCTTGCCGGGCGAGCGTTCCCGAAGCCGCTGATTCGCGCGGTGCAGCTCACCGTGGGTCTGCTGCTGCTGAGCATCGCGTGGAAGCTCGTCTCCCACGCACCGAAGTCTTTCGAGCATGCGCTCGACCCCGCGATCGCGATTCCGCTGGCGATTTGCTTGACGGTTGCCATGATCCTGCTGCGATCGCGGCCTGTGACGCTCGTGCTGGTGTCCGTGGGTGCTGTCATCACACTGCTGCTCGGCGGCGGAGACCTGGCGCTGGGCCCGTCCGGAATCGACGCGCCCTCGCTCGACTATGACACTTTTGTGACGGCGTTCACGGTGCTGGTGATTCCCCAGCTGCCGCTCACTTTCGCGAACTCGTGTCTGGCGACCGCGGACGCGGCGCGGCGCTACTTCGGCGAGCGAGCGCGGCGGGTGCGATCGGGGAGGCTGGCGCTCACGCTCGGCGTCGCAAACCTCCTTTCCGGCTCGATCTCGGGAATGCCCGTGTGCCACGGGGCAGGCGGCCTCACCGCACATCGCTCCTTCGGAGCGAGGACTGCCGGTGCCCCGCTGATGATGGGTGGCGCCCTGCTGGTGCTGGCGCTGCTGCTGGGTGCCGGGTTGGGTGCGCTTCTCACCTCGTTTCCGTTGCCGATACTGGCCGCCTTGCTGGGAGCGGCCGGGCTGTTGCACGTCGGGCTGCTTCGCGACCTCGAAGGGCGCCGCGAATGGGCGCTCGCCATCGGCATCGGACTGCTCGGCTTCGCGTGGAATCTGGCGCCGGCGCTGGCATTGGGGTTGCTGATCTGGTGGGCGCCGCGGCTCGTCTCGCGCCTCAGCGCACGACACTCTCACGCCTAACGCGCATCGCGTCGCCGCAGCTCGCCGCGCAGGGTCCTGCTGGGATACTTTCCCCATGACCAGTGTCGGTGATCCCGCCGCGCAGACCGCGGGTCTGCTGGCCGGTGTGCCGCTCTTCGCCGGGCTCTCCGAGGCGGAGTTGCGTCAGATCGCCCAGGTGGCGGTGCCACGCAGTTATGCAGCCGGAGAGGTGATCCTGCGCGAGGGCGACCCGGGAGACACCTGCTACGTGTTGCGCTCCGGCCGCGCGCGGGTCGTGCGCGAGCACCCGGACGGTCGTGCGATCACGCTTCACAACATCGGCTCCGGCGAGATCTTCGGCGAGCTGGCGATGTTCGGCGGCGAGGTGCGCTCCGCGACGGTCGAGGCGATCGACGACGTTGAGGCGACGGCGATCCTCTCCGCGGACCTCAAGCGGCTGCTCGCGCACCATCCCGAGATCACGATCAAGCTGCTCGAAGCGCTCGGCGCCAAGCTGCGCGAGGCCAACGGCCGGATCGCGCGGCAGTCGTTCCAGAACGTGTCCAGCCGAGTTGCCGGGGTGCTGTCGGAGCTGGCCGACACGACGACCGCCAATCCCAGCCGCGACGGGGCCGGGCCGGCCGGCGCCCCAGTGCCACGATCGGAGATCGTGATCCGCTCCACACAGGCGGACCTGGCCCAGTTGGCGGGCACCTCACGGGAGGCCGCCAGCCGCTTCCTGGCCCAGCTTCAGCGCGCCGGCGTCGTAACCTGCAAGCGGGGCAGGGTGATCGTGCACGACCCTGCGGCCTTGCGCCGCTACATATACTGACCTTTACGGTGGGCCGCAGGCCCCTCCAGAGCCCCAAAGCCAGCGCAAGACACCTTGTTCGTTCTCAACTTCTACTCGCCGGTCTTCGTCGACCAGCTCAAGCGCGGTCGCAAAACCGCCACGATCCGGCTCGGCGACAAAGGCAAGAAGTACCGGCGCGGCCAGCTCGTGTGGATCACGGTCGGCTTCCGCCACGAGCCGCGCGAGAAGGTCTTCACGGCCGTGATCGACGAGGTCGAGGTCAAGCGCGTGCGGGAGCTGTCCCCTCGTGACATCGAGCACGACAACCCCGAATTCCGCCGCGTCGAGGACACGATCGAGTTCATGACGAAGATCTACGGTCAGGAGATCTCGACCGAGGACATCGTGACCGTGATTCGCTTCTCGCAGGTGATCGAGTCGACCGCCCAGGTCGGCCAGCTCGGCAACGGCCACGCTAGGCGTAACTAGTGAGACTCCGGACTTGGCACTCTAGGTGCTAGAGTGCCAAGCTGAGCCCGCCCGGGCGGGCTCTCAAGCAACTGCTTGTAACTGATCCGCACAAATACCGAGAACTCTCGTTCTTGCAGGAGGTTCCATGAAACTCAAGCCTCTCGGAGACAGGGTGCTTGTACACCCGCTCGAGGAGGAGGAGACGACTGCCAGCGGCATCGTGCTCCCCGACACGGCCAAGGAAAAGCCGCAGAAGGGCAAGGTGCTTGCCGTCGGCGACGGCAAGCTCGAAGACGGCGACCGGATACCGCTCGACGTTGCGGCAGGGGACGAGGTCCTCTACAGCAAGTACGGCGGCACCGAAGTCACGGTCGACGGCGAGGACCTGCTGGTCCTGCGCGAATCGGACGTGCTCGCAAAGGTGGAGGGATAACCCAATGTCACACAAAGAGCTGAAGTACGACGAGGAAGCGCGACGCTCGCTGGAAACCGGCGTCAATGCCGTGGCCGACGCTGTGAAGGTAACGCTCGGCCCCAAGGGTCGCTATGTCGTGCTCGACAAGAAGTTCGGCGCGCCGACGATCACCAACGACGGTGTGACGATCGCGCGTGAGATCGACGTCGAGGACGTCTTCGAAAACCAGGGCGCACAGCTCGTGCGCGAGGTCGCGACGGCCACCAACGACGTAGCCGGCGACGGCACCACGACCGCGACGCTATTGGCCCAGGCGATGGTGCACCAGGGCATGAAGAATGTCGCCGCGGGCGCGAACCCGATGGCAATCAAGCGCGGGATCGAGTCGGCCGTGCAGTCGGTCGTCGATCACCTGCGCGACAAGCAGTCGAAGAGCATCGGCGACGACAAGGCCAAGATCGCCCGCGTAGGCGCTATCTCGGCACGCGACGACGAGATCGGCAACGTGATCGCGGACGCGATCGAGAAGGTCGGCAAGGACGGCGTTGTCAACGTCGAGGAAGGCCAGACCTTCGGCATGGAGCTGGAGTTCACGGAGGGCATGCAGTTCGACAAGGGCTACATCTCCCCGTACATGGTCACCGACCAGGACCGCATGGAGGCCGTGCTAACGGACCCCTACATCCTGATCGCGAACTCGAAGATCGGTGCGGTGCGCGACATCCTGCCGGTGCTCGAGCAGGTGATGCAGTCGGGCAAGCCGCTGCTGATCATCGCCGAGGATGTCGAGGGCGAGTCGCTCGCGACGCTGGTGGTGAACAAGCTGCGCGGCACGTTCAGCGGCGTCGCCGTCAAGGCGCCCGGCTTCGGTGACCGCCGCAAGCGGATGCTGGAGGACATCGCCGCCCTCAGCGGTGGAGAAGTGATCACCGAGGAGATGGGCCTGAAGCTGGAGAACACGCAGGTCTCGCAGCTCGGCAAGGCGCGCAAGGTGGTGGTCGCCAAGGACACGACGACGATCATCGACGGCGCCGGTGACACGGACGCGATCAAGGGTCGTATCAAGCAGATCAAGGGCGAGATCGAGACGACCGACTCCGACTTCGATCGCGAGAAGCTCCAGGAGCGGCTCGCGAAGTTGTCAGGTGGAGTTGCGGTCGTCAAGGTCGGAGCAGCGACCGAGACCGAAATGAAGGAGAAGAAGCACCGTGTCGAGGACGCCCTTCAGGCGACCCGTGCGGCGCTGGAAGAGGGCATCGTGCCCGGAGGCGGAGTGGCGCTGCTCAACGCCAGTTCGGCAATTGACATCGACAGTGCGGACGACCCCGACGAGCAGACCGGCGCCCGGATCGTGCTGCGCACGCTCGAGGCACCGCTGCGCCAGATCGCCGAGAATGCCGGCGTCGAGGGTTCGATCGTGATCAACAAGGTGCGTGAGCTGAAGCCCGGCGAGGGCTTCAATGCAGCCACCGAGGAGTACGGCGACCTCGTGTCGGCCGGCGTGATCGACCCGACGATGGTCACGCGCTCGGCACTCCAGAACGCGGCATCGATCGCCAAGAACATCCTCACGACCGAGTGTGTCGTGGCGGAGATTGCGGACAAGGAGCCTGTGGGCATGCCCGGCGGCGGTGGCATGCCGGACATGATGTAGAGAAGGCCGACTCGCGCTACGCCGCCTTCGGCGGCTTGCGCGATCGGGAGCTCTGAAAAAGGCCGACTCGCGCTACGCCGCCTTCGGCGGCTTGCGCGATCGGGAGCTCTGACAGGATGAGTATTCGTCGAAGGGCCCGGCTCGAGCCGGGCCCTTCCTCTAAGATTGTGCGCTGCCTGTGGGAACTTGGCGCCGCAGCTGACAGGAGGTCCTCATCCAGCGCTTCATCCGCATCTTGGTCCTTTCCGCGGCAGTCGCGATCGTGCTGCCCGCGACGGCTTCCGCCGGGCGGCTGGTCGCGACCGGGCACGATGTCGACGACCACTGCCAAAGGGAGAGTCGTCAATGCCACTTCCTGGCCGTGTCGGTCGGTCATGCGCGTGGGGGAGCGCCCGACCCGTCCGCGCCGGTGCTCGGGCTCGACTGCAATGGCGACCTGGCGATCGCCCTTGGCAAGGCGGGTGTGCCGAGCGGCGACCGCGTCATGAAGTGTCCCAGTCGGCCGGTCGACGGCTTCGCCGCGGATCCGCTGTCCACCGCCTCCTACAGCGCGATCGTCGTGGGCTCCTCGTGCGGAAATCCACCGGCCGAGCACGACCCCATCAACGGCACTATCGACTGTGACTCGTCAGGCGCGACGCTGCCCGACTCGGACGCGATCTTCGCCCGCAAGGCCGACATCGAGGCCTTTTTCAACGATGGGGGCGGCATCGTCGCGCTCGCAGGAGGACACAACGGTGACGGCGATCCCAGCACGGGACCGGACGAGTACTACTCGTTCTTGCCGGTTCCGGTCGGTGGCCATCAGGTATTCGGCCCGTTTGCGTTGACCCCGGTTGGCGTGGCGCTCGGCCTGATCGACGGCCCTGACCCGGCCTCCAGCGACATCAACTGCTGCGAGACTCACAACTCTTTCAACGAGCCCGCGCCCGGAGGCGCGCTGGACGTTGTCGAGCGCGACGCCATCGGCTCTCCCGAGACACTGCTGGGCGCCGGGGTGATCGTAGCCGGCGAGTTGACGGCGCCCCCATCGCCCCCGGTCGCGGCGGGCGAGGGACCGCCGACTCCGGTGGCCGGCGAGTCGATGGTCGTCGATCCGGTCTCGGGCAAGGTGCTGGTCAAGTTGCCCGGCTCGAGCGACTACCAGTCGATCACCGAGATCACCGGCATTCCCGTCGGGGCGACGGTCGATGCGACCTCGGGCGTCGCGGCAATCACATCGGCAGCCGACCAGTCGGGGCACACGCAAACCGCCAACTTCTGGGACGGCGCGTTCACCATCCAGCAGAAGCTGAGCAAGAACTTGGTCACGGACATCGTGCTGGCCGGGGGTCGCCTCCTCAGATGTCCGGTTGCCGCTCGTCGCCGGATCGTCTTCACGGGCCAGAACCGCGGCGCCGAAGCATTCACCTCACGCAAGCGCCGCAAGCGACGGCTGTGGGGTGACGGCAAGGGCAACTTCCGTACCAGAGGCAACGACAGTGCGGCGACCGTGCGCGGGACCAAGTGGCTCACGTCGGACGGCTGCAACGGCACGCGGACGACGGTACGCGAAGGGAAGGTCAAGGTGCGCGACTTCGCCAAGAATAAGACGATCACGGTCAGTACCGGGCAGGCCTACCTGGCCCGTCCGTAGGGCCTGATCGTGCGGGGCAGGCGCAGGCAGCGGGCTCGCACCCTGCTGCTGATCGCGGTGGGGCTCGTGGTCACGTGCGCTGCGCTCGCCGCCTACACAACCGACTCGTTTCGTCGCATCGACCTCGACACGGTCGATGCGCGCTTTTCGATCCGGGGGGAGCAGAAGCCGCCGGCTGAGCTTGCGCTGGTCGAGATCGACGACGTGACCTTCGACCAGCTCCGCCAACGCTGGCCATTCCCACGCCACTACCACGCTCGCGTGATCGACGAGCTGAAGCGTGCCGGAGCAAAGGCGATCGCCTACGACGTGCAGTTCACCGAGCCCTCCGCCGATCCGAGAGAGGATCTTGCGCTGTACCGAGCCGCGGGTCGCGCCGGAAACGTCGTGTTCGGCACCACCGAGGTCGCCCGGAACGGCGAGACCAACATCCTCGGCGGAAACGCCAATCTCGAGCGGATCGACGCGCACCCCGCCAACAGCCTGCTCCCGAACGACCCGGGGGGAGTGATCAGGAGAGTGAATCACTCGACCGACGGGCTCGACAGCCTCGCCGTCGTCACGGCGGGCGTGGCCGGTTACGAAAAGCCTCACTTCGACGACGCCAGCGCGTGGATCGACTACGCCGGCCCGCCCGGAACGATCCCCGCCGTTTCCTTTTCTCGCGTCTTCGAAGGTCGAGCAGATCCCGATCTGTTCAGGAACAAGGTCGTTGTGGTCGGGCCGTCGGCGCCCTCGCTTCAGGACGTGCACCCCACTTCGACTACTGGCGCGAGCGACCTGATGCCGGGGGCCGAGATTCAGGCCAACGCGATCGACACCGTGGCGCGTGCACTTCCCCTCAAGCCGGTCGCCGGCTGGATCGACATCGCGCTGATCGTGGCGCTTGGAATGTTCGCCCCAATCGCCAGCATTCGCCTCGCCCCGCTGCGAGCGCTCACCGCCGCGGCCGGCCTTGGCGCGATGGTCCTGGTCGCCGCACAGTTCGCGTTCGACAGCGGATGGATCTTTGCGGTGGTGTACCCGATCGGCGCGCTCGTGCTGGGCTCGGTCGGCGCACTGGGAGTCCACTACTTCACGGAGACACGCGAGCGTCGGCGCCTGCGGATGCTGTTCGGGCGCTTCGTGCCCGAGACAGTCGTCGATGAGGTCGTCGATCGCACCGACGACGACCTGCGCTTGGGTGGCGTCGAGCTTCAGTGCACGGTCTTGTTCAGCGACCTGCGCGGCTTCACGACCTTCTCCGAGGTCCAGTCGGCGGACCGGGTGATCGACATTCTCAACGGCTATTTCGAGGAGATGAGCGAGGCGATTCTCGACAACGGCGGCACCCTGCTCGGCTATCTGGGCGACGGAATCATCGCCGTGTTCGGCGCTCCGATCGAACAGCCCAACCACGCCGACCGCGCCGTGGCGGCGGCGCGCGAGATGATCGGGGAGCGCCTCGAGCGTTTCAACCAAGGGCTTCAACATCAGGGGCTGGACGGTTTCCGCATGGGGGTCGGCCTCAACAGCGGAGCGGTGATGTGCGGAAACGTTGGCTCGGCCCGCCGGCTCGAGTACACGGCGATCGGAGACACCGTCAACACGGCATCCCGGATCGAGTCGATGACCAAGGGCACGCCCCATCAACTGTTCGTGGCCGATTCGACCCGTTCGATGATGCGGGATCCGGACGGGCTCGTATTCGTGGACGAGTTCGAGGTGCGCGGCCGGCGCGAGCCGGTGAAGCTCTGGTCGCTGGCGCAGGACGTTCCGAACGCACCGACGACGCAGGCTAGCCTGGATTACGCCCCACCGCGATGACACCATCGTTCGACTACATAGTCGTTGGCGCGGGCTCAGCCGGATGCGTGCTTGCGAACCGGCTCAGCGCGAACCCCGATGTCAACGTGCTGCTGCTCGAGGCCGGTCCTCGCGACAAGAAGAAGGAGATCCGCATCCCGGCGGCGTTCCCCAAGCTGTTCAAGACAGAGTACGACTGGGGGTACGAAACAGAGCCCCAAGAGGCGCTCGACGGACGCAAGCTCTACTGGCCGCGGGGCCGCACCCTCGGTGGATCCTCGGCCGTGAACGCACAGATGTGGGTTCGCGGCAACCCGCTCGACTACGACGGTTGGGCGGCGCTTGGCAACGACGGCTGGAGCTACGACCAGGTGCTTCCCTACTTCAAGCGCGCCGAGCGCCACCAAAGCGGCGCCAACGAAGACCGCGGCGCCGATGGACCGCTGAGCATCGAGGGCCCGCGCAGCGCGAGCGAGATGACGCGTTCATTCGTGGAGGCCGGCGTCGAGGCGGGCATGACGCGTCACGACGACGTCAACGTCCGCGACCAGGACGGGATCGGCTTCGCACCGCTCACGCAGGATCGTGGCGCGCGGGCGAGCGCCGCATGGGCCTATTTGAAACCGGTCCGCCGGCGGCCGAACCTCACGATCAAGACCGGCGCGCAGGTCGCGCGCATCCTGTTCGATGGCGGCCGCGCGCGCGGCGTCGCCTGCGTCGAGGACCAAGGCGAAGCGGCCTACGACGCCACGCGGGAGGTGATCGTGAGCGCGGGGGCGGTGAACTCCCCCCAGCTGCTGATGGTTTCCGGGATCGGTCCCGCCGGTCAGCTCGCCGAGCATGGCATCGAGCTAACCGTGGATCTGCCCGGTGTCGGCCAGAACCTCCGCGACCACCCCGCGATGTTCGTGATCGAGTTGACCGATTGGAAGAAGACGCTCGTCTCGGCTGAGTCGCCGCGCAGCATCCTGCGCTACCTGCTCTTCCGGCGCGGCCCGCTGACTTCGAACGTGGGCGAGGGTTGCGCGTTCGTGCGGGTTAATTCCGATGCTCCTGCTCCCGACATCGAGCTGGTTTTCGCGCCCGTGCCGTTCATGGAGCACGGGCTCCAGGAACCGCCGGACCACGGAATGACTATTGGCCCGATCCTGTTGCAGCCGGAGAGCGTGGGCGAGATCACGCTGCGCTCCGCCGATCCGCTCGAGCCGCCCGTGATCCAGCCGCGCTACCTGTCGGACCCCGCCGGTCACGACATGGCGACCATGGTCGAGGGCACGAAGTTGGCGCGCAAGTTGTTCGCGTCCAAGCCGTTCGAGCGATACGGGGGCAAGGAGCTTTGGCCGGGCCCCGAGGCGCAGTCAGACGAAGAGTTCGCTGCCGCCGTTCGCAAGTACACGCAGACGCTCTACCACCCGGTAGGAACATGCCGCATGGGCACCGACGACGGGGCGGTCGTCGACCCCGAGCTGCGCGTCCGCGGCGTCGAGGGCCTGCGCGTCGTCGATGCTTCCGTGATGCCGCGTCTCAACAGGGGCCACACCCACGCGCCAACCGTGATGATCGCCGAACGCGCTGCCGAGCTCATCGCGGCCGCCTGACTTGATCTCTGGCCGGCTCGCTAAGCTCGCGGCATGCAAGTACACCATTCTCGGCTCTGGCCGGTTGCACTACTGGCGCTCGTGCTCGCGGTGCTCGTCTGGCCCTCCAGCGCCCAAGCGTCGCTGCGAGGATGCGGCAAGATCAGCATGGACTTCACCAAGGCCGGCGTGCGCGCCAAGCTCGTCACCTGTGACAAGGCCCGCCATGTCGGTCGGATTTGGCGCAGGATGAGCTACGACTGCGACTTCATGTGCACAGTCCTCCACGTAGAAGGCTTCAGATGCGTGTTCGACCCCTCCGGCCCCGCGATCCTCAGGGTGTCGTGCGCGCGAGATGCAAAGCGCGTCAAGCTTTCCTGGGGCGATTGACCGCCGCGGCGTGGGCTCTTGATCGTCAACGTTCTGCTGTTTGGGGTGCTGGCGGAGCGCGCGGGCACCGATTCGGTCGAGGTCGAGCTGCCGGACGGCGCGACCGTGCGAGAGGCGCTCGAGGAGGTTGCCCGTATGCCGGGAATGCGCGCCCTGCTCGACAAGCTCAAGCTCGTGCTGTCCTTGAATCGCGAGGTCGCCCACCACGACGTGGCGCTGAACAACGGCGATGAGCTGGCGTTGATCCCTCCGAACTTCTGACGGCGGGCCTCTTCGCTCCCACCGCACCCTCCCGGTGCTAGAGTCGGCCCCCCGCGTCGGCTACCGGCGCGGGCTGTCCCTGACAACAGGCCGACAGGCCCGAAGGGAGACCACTTATGGGTTTGTTCAAAGGCATGAAGGACATGAAGCAGGCAGTCGAGGGCGCACCCGGCATGATCGACCAGAGCATGCAAATGGGGCAGCAAGCCCAGGAGATGGCGGCCGCCCAGCAGGCGGCGGCCCAGGCGGCTGCCGCACAGGCGCAGCAGGCACCGGCGGCGCCAGTGACGGGTGCCGACGCCGAGCCGATCGCGGGCGTCTCGCTCGAGCAGTTCGCGGACGTCTGCAAGGGGCTTGCGGCACACGGCTACGACCAGTCGAAGGGGCCCGAGGTTGCGGCAGAGAAGGGAATCGCCGCAGACGCCTGGCAGCAGGCGCTCGACGGCTGGAACGAGCGGATCAAGAGCAATCCCGCTTTGGCCCAGCAGTTCAACCGCCTCTACACGGGCAAATAGCCATGGGAATGTTCAAGAGCATCCGCGACCTGCAAAAGCAGGGCAACGAGATACAGAAAAACCAGGACGTCGGCGCACAGATGAGCGACGCGCAATCGCGCCTCGCGGGGGCGACCGAGATGATGGCGCAGCAGACCGCGGCGGCCAACGCGGCGGCCAAGGCCGCCACCTCGGGCGTCGACGCGAGCGCGACGATCGTCGCCATTCGCCAGACCGGCCCGATGGTCAATTTCCAGCCCGCGGTCGAGCTGGACCTGACCGTCATGCCGGAGGGTCTTCCGCCCTATCCGGTCACCGTGCAGCAGGTGATCCAGCAGGTGCAGCTTCCGCTGGCGCAGCCGGGTAAGACGGTCCAGGTGAAGGTCGACCCCGAGGATCCTGCGGCGGTCTGGATCGACTGGTCGCGGGTTACCTGACGGCGCCCTTGTCCGCAGACACGACGGTGGAGCAGGCCGCGGGCGCCGATCGTCCGCGCCGGCAGGTGATGGCACTCGCAATCGCTGCGATCGGAGCGGCGGGCTTCGCGGCGTCGCTCACCGGTCTCTACGTCGGAATGCGCGATGTGATGGAGGTCGGTGGGTTCTGTGCCAGGGGCGGGCCGTACGTGATCGGCACCGAGTGCACCGACGGTCAGGTGATCCTGATGGTCGTGAGCGTGTTGGGGCTGCTCGTGTTCTGGGGCGTGCACGCTGCCGGCACGAGCCTCGGCGGTCGGTCGGCTTTCGCAACGTCGCTGCTCATGTGGGGTGCGATCTTCGGAGCGCTCGGCTGGAACTTCCTCTACATGGGGCTCGATCCGCCGCAGCAGGTCGGCTCGGCCTGGGGATGGATCGTTTCGGGAGTCGTCTTTTGGGCGATGGCGCTGGCGGGATTGATCCCCGCCGCGGCGATCGCGATTCGCTGGCTGCGCGGCGTGCCCGAGCAGCCTGCGTTCACGAAGGGGCCGCTGGTGCGTGCCGCCGTACCGACGGCCGCCGCACCGACGGCTCCGGACAACCGGCACGAGGCCTCGCCGACGCCCGTGCCCAAGCGGCTCGTCATGCCAACGAATGAGCCGCGCAGCGGCGAGCAAGAGCCCGAGCAGCACGAGGACGAGCAATGAGCGGGACGGCCGACCTCGTGTGGCTCGCCGCGAACGTGGTCGGCGCAGCGGCCGGCATCGCGATCGGCATCCTCGCGGCGAACGCCATCCTCTGACCGCCGGTCCGACTAGCGACGTAGCGAGCGCGCCCTGTAGCTACGGCGGCGAACGCCGGGACGCGGTCCACCCGGCCGGGTGGCACTGGTGCGCAATCCCGACTGCTTGAACTCGTCGTGCAGGTCCAGCTCGTAAGCGATGCGCTCGACCTCGCGCGCTTTCTCGATCCCGACAAAGGTGATTCCGATGCCTCCACGGCCGGCGCGACCCGTGCGCCCGACGCGATGAACGTACTTCTCGCGGTCCTCCGGCGGATCGTAGTTGATCACATGCGAGATTCGCTCAACGTCGATTCCGCGGGCGGCGACGTCCGTGGCGACCAGCGTGTCAACGCGCGCAGCCTCGAAGCTTGCCAGCGCCCGTTCGCGCTGGCTCTGCGACTTGTCGCCGTGCATCGCGAGGGCAGTCACGCCTTCGCGGCCAAGGCGTTTGACGAGCTTGTCGGCCCCGCGCTTGGTACGAACGAAGACCAGCGCCAGCTCGCGGTCGGCGCTCAGCTCGCCGACCAGCGCTTCCACTCGCTCGTCGTTCCTGACCGCGACGAAGCGGTGCTCGACCTCGGCATCGGGATCGGGATCGGGAGCATGCTCGTGGAGACGGGCGTCATGCGTGTACGTCTTGGCGATGCGACCTGCCTGGCCCTCGAGTGTCGCCGAGAAGAACAGCGTCTGGCGCTTGCGCGAGCACTTCGCGACGATTCGGTCGACCGGTGGCCGGAACCCCATGTCGAGCATCCGGTCGCCCTCGTCGAGCACGAGCATGTGGATGTTCTTGAGCGAGATCGTCCGCCGCTGCAGCAGATCCTCGAGGCGGCCCGGCGTGGCAACGATGATGTGTGCGCGACGCGCCGCTCGCTCTTGCTTTTCGAACCCGACGCCGCCGTAGACCGCGGCGACCTCGAGCTTGCGGGCGCGCGCCAGCGGCTTCATCTCCGCGACGATCTGCGCGGCCAGCTCACGCGTCGGCGCGAGCACCAACGCCTCGGGGCGCGGACCGCTGGCCTCGAGCCGATCGACGATCGACAGCGCGAAAACCAGCGTCTTGCCGGAGCCGGTCGGCGACTTGACGAGCACGTCATGTCCGGCCATGACGTCTTCGATCGCAAGACGTTGAATCGCGAACGGTTCGGTTATTCCGCCCGCGGCGAGCGCCGCGCAAACGGGTTTGGACACGCCAAGATCGGCGAAGGACTCTCTAGACACAAGTAACTCCTTGCGGCACTGCGTGGGCCGCGGTTGGTTCGGAAATGACGGCTGACCCGAACCACGCGAAAGTGGGACCCAAGCAAGCTGCCCACGGACGGAACCTACCGCCCGTGCCCACAAGGATAGCCGGTCGAGGGGCCGGCGTCGCGCTCAGGGCCCAACCGGGCCTTCAGCTCACCGATACGACCTTGAAGCGCAGCTGCCCTGAAGGCGTCAGCACCGGGAAGGTTTCGCCGAGGCGGGCGCCGAGCAATGCCTTGCCCACCGGCGATTCGGCCGAAAGCCGTCCGGCCGCAGCATCGGCCTCGGTTGAGCCGACGAGCGTGTACTCGATGGTCTTCTTGGTGGCCGTGTTGAGCAACTCGACTGTCGAGCCGAAGCCGGCCACGTCGTCGGCCTTCGATGCCTCGACCGCCACCGCCTCGCGCAGCGACTCTGAGAGCCGTGTGATCTTTGCTTCCAGCAGTGCCTGATCGTTCTTGGCATCGTGGTATTCGGAGTTCTCCTTCAGGTCGCCCCACTCACGAGCCGTCTTGATGCGCTGGACTATCTCAGGCCTCGCGACCGTTTCCAGCTTGGCTATCTCGTCGCGCAGCGCGCGAAGTCCCTCGGGCGTGATCGGCTTCTCGGCCAACGCTGTGCTTCACTCGCCGATCGTGCGCCGGTACATCGAGGCCATCGGGCCGAGCACCAGGAAGCGCGGAGAGTAGCTCGCCGCCGTCGCGACGGCGCGGTTGCCGAGGCCGTGGACCACGAGCCGCTTGCCCTTCTCGGCCGCTTCGATTCCGCAGCTGGCCACGTCGGCGGCGTTTGCCCACAGCATCGACGGGCCGATCTCGTCCGCCTGCTTGCGGAAGCCGGCTGCTTCGACGAACTCGGTCGCGACCGGCCCGGGGCAGAGCGTCGTCATCGTCACGCCGGTTCCCTTCAGTTCGGTGGCGACCGACTCGGCGAAGCTGCGCACGAACGCCTTCGTGGCCGCGTAGGTGGCTTGCACGGGGATTGGCTGGAACGCGGCGGTCGAGGCGACCTGGATCACCGCGCCGCGGCCCCGCTCGACCATCGCGGGTAGAAAAGCCGTGGTCAGGTCCACCAGCGCCTCGATGTTCACCTCGATCATGCCGAGCTGCCGGTCGGGGTTCTCGTGCACGTCGCCGACGGTGGAGAAGCCGGCGTTGTTGACCAGTATCTCGACGTCGCGACCGCGTTCCCGCACGTCGGCGACGAGCGACCTGCGCGCGGCCGCGTCGGCCAGGTCGCAGGTGGCGAACTCCGCCTTCACTCCGTGTTCGCGCTCCAGCTCCGCTGCAAGCTCGCGCAGACGGTCCTCGCGGCGTGCGACCAGGAAAACCCCATGCCCCCGCCCGGCGAGCTGGCGCGCGAACTCTGCGCCGATCCCCGACGAGGCGCCGGTGATCATCGCCACGGACTGCTTACTCGGCGCCGGAAGTGCCATCTCTCGCCAGACTATCTCACGGCCGTCTCACGGCCGTCTCACGGCCGTCTCGCGGCCCGCCGTGGCC
>JBBDJG010000010.1:41837-103069 GCA_040880005.1 Solirubrobacterales bacterium
TCCCCACCGAGCCCGGGCGTGAGGCGTTCGACGACGGCCGCCTCGAGCGGTATCGAGACGCCGGCGCCGTCGCTCGATTCGCCGTCCGCGCCGAACGCCCCGCGGTGGCCGCGCGCGGCCGTAGAATGCCCAGTATGGAAGGAAGCGACCCCTTCGGCGGCCTGTTCGGAGATCCCGAGGAGCTCCAGCGCCGCATGGCCGAGTTCGCCGAGCAGATGCAGGGCGCGCAGCGCGTTGCTTGGGCGGACAATGCGATCAAGCTCGCCGTGGACCTGACGGTTGCCGCGATCGCACGACTCGACCTCGTCGGGTCGGCGGACGAGCAGGCGATGCAGGTACGCGACGCGATCCGGATGGTGTTCCCGGAGGCGGTCACGCTCGTGCGCGAAGCGCGCGAGGGGCTTGCGTAGTCAAGCGGCTCCCTCAGCCCGACGTTTCTCTTCCTCGCCGGTCTTGATCACCTTGCGGAAGTCGAGCGTGCCGGCCATCAGGAACAACGCCACCAGCGCGGCCGCGAGGTTGAACACGGCGATAGCGACCTGCTGACCCACGCTGTAGGCGAGCACGGTCGCCCTTGGCGCGATGTCGCGGAACACGAATACCAGCAGCGCCTGCTGCGCACCCGCACCGCCGGGCGTGAACGGCGTCAGCGTCGAGAGTGCCTGAACACTCATCACGAGCAGCGCGTTCTCCACCGTCCCTCCGACGTTGAACGCCTCGAGAAAGAAGAAAAAGCAGAAGAAGCGCATCAGCCACGCGCCCGCCTGCACGAGCGCGACCTGGCGCAGGTAGCGCTTGAAGTCGGTGACGATCACGACCCCCTGGCGAACCCGTCGCCAGAACACGACCGCGCGCACTGACACGACCGCGTAGATGATCAGCAGGCCGAGCACGACGACCGTCATCGTGAACATGGCGAACTTGAAGTGCTCTGCCCAAAACGACAGATCGAACGCGGGCAGGTTCGGAAGCTCGGGCAGTGTCGGCAGCACTCCCTGGCTGACAGCGAACAGCATCACCAGCGCACCGACCGAGATGTCGAAGATCGACTCGACGAAGAACGACGACGTGACCGCAGGATAGGTCGAGTTGCGCACACTGTGCTTGGCCAGGTAGATCTTCAGCACGTCGCCGCCCCGGATCGGCACGACGCTGTTCACGCCAACTCCGGCGACGTACGCACCGAGTATTCGCCGAAAGCGGAACTGCTCTTCCGGGTAGGCGGCGCGCAGCGTGTTGAACCAGGCACGGCTGCGCAAAGTCACGTGCGCGAACTGGAACGCGAGCGCCAGCACCAGGGCACCCCACTTGACCGCGGCAAGATTCGCGAAGAACTCGTCGATCGCGTCGAGGAACGCGTCGAGGCTCGACGCGAAGTCCGCGAGCACCAGCCCCCGCGGCCACCAAGCCGACATCGGCGACATCATTCCCTTAGGCTAACCGGGCTCATGCAGCTCTACGTCTGTTACGGCACGTTCCGCAGCCCGCGGCCCGGAGGGCATCCGTGTGGCAACGCGTACCGAGCGCTTCGCGAGGCGGGCCACGATCCGCAAGTGAAGCGAGCCTACGGCCTCGGGCCGCTTCCCGACTTCCTGCAATCGCCCGCAAGGCGCACGATCAAGCGGCGCACCGGCAGCTCCTGGGTGCCGGTGCTCGTGACCGACCAGGACGAATGGATCTCCGGCTCGAAGGAGATCATCGACTGGGCGGGCGCGCACCCCGCGGGCGCCGCGAGCTCATAGCCAAAATTCCGTAGTCGGATCCCGGGCGGCCCTCAGGACCGGGTCGTCATCTCCGATACCGCCGCGAGCAACTCGTCCGCGAGCCGGTCGCCGTCGACCGCCGCCACCGGCACCGCACTGACGCGCACCGTCACGCCGTCGGCGTCAACCTCTTCGAGCGCGATGTGCGGACGATCACGCGTCGGCGTATTGATCTGCCGCTCGAACAGTCGCTGCAACTCGGTCGGCGTGACGCCCGTCCTCAACCGGGCACGCAGATCGACCCCGGCAGGCTCGTGCAGCGGGACGATCGTCGAGCCGAGCACCGCGTTGTTCGGCACCAACACCGTCTCCTCGCCGCGTGCAAGGGTTGTGTAGAGCAGGCCGATGCTGGCCACCGTGCCCTCGGGCTGGCCACCCAGCGTGCTGCCCTGCAGACGCACGCGTTGCCCAATGCCGAATGGGCGCGCCAGCAGCAGCACCGCACCCGCGATCAGGTTTCCGAGCGTGCTCTGCGCCGCCAGGCCGATGATCACCGCGGTCACCGCGCCGCCGACCGCCAGCGCGCGCGGCTGCACATCGACCAGCCTGAAGGCAACGATCGCAACGATCGCGAGCGTCGCCAGGCGAGCGAAGAAACCGACCGTCGAAGCCGTGCCGGGATCGAACCGCGACAACAGACGCGGGCCGAGCGCGCGACCGATGTCGCGGGCGAAGCGCCAGCCGATCGCCGCCAGCAGGAGTGCCGCCACGATCCGTACCGGCACGTCGGTGCCGAACACGTCCTCGCGATAGCGATAGAGCGCGATCACGGCGGCCGCCAGCGGCAGAAGCAGAAGCGCTTCGCGGCGTGCCTCACGCGCCCGGCCGAGCGCCTGCGCGGTCAGACGCTTGGCCGCCGCGGACTGGCGGTAGTAGCTGATGTCGCTCGCGCCGGTGGGGTCGTCGGCGATCGCTGCCGCGTCCGCTGAGCTGGTCGATTCGGAAGGGTCGTTTGCCATCAGGACTGAAGCGATTCGCCTGGAAAGCCGAAGTAATTCGGGAAGGGAGCCCGACACCGTAGCCGAATCGCCTTCGTGAGTGACGCAATGACGGAACCAGACAGATACTTCACCCCGGACGACGTGATCTGGCGCGTGAGCCGCGAGATGGCGCTGATGCTGGGCGGCGGTCGCGCGTTGCTGATGCAGGCGGCACACCCGCTCGTTGTTGCCGGCGTGGATCAACACTCCAACTATCGCTCCGGACCCTGGGGTCGCCTCGAGCGCACGATGGAAGCGGTCTGGACGATCGTCTACGGCACGAGGGGGGACGCGGATCGCACCACGGCGCGGGTGCGTGCCATGCACAGACGCGTCAACGGCACGATCGCCGAGGACATGGGGCCATTTCCGGCGGGCACACGTTACGACGCGACAGACCCCGACCTGTTGATGTGGGTGCACGCCACCCTGATCGACACCGCAATGCTCGTGTACACGTCCTGGGTCGGTCCGCTCAGCGAGGACGAGCAGTGGTCGTACTACGAAGACGTGAAGGTGACCGCGCGCATGTTCGGAGTGACGGATGAAGTCATGCCGGCCGACCTGGGGGAGTTCCGGACGTGGATGGACGAGCGCCTCGCAAGCGACGAGATCTGCGTGACCCCGGTAGCACGGCGTACGATCGAGGTAGTGCTGCATCCGTCGGTGCCGCTTGCGCTGCGGCCGGTGCTGGAGACACTGAATCTCGTAACAGCCAGCCTGCTGCCCGAGAAGCTGCGCGAGGGATACGGGCTCGGCTGGGATCCCGCACGCGCGGCGCTCCTGACCGCATCGCGCCAGTGGGTCAAACGCGTCGCCTTGCCACTGATGCCCGACCTCATACGCGCGGTCGGCGCCGCGCGCGAGGCGGAAGGCCGCAGAACGCTGCCGCTTCGGTGGCTGATACCCATATCCGAGGGCTGAACCGCCCGGGTATCCTGGGCCGCGTGAAGATCGCGGTCGCGAGCGACATGGACACGCCGGTGGCGCGAGCGCTCGTGGAAGTGCTGCGCGAGCGCGGACACGAGACCGTCGTGCACGGTGCGCTGGCCGAGGGCGAGCGCGGCGACTGGGCATGGTGCTGCGAGCAGGCCGCGCGCGAGGTCGCGCACGGCGATGCTGAGCAGGGAATCGTGTGCTGCTGGACCGGCACCGGCGCCTCGATCGCCGCCAACAAGGTGGCTGGCGTGCGCGCTGCGTTGTGCGGGGATGCCGAGACCGCCCGTGGCGCGCGCCGGTGGAACGACGCCAACGTGCTGGCGCTCAGCCTGCGGGCAACGTCGCAGCCGCTGCTCGAGGAGATCCTCGATGCCTGGTTCGACGCGCAACCCAGCGCAGATGCCGGCGACGTGGCCAACGTGGAGCACATCCGACAGATAGATTCCGCGGACTGAGTGGTCCACTGATGGCCGACACAGCGACCCGGGACATCGTCGAGACACCGGAGCAGGCCCAACTGCTCGAGCTGCCGCCGCTCGTCATCACCGATACTCTCGCCTCCTACCTTTCCGAGCAGCTTCCCGGCGATGACGCACCGCTCGGGTTCGAGCGGATCGGAGACGGTCACTCCAACATCACGTATCTCGTGACGCGCGGCAGCGACCGCTTCGTGCTGCGCCGACCGCCGCGACCGCCGCTGCCCCCCAGCGCCCACGACGTGCTGCGCGAGTGGCGCCTGCTCGACTCGATCAAGGACACGCCGGCGCGCGTCCCGCGCCCGCTGCTCGCCTGCCCGGACGAATCAGTGATCGGCGCCCCCTTCTATGTAATGGAGTACCTCGAGGGCAGCGTGATCACGACCGACATTCCGGACGCGCTCGACAACCCGCAGCAGCGCCTCGGAATCGGGTTCGAGCTGGTCGATTCGCTGGCCGAGGTGCACACCGTCGACTGGCTGGCCTGCGGGCTCGAGGGCTACGGCAAGCCAACCGGGTACCTGGAACGACAGCTACGCCGTTTCTCCGGACTGTGGGAGCACAACAAGACGCGCGAGCTGCCGGTGCTCGAGCAGGTGACCGGTTGGCTGCGCGAGAACATGCCGCAATCCGGCTCCGCGACGATCGTGCACGGCGACTACCGACTCGGCAACACGATGTTCGCACCCGAAGCACCAGCAAAGCTGATCGCGATCTTCGACTGGGAGCTTTCCACGATCGGCGACCCTCTTGCCGACCTCGGCTACATGACGACGCTCTGGCAGCAGGCAGGCGATCCTGAAAACGAGCTGACGGCACTCGGAGCGGCAACGCGACGCGAGGGCTTCCCGACGCGCGAACAGCTGATCGCTCGTTACGAGGAGAAAACCGGGCGATCGATGACGAACTTCGCTTGGTACCAAACGCTTGCGCTCTGGAAGTCGGCCGTGTTCCTCGAGGGGAACTACAAGCGCCTGCTCGCCGGCACGACCGACGACCAGTGGTACAAGCTGCTCGAGTTCGGAGTACCGGGCCTGGCCGAGCGCGCATGGGCCGTATCGCAGGGCGAAGTTACGTGAGCTCGCCCCAAACGAAACCCGGTCCTGCAAGCCAACGGCGTCAGCAGGGCCGGCCTTTTTCCGGTCTGCTGGTGGATTTTGGCGGCGTGCTTACCACCAACGTGTGGGACTCCTTTCGCTTGTTCTGCGAGGCCGAGGATCTCGATCGCGAGCAGGTCAAGCGAGCCTTTCGCGAAAACCCCGAAGCGATTGCACTGCTGCGACGCCTGGAGACGGGCGAGTTGACGGAGCAGGAGTTCGAGCAACCGTTCGGCGACCTGCTCGAGCTGCCGCCGCAACGTCATGCGGGATTGGTCGATCGCCTGTTCGGCGGCATGGGCCCCGACCAGGCGATGATCGACGCGCTGCCGCGTGCGCGGGCCGCCGGGATCCGCACCGGGCTGATATCGAACTCGTGGGGTCGTGGCCGCTACGACCGCGACCTGTTTCCGAAGCTGTTCGACGCTGTCGTGATCTCCGGCGAGGTCGGCTTGCACAAGCCGCAGGCCGAGATCTACGAGCTGGGTGCAGAGCGCGTCGGGCTGGATGCCGAGGAGTGCATATTCGTCGACGACCTGGTCGAGAACTGCGACGGTGCGGAGGCGATCGGCATGACCGCGATCCTGCACCGCGGCGCCGGCGAGACGCTCGCGCGATTGGAGGAGTTGCTGGAAGTGGAGCTGAGCTAGCCGCGCAGCTTCTCGCGCACCATCTCCGAGAAGGCCGCCGCAAGGCGGCGTGTGATCGGGCCTGGCTCGCCGTCGCCGATCGCGTGACCGTCCAGCTTTACCAGCGGCTGCAGCTCTCGCGTCGAAGAGGTCAGGAACAGCTCGTCCGCGTCGCGCAACTCACTCGCGCTGACGTTTTCCTCAGCGATCTCGAGCGGCGCGACCGCGTCGAGCGCGAGCACGTGATCGCGAGTTATGCCGGCCAGGCAACCCGCATCGAGCGACGGCGTCGAAACATGCGTGCCCCTGACGATGAACACATTGCTCGACGTTCCCTCGCAGAGGTTGCCGGCGAGGTTCACGGAGATCGCTTCGTCGGCGCCTTCGCGCCGCGCGTGCGCCAGCTTGACGATGTTCTCGGCGTTGGAGGTCGTCTTCACACCCGCCAGCACCGAGCGCTCGTTGCGTGGCCAGGGCGAGATCACCGCGCGAGCCGTCGCCGGCCAATCGGGCAACGGAGTCGCGGTCACGAGCGCAGTCGGCCGCCCCTCCCCTCGACCGAGGCCCGCGGGGCCGTCGCCGGAGGTAACCGTCACGCGCACGCGCGCTTCGGACAGCTCGTTGGCCGCGACCGTCGCCTCTACCGCCGCCTCCAGCTCCGCAAGCGCCGGCAGCTCGATGCCCATCACGCCAGCGCTGTGCGCGAGTCGCTCGACGTGCTCACGCAGCGCAAAGGCCGCTCCCTCGTACGCGCGCAGCGTCTCGAACACGCCGTCACCAACCAGGAACCCTTTGTCGGTGATCGGCACGAGCGCCGCCGCGTCGTCGACCAGCTCTCCGTTCAGCCAGGCCTTCATCTGGCGCCAGCCGTCATGCGACCGTCCAGCCGCAGCCCGGCCGGCAGCTCGCCCCCGGCCGCCCGCAGCAGCGGCGCGGCCTTGTGCATCGATTCGCGCCATTCCGCGTGGGGGTCGGAGTCGGCAACGATCGCGCCACCGGCATGCAGGTCGAGCACGCCGGCCGATGCTACTAGCGTTCGGATCGCGACCGACATGGAGAGGCCGCCGCCAGGCTCGATCCACACCAGGCTGCCGCAGTAGGGCCCGCGCCGCACCGGCTCGAGCTCGTCGATGATCTCCATTGCGCGGATCTTTGGAGCGCCGGTCACCGAGCCGGGTGGAAAGGCGGCTCGTACCAGGTCCCCCACACCGACCCGATCGCGCAACTCGCCGGTGACGGTGGAGACGAGCTGATGGACGCCGGCATGGGGCTCGACCTCGTACAGGCGTTCGGCCCGCACCGACCCGTACTCGCACACGCGCCCGAGGTCGTTGCGCGCAAGATCGACGATCATCACGTTCTCGGCGCGATCCTTATCGCTCGATCGAAGTTGCGCCGCGAGCGCAGCGTCCTCGCGGGCGTTCCGGCCACGTGGTCGCGTCCCCTTGATCGGGCGGGTCTCGATCACACGTCCGCTGCGGCGCAGAAACAGCTCCGGCGAGGCGGAGACGATGTCGGCCCCTCCCAAACGCACCAGACCCATGAAGGGAGAGCAGGCGACCTCGCGTACGCGCGCGTAGAGCGCGAACGGGTCGCCGCTCCACTCGGCCGACAGGCGCTGCGAGAGGTTGACCTGGAAGATGTCGCCGGCGCGGATGTAGTCGATCGCGTCACGCACGGCCTGCTCGTAGCTCGCCCTTGGCAGGGAGCTGGCCCACTCCGCGGGCTCGATGTGGCTCGGCGCGGCATCACCCGCGGCGTGAACCGCCGCCAACAGACGGTGGAGCGCTGGCCCGTCGCCGCACGCTCGAAGCTCGCTCCGAGCGTGATCGAACTCGAGCCACGATGCGTAGCGCCCCAGTGCCATCGACGGCAGCCCGCGGTCGTCGCGAGTGAGCGCGGGCAGCCGCTCGATCTCGCGGCCAAGATCGTAGGACAGCCATCCAGCCCAGAGCCCATCCGGCAGGGAGTCGAGCTGCTCCAGCCCGGAACCGGCGATCTCCTGGGGCCGAACGCTCAGGAACGAACGAAGGCCGGAACGAAGGCCGGATCGAAGGCCGGATCGAAGGCCGGAACGAGGGCCGAACCCTGCACCGCTTTCGAGCAGCACCAGACCCGGCTCGTCACGAAGCGCGAGCGCGACCGAGAAGGGATCTCGCCACGGGAGAAGCTGCACCCGAGCAAGGCTAAACGACGAGGGGGCTTCGCCCCTTCGATCCCCCCTCACGCTGGAGCGTCGGCCTGCGGCCGCCGCAGAAACCTTTTAGGCTTGGCCGCGCATGAGTCTGGTGGTGGTGGGATCGATCGCGTTCGACGCCGTGCGCACGCCCTTTGGTGAGCGCGATCGCATGCTGGGCGGATCGGCCGTTCACTTCTCGCTGGCGGCAAGCTTCTTCACCGACGTGCGCGTCGTGGGACCGGTCGGCAACGACTTCGGCGACGCCGAGTATGCCGTCCTGCACGACCGCGGGATCGACACCGACGACATCGAGCAGGTCGAGGACGGCCGCACGTTCTTCTGGCGCGGCCACTACGACTACGACCTCAACACGGCTCACACCGACGACACGCAGCTGAACGTGTTCGGCGAGTTCGAGCCGAAGCTCGCGGACGCGTCCAAAGCCGCCGACACGCTGTTTCTCGCCAACATCCAGCCGGGCCTCCAGCAGCTCGTGCGCGATCAGTGCGCGGAGGCGACGCTGGTCGGCCTCGACTCGATGAACCTATGGATCGAAACGGCGCGAGACTCACTCGTGCAGACAATCGGCGTCGTCGATTTGGTGATGATGAACGACGCGGAGCTACGCATGCTGACCGAGCAGCCGAACCTCGTGCGCGCTGCGCGCGCCGTGCGCGAGATGGGGCCTCGCATGGTCGTCGCCAAGCAGGGCGAGTACGGCGCGGCGCTGTTCACCGACGGCGGCTTCTTCGCCTTGCCCGGCTATCCGCTGGAGGACGTGCTCGACCCGACCGGCGCGGGCGACAGCTTCGGGGGAGGCTTCCTCGGGTACCTGGATGCCCATCAGGGCGAGCAGCTCTCCGAGGACGTGCTGCGACGCGCCATGACCTACGGTTCTGTGATGGCCTCGTTCAACGTCGAGCGATTTGGCACCGAACGGATGCAGGAGCTTGCGCACGAGGAGGTCAACGCCCGCTTCGAGGAGTTCAAACGCATCACCCACTTCGAGGCGATCCCGATCGAGCCGCGCGTGGTGCGCTAGCCTGCAGAAAGATGACCACGCAGCAGTCCGTCAGCCAGAAGGGCCAGGCCGGTGCGGCGAGCGGCCGCGACGTGCTCACCGTGACTGACGAGCGTACCGGCCGCACCTACGAGCTGCCGATCGTCGACGGAACCATCTATGCGCCCGATCTACGCGGGATCAAGATCGCCGACGACGACTTCGGGCTGATGTCCTATGACCCGGCTTTCCTCAACACCGCGGCGTGCCGCAGCGCGATCACTTGGATCGACGGGGACAAGGGCGAGCTGTGGCATCGCGGCATCCCGATCGAGCAGCTCTGCGAGCACAGCACCTACCTCGAGGTCGCGTACCTGCTGATCTTCGGCAAGCTGCCCACCCGGGCGGAACTCGACCACTGGGTGCACGACATCACGATCCACACCTTCGTGCACGAGAACATCAAGGAGTTTCTCGAGGGCTTCCGCTACGACGCGCACCCGATGGGCATGCTGCTCGCCTCGGTGAGCGCGCTTTCGACCTTCTATCCCGCCGCCAAGGAAATCCGCAACTCCGGCGAGCGCTACCTGGCCACGATCCGGCTGATCGCCAAGATCCCAACGCTGGCCGCGTTCGCCTACCGGCACGCGATGGGACTGCCGTACGCGTATCCGGACAACGACCTCGACTACCCGAGCAACTTCCTTTCGATGCTGTTCAAGATGACCGAGCTGAAGTACAAGCCGGACCCACGCCTCGCGCGTGCACTCGATGTGCTGTTCATCCTGCACGCCGACCACGAGCAGAACTGCTCGACCAGCGCGGTGCGCGGCGTGGGGTCGTCGGGCGTCGACCCCTACTCCGCGATCGCCGCCGGCACAGCGGCGCTGTATGGGCCGTTGCACGGCGGCGCGAACGAAGCCGTTCTGCGCATGCTGAACCGAATCGGCAGCGTCGACAACATCCCCGGCTTCCTCGAGGGCGTGAAGGCCGGCGACGAGCGCCTGATGGGCTTCGGCCACCGCGTGTACAAGAACTACGATCCGCGCGCGCGGATCATCAAGAAGAACGTCGATGAGGTCTTGGAGGTGACCGGCCGCACTGTGCTGCTCGACATCGCGGTCGAGCTGGAGAAGCGTGCGCTCGACGACGACTACTTCACCTCCCGCAAGCTCTACCCGAACGTGGACTTCTACTCGGGCCTGATCTACCAGGCGCTGAAGATCCCGACGGACATGTTCACGACGATCTTCGCGATCCCGCGCACCGCCGGCTGGGTCGCGCAGTGGCTCGAAATGGTCGATGACGACGAGCAGAAGATCGCCCGCCCGCGCCAGATCTACACCGGCGGCGGCCCGCGCGACTACGTGCCGATCGACCAGCGCTGACGATCCGTAAGATTTAGGCAGGGTGGCTGCTCCCGCCCGGCGAAGACCACGAAGGTCACATAGGGGCCATAGCTCAGTTGGGAGAGCGCCGGCTTTGCATGCCGGAGGCCGCCGGTTCGAGCCCGGCTGGCTCCATCCCTCATCGTCACGCGACCGCCGTGCAACGTCCCGGCGGCTCGATCCTCACGCTCTCAATGCGTCCGTCCTAGACCGTGCTACGAGCGTCCGCTTTGAGCGGCCGCCGTGAACGAACTCGCCGCTTGCTGTCGATCCACGGCGCAGAAGAGTTGAGATGTCCACGATGCCCGCGCGCTCGACAGCCCCAAGAGTGCTGAGCGGGGCGCCTTTCGCCCTAGTCCTCGTTCTCCTAGCGCTGTCGTTGATTTGCCCCCCGCGGGCAGCGGCCGACTTCACTTTCGATTTCAAATGGGGGGCCAACTTCGCCGACGGCTCGAGCGGCTCGGGCAACGGCGAGTTTCTCCTGCCCACCGACGTCGTCTACGCCAACGGCAACGTCTACGTGTCCGACCTCGGCAACAACCGCATCCAGCGATTCACGTTCGACGGCGCGTACCTGCAGCGGTGGGGTGCCGGCGGCGGCAGCGGAGCGCCCGGAACCGGCGACGGCGAGTTCTCCAGCCCGTTCGGAATCTCTACCGACGGCCAGGGCAACGTCTACGTCGCCGACGCCGACAACAACAGAGTCCAGAAGTTCGGCCCGCTCGGGCAGTTCATCGCCAGGTGGGGCGCAAACGGCGGCAACGGAAGCTCCGGCGTGGGCGACGCCGAGTTCTCCAACCCCTTCTCGGTCGCGGTCGATCCATCCAGCGGGCACGTCTATGTCGCCGACACCGGCAATTCGAGAATCCAGAGGTTGGATGCATCGGGCAAGTACGTCGCTCAGTTTCCGATGCAGATGCCCGGCGACGTGTTCCCCGGCACTCCGGCTGGAATCGCAGTCGGCGCGACCGGCGACGTGTACGTCAGCGACCTCTCCTACCAGCGCGTGGCGAAGTTCAATGCCGCGGGGCAGCCGCTGGGCCAATGGGGCAAGCCGGGCAGCGCTCCGGGCGAGCTGTCGAGCCCGTTCGAGGTCGATGTCGACGGTGACGGCAACGTCTTCGTCGCGGACTTTGGCAACGATCGCGTACAACAGTTCGATTCCAGCGGCAAGCACCTCTACAGCCTCGGCTCGAGCGGAAAGGCGGCAGGCCAGTTCAGCGGGCCGACCGGCGTCGCCGCCGGGCTGCCCGGACGCCTCTACGTCGCAGACCGCGGCAACAACCGCGCGCAGAGCTTCGTCGAGGCGCCGCCTCCCGACGAGCCCGACGTCACGCCGCCGCAGATCACGGATCTGCGGGCGTCGACGGTCCGCCACAAGCGCGGCAGCTCATTCACCTACCGGCTCAGCGAAGACGCAACGGTCACGTTCACGATCTCGAAACGGAAGCTCGCCTTCGGCAAGGCCTGCGGCAAGTCGTCGAAGCTACGCGGCAAGCACCACCGCCACCACCACGCGCCCTGGTTCTGCATGCCGCTGAGTCCGCTCGCCAATCTCACCACCGAGGGCAAGCAGGGTGACAACACGTACCTCTTCTCCGGAAGACTCGGGGGTGTCCGACTGCGTCCGGGTACCTACCGGCTGAGCGCGGTCGCCACCGACGCGGCCGGCAACGAGAGCGACCCGGCGAAGACGTTGCTGATCGTGCTCGGCTGACGATGCTCGACCAGACGTCCAGCCTCGGGCGTGCCGGACGTGCCGCGATCAAGGATCAAATCAGGGTGCCGATGCTAGTCACGATGTCTTCGCGCGCGACAACCTCGTGCAGGGCGCGCTCGAGACTGGTCCCAGCACTCGCATGCGCCCTATTTGCGTTCCTGCTGACGCCGTCCGCGGCGCTGGCGGGCTTCGCCCTTCAGTACCCGTGGGGCTCGACCGGGTCATCCAACGGCGAGTTCCTCTCCCCCAGCGACATCGCGATCGGCAACGGCGGCAGTGTTTATGTCGCCGAACAGACCAACAACAGGATCCAGAGATTCACCTTCGATGCCATCTTTCTCGGGCGCTGGGGCGCGAACGGCGGCAACGGCAGCTCGGGGACCGCGGAAGGCCAGTTCAACAACCCCTACGGCGTGGCCGCCGACTCGAGCGGAAACATATACGTCACCGACGCGAGCAACTCCCGCGTGCAGAAGTTCACGCCGCAGGGAACCTTCGTCAGCGCCTGGGGCTGGGGGGTCGCGAACGGCGCGGGGCAGTTCCAGGTCTGTACCTCGTTCTGCAAGGCCGGCATTCCCGGCAGTGGCGACGGCCAGTTCGACTTCCCGGCGGGCATAACCGTCCACGGCAGCGACGTCTACGTCACCGACAGCGTCGCGCATCGCGTGCAGAAGTTCAGCCTGAACGGCACCTTCGTCGACAAGTGGAGCTCGTGGAGCGCGGGCGCCGGGAGCTTCTCGAGCCCAGTCGGAGTCGCCGTCGATTCGAGCGACGACGTGTACGTGACCGACCTCTCGCTGAACCGCGTGGTCAAGTTCGAGGGCGGCGACCACGCGTTCATCACGCAGTGGGGCACGTTCGGCGGTAGCGCGAGCCAGTTCTCGAGCCCGATCGGGATCGCCATCGACACGTCCGACAACGTGTATGTCGCCGACTGGGGAAACAGCAGGATCCAGGAGTTCACGCCGGGCGGCGCGTTCATCGCTTCCGGTTCAGGCTCCGGCGCCAACCAGTTTTCCAATGCCGCCGGCCTGGACGCAGATCCAACGTCGGGGATCTACGTCGCCGACACCGGCAACAACAGGATCCAGTTCGGAACAGTGACGGAAAGCGGCAGTGGTGACGTGAACGGCGACACGCTCCAGTACCTCGCCGGATCAGGGACGCTCGACAACGTGCAGATCAGCCACAGCGGCTCCACCTACACGATCCACAACGCGGGTCTGGGCGCGAGCATCAAGACACCGGACATTACTTCCCCCTGCAGCAAGGTGGTGGACGACGTCACCTGCCCCGACACGGGGGTCACCAAAATACTCCTCGAACTCAAAGATCAGAACGACAAGGTGGCTATCGACGGTAGCGTGCTCGACTCGGTTGCAGGCGACATCGAGGGCGGCAGCGGGACCGACACTGTTGACTACACAGGCGCCGGCGCCGGCGTGACGGTGAACCTCGGCCTGGCCACGCCCCAGGACACGGGAGCGGGCTTCGACACGCTTGGCGGCATCGAGAACCTCACCGGAAGCCCGGGCGCTGACACGCTGACCGGCAACAGCGGCGCCAACGTGCTCAAGGGCGCTGCGGGCGTCGACACCCTGAGCGGAGGCGGCGGCGACGACACACTTCAGGGCGGCAGCGAGAACGACGGTATCACCGGCGGCGACGGCGCGGACACCGCCGACTACACGGGCGCCGACGATGGTGTGACGGTCAACCTGGCGAGCAACCCAACCTCGGGCGGCGCGGGCGCCGACACTCTCGCCACGGTCGAGAACGTGACCGGCGGCAACGCGGGCGACACGCTCACCGGCGACGTCAACGCCAACGTGCTCAAGGGCGCTGCGGGCGTCGACACCCTGAGCGGAGGCGGCGGCGACGACACACTTCAGGGCGGCAGCGAGAACGACGGTATCACCGGCGGCGACGGCGCGGACACCGCCGACTACACGGGCGCCGACGATGGTGTGACGGTCAACCTGGCGAGCAACCCAACCTCGGGCGGCGCGGGCGCCGACACTCTCGCCACGGTCGAGAACGTGACCGGCGGCAACGCGGGCGACACGCTCACCGGCGACGGCGGTGCCAACACGCTCAACGGTGCGAACGGCAACGACACGCTCAGGGACGGCGGCGGCGGAAACGACGCACTCGTGGGATCCGGCGGAGACGACACCGCCGACTACACGGGCGCCGGCTCCGCCGTGACGGTCAACCTGGCGAGCAACCCAACCTCGGGAGGCGCGGGCGCCGACACTCTCACGGAGATGGACAGCGTGATCGGTACCGGCTCGGACGACACGCTGACCGGTGACGGCGGTCCCAACACGCTCGACGGCGCGGGCGGGGACGACACGCTCAACGGTGGTGGCGGCAACGACGCGCTGACCGGCGGAGCACACGCCACCACCGGCGACACAGTCAGCTACGCGGACACGAGCTCTACGGTGGTCGTCGACCTGAGCGTTCCCTTGCCCCAGAACACGGGAGTGGGCTTCGACACGCTCGGCGGCATCGAGAACCTGACCGGTGGCTCCGGCGACGACCTGCTCAGGGGCGCGAGCCCCGACCTGTCCAACGGCATCAGCGGCAACAACCAGATCGACGGAGCCACGGGCTCCGACACCGCCGACTACTCGAACGCGACCTCAGGGGTGACCGCCAGCGTGGCGGCCGGCACGGCGACCGGCGGCGGCGGCACCGACGGTCTGACAAGCATCGAGAACCTCACCGGCGGCCCGGCCGGCGATACGTTGACGGGCGATGGCAATGCGAATGTCCTCAGCGGAGCCGGCGACGACGACCAGCTCTTCGGAGCCGCAGGCAACGACACGCTCGACGGCGGCGCGAACGACGATCTGATGCGCGGCTCCGCCGGCGACGACTCGCTGGTCGGTGGCACCGGCACGGACGAGGCCGACTACTCGGATGCCGGCGCGAACGTCGCCGTGAACTTGGCGACCTCGACGCCCCAGTCGACCGGCGGCGCGGGCACCGACACGATCTCCAGCAGCGAAGACGTGACGGGTGGTCCGCAGAACGACAACCTGACCGGTAACGACGCCGTCAACCACATCGACGGTGGCGACGGTGGCGACGAGATCCAGGTGCGCGACTTCACGGCCGACGTCGTCAACTGCAACGCCGGCGACGACTTCGCCTCGGCGGACTCCTCCGATCAGCTCGCCGCCTGCGAATCCACTTCGATCGCCGACCCGGTGGGGACTCCCGGCGGTGGCGGTGGCGGGCCCGACTCGTCTCCTCCGACGATCGGCAAGCTGGCCCCCGGCAGGATCAGCTCGCGTCTCGGCGGGCCCTTCAACTTCGTTCTCTCCGAAAGCGCGACGGTCTCGTTCACGATCGAGAAGCGGGCGCTGGGACGTGAGGTCAAGAGAAAGTGCAAGCGCCAGACCAAGAAGAATCGCAAGAAGAAGGTGTGTCGCTACTACGCGCCCGTCGGCTCCGTCTCGGCATCCGGAACCGCTGGGGCCAACGCCTTCAAGTTCAGCGGCAAGATCAGCGGCAAGACGCTCAAACCCGGACCGTACAGGATGACGGCCGTTGCCAAAGACGCAGCCGGCAACAAGAGCAAGGCCGTCACGGTCGTATTCGCGGTCCTGCGCTAGCGGCTCAGCGCCAATAGACTCCCGCCCGACGCGCGAGCGCGTCTCGATCTCACATGCTGGAAGCCCTACTCGCAGCCACCGACTTCACCCGCGACGCGCAGGAGATCCTGCGCGATCCGAGCAACTTCAACTGGAGCACGGTGACGCTGCTCGCGCTCGTGACCTACGTCTATGCGGTCGAGGTCGAAAAACGCAACTGGAGCGCGATCCTCGCCGGAGTGGCTCTGTGGCTGGTGGACTGGATCAACGAGGTCGTCAACGCTCTCGTGCTGCACTTCACGGACCGCGCCGCGGTCTGGACCGCCACCGGCGACACGAGCTACCAGATACTGATCGGGCTCAACATCGAGATCTCCTTCATGTTTCTGATCGCCGGCGTCGTGTTCGTGAAGTTCCTGCCCCCCGACCCCGCCCAGAAGCTGCTGGGGGTTCCCAATCGCGTGACCAACGTGATCGGGTTCTCGATCTTCTCGGTGGCGGTCGAGGAGCTGCTGCGCGCAGCCGGACACTTCCACTGGGAGTACTGGTGGTGGAACTGGTACAGCCCCCCGCTGATCGTGCTGCTCGGATACGTGACCTTCTATGCGATGGCGGCCTGGGTGTATGACATGAAGGACCGCTCCAGGCAGCTCAAGGTCGTCGGCACCCTGGCGGCCGTGGACGTGGCCCTGATCGTCGCGTTCGGCCCCATCGCGGGCTGGATCTAGGGCTGGACAGATTCGCGGGAGCGCCCGGGCCGTCCACCTGGCCCGCGGAAAGAAAGTCGTGCCAGATGGACGCTTGTTCCCTATTCTCGAAGCAAGCTTGGCGGAAAGGTCACCGCCACAAGGACTCGTATGGACAGGGAAGTCTTCGAGAGCAAGAGAGGGCGCACAGCCTTCCGAATCTTTTTCGGCGCTGCGGTGGCAGGTCTCGTAGCGTTTGCCGCCCACGCGCTTGTGGCACCGGCCAGCTCCGCTCTGTTCGATATCTGGATCTACCATGCCGTCGGCGCGATCGCCCTGGCCCTCTGCGTGCTGCGCGCGGTCCGCGTCGAGACCGAGCGCAACGTGTGGATCACCATGAGCATCGCGATCGGTGCCTGGCTGATCGGAAGCATCATCTCGAGCCTGTCCGGCGTGGCATTCGAACGCGATCCCTCCGCGTCGGTGGGGGACTTCTTCTATCTGGTCTTCTTCCCGGTTGGCGCGATCGGACTGGGCTTCCTGCTCAAGTCGCGCGTGCGCCCGTTCCAGCCCAGCATTCTGCTCGACGGGCTGATCGTCGCACTCGCCGTCGCAGCGCTCGGCTCCGTGATGATCCAGGAGCTGATCGTGCGCGGCGCGGACGTTCCCGACCTGACCCTTCGACTCAGCCTTCCGCTGAGCGATTTGATGCTGATCACGTGTGTCGTTTGGGTGCTCGCGATGATCGGCTGGCGAGCGAGCCACGTATGGGACCTGATGGTTGGAGGCATGGGCCTCGCGGGCATCGTGAGCGCCATCTACCTGGCCCAGCTCGCTGCACACACCTATCTGCCCGGCACGGTCCTGCAGGCGCTTTGGCCTGCGGCGATGATGTTGATAGCGGCCGCAGCCTGGCAGCGTCCGGAACCACCGATCAAGCCCAAGGTCGAGGGCTACAGCAAGCTCGTCGTCGCATCGGTCGCGTCAAGCGTCGCACTGGGAATCCTCGTACTGGACCACTTTGCGACGCTTGACTCGCTGACGCTCTTGCTGGCGGCCGCAACACTGGGGGCGCTGATCGTCCGAGCCACCGTTGCGTTCAAGGAGAACCTCGAAATGGTGGCCGACTTCAGGCACGAGGCGCAGACGGATGCGCTCACCGGGCTCGGCAACCGGCGCAAGCTGCTTCGCGACCTGGGACGCGAGCTCGTCAACGCAAGCGTTGCCTCGCCACGCATACTCGTGATCTTCGACCTCGACGGCTTCAAGCGCTACAACGACACCTATGGCCACCCCGCCGGCGATTCCCTGCTTCAACGGCTCGGTGGCAATCTCGCTCGCGCGATCGGTCCCTACGGCGGCGGCTACCGCCTCGGCGGAGACGAGTTCTGTGTGCTGGTCACGACGGGCGGATCCAACGCCAAGACGATCATCTCCTTGACCGCAGCGGCACTGTCCGAACGCGGCGACGGATTCTCCGTTACGGCGTCGTACGGAGCCGTGATGTTGCCGCACGAAGCGCGCGATCCTGCGCTCGCGCTGCGCATCGCCGACCAGCGCATGTACTCGCAGAAGGAGGACCGCCGCAGCTCCGCCACGCGCCAGACGCGCGACATCCTCATGCAGGTGCTGCAGGAGCGCGAGCCGGACCTCGAGCAACACATGCAGGACGTGGCCAAGCTCGCCAGGGGTGCCGGGTCGCGCCTCGCACTGCTGGCCGAGGAGCTGGACGAGGTCGTGCGCGCAGCCGAGCTGCACGACGTCGGCAAGATGGCGATTCCCGACGAGATCTTGCACAAGCCCGCTGCTCTCGACGACGGCGAGTGGGAGTTCATCCGCCAGCACACGATCATCGGCGAACGCATCCTGAAAGCTGCACCGTCGCTTCTGCCCGTGGCGAAGATCGTACGCGCGAGCCACGAGCGCTGGGACGGCGCCGGCTACCCGGACCGGCTTGCCGGAGAGCGCATTCCGCTCGGCGCGCGCATCGTGGCAGTCTGCGACGCGTTCGACGCCATGACGACGAGCCGCCCCTACCGCGATGCCATGGACACCGAGCCGGCGCTTGCCGAGCTGCGCTCCAATGCGGGCACGCAGTTCGACCCCGACGTGGTCGAGGCGGTCTGCGAAGAGGTGCGGGCCAGCGGTTACCGGCTCACGAGCGGTCGCTTCGACCGCAGTCGCTTCGTCGCCTAGCCGTAGCGCGCGTTACTCATCGGGTGGCGGATTGCGGATCGCGCCGTACACGCCGATCGCCAGCATCACGACGATCACGAGGGAGAACAGACTGATCACGTCGAGGCCGCTGCGACCGATCACGTATAGCGTGGATACGCCGAACAGCGCGGTGAAGGTCAGCGCAACTCCCAAGAAGAACGTCCTCATGCTCAATACACGGGATACTGCGGCTCGTCGTAACGGCGGCTGCGCCGCCGGGCGAACAACTTGATCGTTGCGAGACCGAACAGGAAACCGCCGACGTGAGCGAAGTAGGCGACGCCACCGCCCGTCTCCTCGGTGCCGATCGCCAGTTGGCCGAGGGCCGGCAGGAACTGCAACACGAACCACGCGCCGAGCAGTATCAGGGCCGGAATCTCGACCAGGAATATGAGCAGCAGGAATATCAGCGTCAGCACTCGGGCGCGCGGATACAGCAGCGCGTAGCCGCCGAGCACAGCGGCGATCGCCCCGCTGGCACCGATCATCGGGGCAGTCGCGACAGTATCGACGGCGACTTGCAGCCCGGCGGCGGCCAGCCCGCCCAGCAGGTAGAACAGCACGTACTTGACCCTCCCCATCGCGTCCTCGACGTTGCCGCCAAAGATCCATAGGAACAGCATGTTGAAGCCGATGTGCAGCCAGCCCGCGTGCATGAACATCGACGTGAACAGCGTCAGCCAGGCCGCAGGCTCGTCGAGCTGCTCGACCGGGTCGCCACGCGCGTCCGAGTAGGCGTCGGTCCCCTGGCACACGACCTCCGTCTTCGAGGGATCGTCGGGGAACGCCAGCTCGCACTCCTTTCCGGGGTGTGTCAGACGATAGGAAACCAGCCCGTACTCGGCCACCGGCTTGGTCTTCACCTGATCGTCACCACTGAGCGAGAACGACGGGCCCTGCAGGAACAGGAACACGGCCAAGTTGATCGCCACCAGCACCAGCGTGACGATCGGGAAGCGGTCGTGAGGGATGTTGTCCCGTAGCGGGATCAAGGCTCACATGGAGAGCGAGCGGGCACGTCGCACGGGCACCTGCTCGTCAGCGTGGTATGAGCTTCGCACGAGCGGCCCTGCCGCCACCGACTCGAAGCCGAGTGCGTAGGCCTCGCGCTCCAGCTCGGCGAACTCGTCCGGATGCCAGTAGCGAACGACCGGCAGGTGTTCCTGCGACGGTCTCAGGTACTGGCCGACCGTCAGCACCTCGACGCGATGCTGGCGCAGGGTCTCGAACGCCTCGGCCAGCTCCCGCATCGACTCTCCCAGGCCCACCATCAGACCGGACTTCGTGACGACCTCGGGATCCATCCGCCTGGCGTTGAGCAGCACGCGACAGGAGCGCATGAAGTCCGAGCCACGACGCGCTGCGGGATACAGCCGCGGGACGGTCTCCACGTTGTGGTTGAACACGTCCGGCCGCGCGTCGATGACACGTGCTAGTGGCATTTCCTGTCCGCGAAAGTCTGGAGTCAGAACCTCGACCGCGCAACCCGGTGCCCGTGCGCGTATCGCGCGGATCACATCGACGAAGTGGCCCGCTCCCCCGTCGGGGAGATCGTCGCGATCGACCGAGGTCACGACGCAGTGGCGCAGGCCCATCTGCTTCACGGCATGCGCAACCCGCAGCGGCTCGGCCCGGTCGACGAGGCCCGGCACGCCGGTCTGGACGTTGCAGAAGCCGCAGCGGCGCGTGCAGACATCGCCGAGGATCATGAACGTCGCAGTGCCCCGCTCCCAGCACTCGCCTATGTTCGGACAGCTCGCCTCCTGGCAGACGGTGTTGAGGGCCTGCTTGTCGATCAGCGCCGCTACGCGACGATACTCCGGGCCGCCGGGTGCCTTGACCTTCAGCCAGCGCGGCTTGCGATGGCGAAACGGCACGACGTTGTCATCGGCTGCCGTTCCGCCGCCGGGGCGCGTGCGCGCGCGGGTGACGTGGATGCGTGCGTCGCTCACGCCGCCTCCGGCACTCGGAACGCAACGGGTCGGCGCTCGTAGATGCTTCCGAACTGCTCGCAGACGACGTCCATGAGGCGATCCATGTCCTGCGGCAAGCCCAACTCGCGACACACCGAAGAAACCTCGCAGTGCTCGATGCCGCAAGGGACGATCCAGCCGAACGGCCGCAGGTCGTTGTTGACGTTGATGGCGAAGCCGTGCGTTGTGACACCGCGGCTGACGTGCACGCCGATTGATGCGATCTTTCGCCGTTGCGGCGTCCAGACGCCGGTCAGCCCGTCGATCGTGGCGGTCTCGATGCCGTAACGCGCCAGCGTGTCGACGATCGTTCGCTCCATGCGCCGCACATAGTCGTGCACGTCGTCGCGATAGGGACGCAGGCTCATGATCGGATAGCCGACCAACTGACCCGGTCCGTGGTAGGTGACCCGACCGCCGCGGTCGGTTTCGACGATCTCGATCCCTTGTGCCGCGTACCACTGCTCTCCCATCGGCAGCTCGTCGGCAGTTGCGCGACGACCGCGCGTGTAGACGGGTGGGTGCTCCAGAAGCAGCAGCGTGTCCGCGATCGACCCCTCTTGGCGCGCGCGCGCGAGACGGCGCTGAAGGCCCAAAGCGTCACGGTACGGAACTGGCCCGAGGCGGGAACATGCGATCTCGACCTTCGATGCGGCTTTCGATGCGGCCTTCGATGCGGTCAGCGGTTGCATGGCTCACCGACGAGCATAGCCGCAGTCAACGGGGGGCTCGCCGCCCCCTCGACCCCCGGCATGTATGAGCGTCCGCCTACGGCGACCGCAAGAACATTCATAGCGCAAGCGCAAGCGGCTGCTCGAGCAACTCGCGCACGCGCGCCAGGAAGCGCGCGCCGTCGGCTCCGTAGAGGATCCGATGGTCGCAGGCCAACGTCACGTTCATCATGTGGCGTGCCGCGATCTCGCCGGTTTGCTGGTCGGCCATCGGCCTGCGTTGCAGGGCACCCACGGCCAGCAGTGCCGCCTGCGGTGGGTTGATCACCGCCGCGAAGCTGGTCACGCCGAGCATGCCGAGGTTCGAGACGGTGAACGTTCCGCCCGAAAGCTCGGGTGGAGTGATCGAACCGTCACGCACGCGTGCGGCAAGCTGCACGGCCTCAGCCGCGATCTCGCCCAACGACTTGCGATCCGCATCGAACAGGGTCGGAACCACCAGGGCGTCCGCACTCGCCACGGCGATACCGACGTTGACGCGCGAGTACAGCTCCACGCGACCGTCGCGGTAGGCGCCGTTGGCACGCCGGAACTCGCGCAGCGCCAGCGCGCAAGCCTTGACGATCATGTCGTTGTAGGTCGGCACCGCGCTGTCCTCGCTCGCCATGCGCTTGAGCTGGTCGCGCACCTTTACGGCTTCCGACATGTCAACTTCGGATTCGAGGTAGAAGTGCGGCACGGTCGCCTTCGACTCGGCCATGCGACGGGCGATAGTCGCCTGCAGCTTGGTCAGCTCGACAACTTCGGTGCCGCCCTTGGCCCCTTCGACCGTGCCGTGCGTTGGAGCGGGCGCACCCGGGGACCCGCCCGCCGGCCCTTCGGGCGAGTTCGTCGGACGGGTCCTCGCCCGCGCCCGCCTCGCCCCATCGGCGCCGAGCGCCGACTCCACATCCGCCTTGACGATCCGACCGCCAGGCCCCGTTCCTCTCAGCCGACCAAGTTCGATCTGCTTTTCCCCAGCCATGCGCCGAGCGACCGGAGAGGCCTTGATGCGCTCCGAGGTGGCAGAGGAAGGGGAGGTCTGAACCGCCGCAGACCGAGGCCCCCCCGCCGGCCCTTCGGGCGAGTTCGTCGGGGGGGCCTCTGCCCGCGGCTGCCCCGGCGGCAGAGTTGAAGCTTCTTCACCCTGGGCCGCAATACGGGCAATCGGCTCGCCGATCGGCAGCGTGTCACCCTCCTGCGCGAGGATCTCGACCAGCACGCCGGCGTCGAGCGCCTCGTATGTCATGTTCGCCTTGTCGGTCTCGATCTCGACCAGCTCGTCACCGCGCTCGACGCGGTCGCCGACCTGCTTCAACCAGCGCAGCACCGTGCCCTCTTCCATCGAGTCGGACAGGCGGGGCATGACAACGTCCACGGCCATCTGTTAGTGGCCCTTCCACAAACGTTTGACCGGCAATGGCGGTCCCAGGCACCGCCATGCTTCGTCCTCGGTCGCCCCAATAGAAACAACTATTGGGGCTCCCTGCGTCCTCACCTGTCGGCACCTGGACCTCGCCATTTCCTGGTCAACGTTCATGGAAGGACCACTACACGTCGCGGAAGGTTGCGACCGCGGCCTTGACGACGTGCTCCTCGTGGGGAATCGCCGCCTGCTCCAGGGCCTTCGAATAGGGCATCGGCGCGTCGGCACCCGTGACACGCTGGATCGGCGCGTCGAGCCAGTCGAACGCTTGCTCCTGCACCAGGGCGGCCAGGTTGGCACCGACGCCGCCGTGCGGCCATCCCTCCTCGACGATCACGCAACGGCTGGTCTTGCGCACCGACTCCAGGATCGTGTCGAGATCGAGCGGGCGCAGCGTACGCGGATCGATCACCTCGGCCTCGATCCCCTCGTCGGCCGCCAGCATCTCCGCCGCCTTGGAGGCGGTGATCGCCATGCGCGAGGTGCCGACTATCGTCACGTCCGAGCCTTCGCGCCTGATCGCCGCCTCGCCGAAGCGCGTCGGCTCCATCTCGTCCGCCACCTCGCCACGCATTCCGTACAGCGTCTCGTGCTCGATGAAGATCACTGGATTGTCCTCGCGGATCGCCGCCTTGAGCAACCCCTTCGCGTCGGCCGGCGTGGACGGCACGGCCACGAGCAGCCCGGGAATGTGCAGGAACATCGACTCGAAGGTGTGCGAGTGCGTCGGGCCGAGTTGGTGGCCGCCGCCGCCGGGAAAGCGGATCACCATCGGAACCTTGACCTGCCCACCGAACATGTAACGGATGTGCGCGGCGGAGTTGACGATCTGGTCCATCGCCAGCAAGGCGAAGTTGACGGTCATCAACTCGACCACGGGACGCAGCCCAACCATCGCCGCTCCCACACCCATGCCGACGATCGTATTCTCCGAGATCGGCGTGTCACGCACGCGCCGCTCGCCAAACTCCTCCAGCAGGCCCTCCGTGACCTTGAATGCGCCCTGGAACACGCCGACGTCCTCGCCCATCACGAACACGGACTCGTCGGCGCTCATCTCCTCCCGCAGCGCGGCGCCGAGCGCCTCCCGGTAACGCATCGTCGTCACGGCTGGCCCTCTCGCGGAAGTCCCTCGTTCTCCTGGCCGACGATCTCCCCGACATTCTCGCCGCCGCGACGCCGCGGCTGCGCGTCGTCGTCAGCCGCGTGCGCGGCTCCCGCTTCGGCCAGCTCGGCCGGCACACCCGAGGTTCCCACCTCGCGCTCGTCCTCGCCGCGGTGCACTTCCGGCGTGCGTTCGTCCACGGAATACCAGCCTTGCACCTGGTCGCCGAGCACGTAGATGCCGTCGTAGAGCGACTCCAGCGGCGGGTCGGGGCTCTGCTCCGCGAACTCGACGGCGCGATCGACCAGTGCGATCGCGCGCGCGTCGCGCTCGGTGTAGCCGGCCTCGTCGAGCACCCCCGCCTGCTCGAGCTTGCGGCGGTAGAGCACGATCGGATCGCGCTCACGCCACTCTGCGACCTCTTCCTTGCTGCGATAGACCTCCGGGTCGGCGGCGGAGTGACCGCGGAAGCGATAGGTGAGCGCCTCGACCAGGGTCGGCTGACGATCCTCTCGCGCGCGACGCAGGTGCTCGGTCACGCACTCGCGAACGGCGAGCACGTCCATCCCGTCCACACGCCGGCCGGGAACGCCCAGGCATTCAGCCTTCTTCGACAGATCCGTCACGGCCGAATGGCGCGACAGCGCCGTTCCCATTCCGTACTGGTTGTTGACCACCAGGAACACGACCGGCAGCTTCCAGAGCGCTGCAAGGTTCATCGTCTCGCCGAACGTGCCCTGGTTGGACGCGCCGTCGCCGAACATGCAGACGGTGACCGCGTCATCGCCGCGGTAGTCGGAGGCAAGTGCCATCCCGGCGGCGAGCGGCAAGTTGCCGCCGACGATCCCATAGCCGCCCATGAAGCGGCGCTCGGCGTCGAAGAGGTGCATCGAGCCGCCGTGCCCGTGCGAGCACCCGGTGTCCTTGCCGAACAGCTCCGCCATGATCACGCTGGGGTCGGTGCCGCGCGCCAGTGCCTGCCCGTGCTCTCGATAGGTCGACATCAGGTAGTCCTCGCCATGAAGCGCCGACGTCGTCCCGACGATCGTCGCCTCCTCACCGACCGCCAGGTGCAGGAAGCCGCCGACCTTCACCTTCATGTACATCTCCTGCGCACGCTCTTCGAAATGGCGAATCAGCAGCATCTTGTCGAGGATCTCCAGCGCCTCGCCGGATCCGGGCAGGGCCGCCTCTTGGGGCGCGGCCTGAGCGGCCTGGAATGCGGCCTCGGCGGCCTCGGCGGCCTTGGCGGCCTTGGTTCTGTCGTCGTTGTTCACGGAGCGCTCGAATCAGTGATCGGAACCGTTGGCCGACCACATTAACGGCACCGTTGCGGGGCCCCGATCAGCCTGCACGGCGCGGCCCAAGGGTTTGACTACCGGCGCGGCTGCCCGGATCGAGCGATGGCCGCTTGCTCGAGGCGATCGTCGCCCCAGAACAGCTCGTCGCCGACAGCAACGCTGGGCACACCCACGACTCCGCGCGCGGCGGCCGCCGCGGCCGCCGCGCGCAGCTCGTCCTTGACCGATCGTGTGTCGATCGCCCTCAGCACCGCGGTCGGATGCAGCTCGCAGGCCGCCGCCGCGAGCACGACGTTGTCGCGGTCGCTCAGGTCGCGACCGGCAGCGTAGGCCTGGCGGAACGCGGCCAGCGAAAAGGAGACGGCCTTGCCGACCTGCTTGGCGAACGTCGCGGCCCGCATAGCCGTCAGCGTGTTGCCCGGCCATGGCTCGGGCCAGCGGATCGCCGGAAGGCCGTAGGCGGCCGCGCGCCGTTCGACTTCGGCGATGCCGTCGGCGCGCTCGGGGCCGTTGGCCCACGAGTCGCGCCCGTGGATCTTGAACAGCCCGCCGAGCAGGATCGGCTGCCAGACCGGTGGCTCGTCGAAGAGCGACGCGATCCGCTCGGCGGCGAGATAGGCGTAGGGCGAACCGAGATCGAAATAGAACATAGGCCGATCGTGCTTACGCGGCCTTCGGCCGCTTGGACGATCGGGTTCGTGGCGGGACGCATCGCTCAAGCGTGGATGGCCCAGCCCGAGGTCGCGCGGCCAGCTTCCATCACGGCCTCGGAGAAGGTCGGGTGCGGGTGCACCGTGCGCGCGATCTCTTCGTAACCGCCTTCGAGCTGCTTGGCGACGATCAGCTCTGCGATCAGCTCGGTGGCGCGTGCGCTGACGATGTGCGCACCGACCAACTCTCCGTACGCGCGGTCGCCGACGATCTTGACCATGCCCTTGCGTTCGCCGTAAACCGTCGCGGCCCCAGCGCCGGCGATCGGGAAACGGCCCACGACGGCGTCGCGGCCGCGCTCGATCGCCTGAGCTTCGGTCAGCCCGAAGCTCGCAACCTGCGGCTGGCAGAAGGTGGCGCGCGGAATGTCGTCGTAGCTGAGCGCGTGGGTCGCCAGTCCGGCCGCGTCCTCCACCGCGATGATGCCCTCGTCCGAAGCTTTGTGCGCGAGCGCCGGCCCGTGCACGAGGTCGCCGATCGCATAGACGCCGTCGGCCGAGGTCCGCATGCGCCCGTCAACCTGCACGAGTCCGCCGTCCTCGGTCGCGACCCCGGCGGTGTCGAGACCGAGCGCCTCAATGTCGGCACCGCGGCCGGTCGCGATGCACAGATGATCGAAGCTCTGCGTCTGCCCGCCGAAGCCGACCTCGACGCCCGACTTGGATGCGTTGACCTGCTCGACCGCGGTCGCGGTCACGACCTCGATCCCCTGGCGCTTGAACTCCTGGGCGACGACCTTGGCGATCTCGGCATCCTCCGCGGGCAGCACCTGGTCGAGCATCTCGATCAGCACGACCTCGGTGCCGAAGCGCGCAAACGCCGAAGCGATCTCCGCGCCCGACGCGCCGGCGCCGACGACCGCAAGCCGGCCGGGCCGGTCGTTCGCCAGCCAGATGCCCGCGGTGTCCAACACGCGGCCGCCGAACTGCGTGCCGGGGATCGCCCTTGGCACCGACCCTGCGGCGAGCACAATCTTGCCGGCCTCGATCTCTTTGCCGTCAACCGCAACCTTGCCCGACCCCGCAAGTGAGCCCGTGCCCTCGATCACCTCGATCTTGTGCTTCTTGAACAGGCCTGCGACTCCGCCGGTTAGCGTCCCTATGACCTTGTCGCGATGGGCCGCGGCACCCGCCATGTCGAACGACACGTCGCCCGTGACGACACCGAACTCAGCGCCGGCTCGCGCCTCTTCGAGCACCTCGGCCGCGCGCAGCATCGCCTTGGCGGGGATGCAGGCCTCGTTGAGGCAACGCCCACCGAGCGTCGGCGCGCGTTCTACGACCGCCGTCTTCATACCGAGCTGCGCCGCGCGGATCGCGGCGACGTAACCGCCCGGCCCCGATCCGATCACGACCATGTCGAAGCTGGCCATGCCTCAGCTTATACGTAGGCGGTCAGCGCTATCGACGACGCTGTTCCGGCATCTGTATGCGCGCCATCGCCTTGACCATTAACCAGAACAGCGCGCCGGCCACAGCGACGATCGCCAGGTCGATCAGCGCGGTGCCGAGGCTGTCCGCGAGCACCAGCCGCAGCGACGTCAGCGCGAGCACGACCGCGAGGATCGCCTGGAACCCGACCACGGCAACGTAGCGAAGCCGCCACAAGCCGACGGCCACGATCACCATGATCGTGGCGAAAGCGGCAGGAGCGGCGGCCTTGCTCTCGCCATCCGCGATCAGCACGATCGCGGCCGCCACGTTCGCCAGCGCAGCCGCGGCGGCTATTGCCGCGCAGATGGTGACGACCGCCGGGCGCTCGCCCTCGCTCAGCGGCACCAACCGCTCGCGCGCCAGGTCGCTCTTCGACTTGGTCCCGCCCGCCTCCACTCGGACTCAGCTCAGCCGACCTCGGCGAACGCCCCGAGGCCGGCGCGCAACGAGTGCGCGGCCGCCTCAGGATCGTCGGCGTCGCGAATCGCCCTGACGACCGCCACGCGCCCGGCGCCCGCGGCAGCGATCTCGGCGACGTTGCCGGAGTCGATCCCCCCGATCGCGAAGAACGGCAGCCGCGCATGCGAGGCCGCGTAGCGGACCAGCTCCGTCCCGACCGGCTCGTACGTCGGCTTGGTCGGCGTCGCGTAGACCGGGCCGACCGCGAAGTAGTCGGCGCCGTCCACGGCGTCGACCTGTTCGGGCGAATGCGTGGACAGGCCGATCAGGTGATCCGGGCCAACCAGCCCGCGAACCTGCTCGATGCTTGCGTCCTGCTGGCCGAGGTGCACGCCGTCCGCTCCACAGGCGATCGACAGTTCGGGTCGATCGTTGATCACGAACAGTGCGTCGTAGGCGTCGCAGAGGCGCCGGAAGGTGCGCGCAGCCCGCACGATCTCGCTCTGCGAGGCCGACTTGTCGCGTAGCTGCACCACATCCACGCCGCCTCGCAGCGCCGGGCGCAGCAGCTCTTCCGGCTCGCGTCCACCGGGGTACGCCTCGCAGATCAGGTACAGCCGCGCTCGCTCCAGCCACTCGCGTCGACGCACCTCGGGCAAGGGCACTATCGAGCCTCCGGCTGAAACTCGGGATCAAACTCCGGACGGCCGATGAGGGTCGTCGATGCCCGCGCGTGCAACTTGCGCGGAATGCGACCGGCCTCGAACGCGAGCCGGCCGGACTCCACCGCCGCGCGCATCGCGCTCGCCATCTTGACGGGGTCCTGCGCGCGCGCGATCGCACTCGCCATCAGCACGCCGTCGCAGCCAAGCTCCATCGCAATTGCCGCGTCGGAGGCAGTTCCCACTCCCGCGTCGCAGATCACCGGTACCCCCGCGCGCTCGACGATGATGCGCATGTTGTAGGGGTTGCGAATTCCCATGCCGCTGCCGATCGGCGCACCCAGCGGCATCACCGCCGCGCAGCCGACCTGCTCGAGGCGTCGCGCGACGATCGGATCGTCGTTCGTGTAAGGCAGCACGGTGAAGCCCTCGCCGACCAGCGTTTCGGCCGCGTCGAGCAGTTCGACCGGATCGGGATAGAGCGTGCGATCGTCACCGATCACCTCGAGCTTGACCCAGTCGGTGCCGAACGCCTCGCGTGCCATGCGCGCGGTCACGACGGCATCGTGCGCCGTGTAGCAGCCGGCGGTGTTCGGCAGCAGGAAGCAGCCCAGCTCGTCGATTGCGCCGATCAGCGACGCGCCTGCGGACGCGTCCACGCGCCGCAGCGCTACGGTCACGATCTCGGCGCCGGAGGCCGCGACCGCTTGCTTCATCTCCTCGAGGCTGCGAAAGCCGCCGGTGCCGAGGATCAGGCGCGAGCCCAACTCGCGACCGCCGAGGCGAAGCGCATCGCCGCGGAGCCGTTCGTCGAATCCTCCGTTGTCGCGCGAGTCGTTCATCAACCTCCCTGGATCGCGGCCAGCAGCTCGACGCTCTGACCATCGTTCAGCTCCGTATCCTCCCACGCTCCGCGCGGCACGACTTCGGCATCGACTGCTACCGCGACGCCGCGTCCTGCGGCGGGCAGATCCTCGACCGAGACCAGATCGGCGACGGTCGTGCCTTCGGCAAGCTCGCGCTCCACGCCGTTCAAGATCACCTTCATCGAGCCGCCCCGGCCGTCTCGACGCGGCCCGGCGCGAACGGCGCCAAGGAGTCGGACAGCGACGTTCCACCGAGCAACCCGGCGATCGCATCCCCGGTGAGCGGTGCGAGCAGGATGCCGTTGCGCCAGTGTCCGGTCGCCCACACCAGTCCGGTCCGAGCGCCGTGACCGAGCACAGGGCGGTTGTCGGGCGTCGCCGGCCGCAGCCCGGCCGACGCCTGGACCAGCTCCAGCTCCGCGACCCCCGGCAGCACGTCGTACGCGCGTCGCAGCAGCTCGAACACCGCGCCCGCCGTCACGGTGCGATCGAAGCCCTGCTCCTCGACCGTGGCCCCGACGACCATCCGCCCGTCCGAGCGCGGCACCACATAGACCCCCGGCGCGCGGATCACGCGCGCGGCCAGCGGCGTTTCGGCGGAGCCGCGCAGACGCAGGATCTGTCCCTTGACCGGTCGCACCTGAACGTTCACGTCGTCGGGCAGCCCGGCGACGCGCCCCGACCAAGGGCCCGCCGCGATCACGACCTGTGGCGCGGCGATCCGCTCGCCGCTGTCGAGTTCGACGCCGATGACCGCATCGCCGGCAAACACGACCCGCTTCACGCCCTCTGCGCTGCGCAGCCAGCCGCCCTCTCGCTCGAACGCCGCGCGCAGCGCCTCGACCAACGCGCGCGGCGAAACCCTGTGGTCGCCCGGTGCGTGCACGGCGCCTGCCACGTGCGGCGTCAAACCCGGCTCCAGCACGCGGGCCTCGCGCGCCGACAGGCGCTCGGCCTCGAGCCCGAGCGAGCGCTGCAACGAGTGGAGTCGCTCGAGCATCTCCAGCTCGTCGCGATCGGTCGCGACGGCGATCGTGCCGCAGGAGCGATAGTCGATGTCGATGCCCGTCGCCTCCTGAAGCTCGACTACGAAGGCCGGATAGCGCGCCGCACCCTCGAGGTTCAGCTCGATCAGCTCACGCTCGCCGAAGTCGGCCTCGGTGACCGGCGCCAGCATCCCCCCTGCAACGCTGCTCGCGCCGCCGCCCGGACCTTCGCGATCGACCACGCACACGGACAGGCCCGCCTGCGCTGCACGCCAGCCGATCGACAGGCCGATCACGCCCGCGCCGATGACCACCGCGTCGAAGTCGCGATCGCTGCCATTGGGATTGTGGATCTGCATCGCTGCCTCCCTGCGCCGGCATTACCCGGATCAGGTTCGACGGTCGGCGGCATCAGCCGCCCTCTCAGCCCGGTTGCCCGAGCTCCCGTACGTCAAGTGCAGCGCCCAGTTTAGGGCCTGTCCCTATCGAGATAGGCCGTTAGGCGACCAGCAGCTCCAGCAGCGCCTTCTGCGCGTGCAACCGGTTCTCGGCCTGATCCCACACGGCCGACCGATCGCCGTACAGCAGATCCTCCGTGATCTCCTCGCCGGGATGGGCCGGCAGGCAGTGCAGGACGATCGCATCGTCTCGCGCCGCCGTCAGCAACTCCGAGTTGAGCTGGTAGGGAGCCAGCAGCTTGCGGCGCTTCGCGGCATCGCCCTCGTCGCCCATGCTGACCCACACGTCCGTGTAGAGCGCGTGCGCTCCGGCGGCGGCCGCAAGGGGGTCGTCACCCAGCTCGACCGAGGAACCGGCCCGCGCGACGATGGCTTCATCAGGCCGCAGCTCGGGCGGAGTCGCCACGGCCACCTGCACCCCCGCGGCGGCGCCCAGCAGCATCAGCGAGTTGCAGACGTTGTTGCCGTCACCCACGTACGCGAGACGCAGGCCCTTGACCATGCCGAAGCGCTGCTGCAGGGTCAGCAGGTCCGCGAGTGCCTGGCAAGGGTGATGCAGCGGCGTGAGAGCGTTGATGACCGGTGCCGAGGAAAACTCGGCCAGCTCGACCACCGCTTCATGGTCGCCGCTGCGAACCGCGATCAAGGCGACGTAGCGCGACAGCACCATCGCCGTGTCGCGCACCGACTCGCCCCGCGTGAGTTGAAGCTCGTCGCCTCGCAGTACGACGGGGTGCCCGCCGAGCTGGGATACCCCGACCTCGAGCGACACCCGCGTGCGCGTGGACGGCTTCTCGAAGATCAGCGCGACGCTGCGACCACGCAGAGGCAGTGCGGTGCGCGAGGATCCGGTGGAGCGCAGCTGCTCGGCCCGGCCGACCAGCGCACGCAGCTCGTCGCCCGTAAGCTCTTCGCCGGTGATGAAGTGTCTGGGCTCGGCCACAGAGGGATTCTAGGTGGAGCGTTCTCTGAACCCTCAGCGGAGCGCAAGTCACGACAGCGGCCGCGGCGATGGCCGCGACCTGCTTGTTGTTTCTTGGAACCTGTTCCACGGGCGTGACGCGCCCCCGAACCCGGCGCTGTTCACGACCCGCTCGCGCCTGCTGCGCAGAACCGAGGACGACGGCACCTACGTCCAGGTCAACCGGCTGCTGTATGAGGAGTATGCGACGACGATCGCTAACGCGCGCTGGGACGTGTGTCTGCTCCAGGAATGCCCGCCGGGGTGGGCCTCGGCGCTGGCGCAGCGCTGCGGTGCCGAGTCACATCGCGTGCTGACGTCACGCAATCAGCTCGGCCCGCTGACTCGCGCGCTCGCACGCTGGAACCCCGATCTCGTCGGATCGAACGAGGGCGGATCGAACCTGACACTCGTCCGGAGCCCCTGGCTGATCACGCAGAGGCACTCGCTGCTGCTCAATCCACTGCCCGGTCGCGGCCGGCGCGAGCGCCGCCGGATGGCGTTCGCAACGTTGCGCGGCGGCGACGCGGAGCTGTGCGTGACAAATCTGCACGCGAGCGCCAACGATCAGCTGCTTGCCGAGCGCGAGCTGCTGCGCGCTGCCGAGCACGCGGTCGAGTGGGCCGCCCAACGTCCGCTGATACTCGCCGGGGACTTCAACGTGCGCCCGCGCGAGTCGGATCTGTACGAGCTGCTGGAGGAGCGCTTCGGCCTGATCGGGCCCACCGGTCCCGCGGCGATCGATCACATGCTCTCGCGCGATCTCGAAGTTTCGAGTCCGCCGCAGGCCTGGCCCGAGGCCGATCGCGAGTCGATCGTGCACCGAGGCGGCCAGCGGCGCAGGCTTCGCCTCTCCGACCACGCGCCCGTTCAGGCGGCATTCATGGTGCCCGGGCGCCCGATGCGGTAGAAGTACGTCGAATGGCTTCGCCAAGGACACGATCCAAGCGCGGTTCGCGCTCGTCCGCGTCGCGAGTGCAAACCAGCGGAGCGACCGTGGCACGCAACGTCGCGGCGGCGCGCGACAAGATCGTCGACGGCGTCAGCAGTTCGCTCAGCGCCGTGCTGCTGACCCGCAAGAACATCGAGGACGTGATCGACGACGCCGTCAGGCGCGGACGTCTGACTCGCAACGACGCGCAGGAGCTGATGCAGTCGCTGTTTCAACACGGCGCGCGCGTCACCAGCGACATCGTTTCCGACGTCGAGCGGCTACTCGGCCGGTCAGCCGACGATGTCTCGGCTCCAAAGGGCACTGGTGGTGGTCTCCCGATCTCCGGCTACGACGACCTCTCGGCTGCGAAGGTGCAGGAGCGGCTCGCCGCCCTCACTCCCGCCGAGCTACGCAAGATTCGCGACTACGAGCAGCGCCACGCCAACCGCAAGACGGTGCTCGACCCGATCGGGCGCCGCCTCCAGTAGCGACGTCCCGCCTCAGTTTTCCCATTTCGGTGGGGGAAAGGTGTATGCTGGGCAGGACCGATTGACCAGTCAATCGGGGACGAGAGGCCGACCCTGACGAGCATCATCGCCAATGGAGGCACCGATGAAGACTTCCGACATTCAGGAGTTGAGCGATCGCCTGATAGCGGCCTGGAACGCGCAGGACGTCGAGGCGGTCGTCGATTGCTACACCGACGACCTGATCTACAGCGACCCCAATACGCGCGGGCCGGTCGAGGGCGCCGACGCTATGCGTCGCTATCTGACCAAGCTGTTCGGCCGCTGGCAGATGCACTGGACCGTCAAGGAGACCTACCCGCTCGAAGGCATGGACGGCGTGGCCGCACTGTGGCGTGCGTCGTTTCGCGCGCCCGGAAGTGACGAGACCGCCGAGTCCGACGGAATGGACCTGGTCGTGATCGAGGGCGATCGGGTCAAGCGAAACGAGGTCTATTTCGACCGCGCGGTGCTGGCTCCGCTGCTTGCCGTCGCCTCGACGGCCGGCTGAGGCCCTGGTAGCGTCGCACCGGCATGGCAAGGGCCGAGGTGGCCGCCGTGCCGCAGGGAAGGTTTGCGTTCGTGGCGCGCTTCGGCGGGTTGCTGCTGGCGATGCGCATCGCCCCGTTCGAGGAGTAGTAAGGTCCGTCTCGACCCGCGCAACCATGGGATCGAACAACCGCCAAACCAAGCTTTACGTGATCCTGGGCTCGCACGCGTGCCGCACGGGCATGCTGATGCTCGAGCACAAGAAGATCCCCTACAGGACCGTGATGCTGCCGACCGGAATGCAGTCGTCGATGCGCGTGCGCGGCTATCCGTACGGGACCGTCCCCGCGCTCCGGATCGGCGGTCGTCGCGTTCAGACCAACGTCGCAATCGCACGTTTTCTCGACGAGCTGCAACCCGATCCTCCGCTGTTTCCCGGGGATGAGCAGCATCGCCGCGAGGTCGAGCAGGCAGAGCGCTGGGCCGACGAGGAGCTTCAGATGTTCGTCCGCCGAACCGTGCTGGCTGTCGCGCTGCACGGCTCCGACGGCCTCGCCAATCGTGGCGCCGACGGTCGGCTTGGACCGCTGCTGTGGCACCACGATCGCGCCAGGCTGATCGGGACGCGCATGGTCGGGCGTTTCATATTCAACGTGAACGAGCGCACCGAGCGCGAGCTGCTCGAGCAGGTGCCCGCGATGCTCGACCGCATCGACGCGTGGATCGACGGGGGCGTGCTCAACGGCGAGCGGCTCTACGCCGCCGACTACGCGATCGCGTCGAGCCTCGCGTTGCTGCACTACAGGCTCGACCTGCGACCCGAGATCGAGTCGCGCTCGGCGATCGCGCTGATCGATCGGGTTCTGCCGGAGCGGTCTGGACCAAGAGAGCCAGCCGTAGCCACACCCTAGCCGCGGTTCTTGACCAAGGCGGTTAGCGGCGAAGCTTGATCGGCTGGGAATGCGTCCTGCGGTTGCCGGCGCGGTCCACCGCCAGAACCTCGAGCCGCGGCTTGACGAGCCGTCCGCTGCGGAACAGCTTGCGCCCGGGGTGGATCGTCGAAATGCGCAGGTCGGTGCTGCCGGCGACCGCGAGCTTGCCGAAGCTGCGTCCGACAACGACCAGGCGCGAACGCGCCGGCCCGCGCTTGCCGCGCCCGCGCTTGCGTCTGACGACGTCGCGCGATCGCTCGGTCGCGGTCAGCCAGACCTTGAACTCGCAGGCCTCCGAGCACGAGACCTTGACGGGCAGCCCACTGAGCACGCTGGCGGCGGTTGCGTTCGGGTCGCTCGCGATCCAGACCGCGGGGGCCTGATCGTCACGCGCCGGGGGCTTGCGCTTGCGACCGTCGTCGCCGTCCGGGGGATCGTTGGGGTGCGTTGCCGTGCCCGTCACCGTGACCCATCCGTACGCGTAGCCGACCCCACCGTCGTTGTCCACAAGGCGCGTCGCGATCCAATAGGTGCCGGGATTCGAGAACGTGCGCGAAACGTAGTTGCGAGTGCCGCTGTCGACCTCGAAGCTGCCGTCATCGTCGAGGTCCCACGAGTAGCCGGTGACGAGCCCGTCGGAGTCGTAGGCGTACACGTGGAAGGTGACGGCCTCGCCCGTGCTCACCTCGGCGCGGGACGCCACGATCCAGCCGTACGGCGATTGGTTCGGCGTCGTGATCGTCACCGAGTTGGACGCGGTGCTGACGTTGCCGGCGTTGTCGTATGCCCGGACGCTGTAGGTGTGCGGCCCGCGCGATGAGACCCAGTTGTCGTAGCTGGTGCGGCTGCCTGCGACCGACGCTACTTGTGAGCCGTTACGGTAGATCCTGTAGCCGGCGACCGAGAAATCGTCGCTGCTGGCGGACCAGTTCAGCCGGACCGTGCTGGTGCCGACCGTCTGGGCGGTCAGATTGGCGGGCACGGAAGGCGCGGTGGTGTCCTGCACGAACCGCACCTCGACGCTCGCCTCTTGCGACGAGACCGCGAGAGTCTTCACGGAGACGCCCGTCGCGGGATCGTAGAAGGTGTTGTTCGGCGCGAGCATCGCGTCGGAGAACGTGGACGTGGTCGGTGTCGCGTCCAATAGCAGGGACTGGGTGATCACGCCCCATTCGGGGACGATACGGACGCCCACGCCCCCCACGGCGGTGTTGAGCGGGGAGAAGTTGTCGAAGTGCGCGCCGAACGGCTGGCGGAAGTCGAGGTAGTAGTAGTCCCTGACGCTGCCGTTCGAGTTGCGCAAGCGCGGAATCCGAACCCCCTGAACGGTCCCCGAGGACAACGCCGGCGCGGCCGGCTTGATCGAGTAGGTGCCCTCCTGCGTCACGGTCTGAGTGTTGGCGGTCGGCGTGAACCCGAGCTGCCCCTTGTGCCAGCCGTGCAGGTGGCGGATGTTCCAGGAGCCCATAACGTCGAACGGGTCTCCGTACTCGCTGCGTGAGCAACTCGTCCCGACCGTGACCCGCACGCCGCCGGAGTCGGTGCAGCTATAGCTGGAGGCGTGATGCACGCCGAGGTTGTGGCCCAGCTCGTGCGCGATCACGTACGTGTTCAGATAGCCGTTGATGAACGAGTACATGCCGGGCACGTACGCGAGCCCCGCCCACCCGCAGGAGGAGACGCCCGGCCACACGTACACATGGTGGTCATAGCCGCTCAGGTCGTCGCCGGCCGCAGCGGCGGCCGTTCGCGCGGCACTGGCCCACGACGACCAGTTGCACGGCGTGTTGTTGGCGGGGACCGTGTACCAGCCGAGAACGTCGCCATCCACTCGCGTCTTGCCTTCCAGCGTGAGGCTCCCGGAGGAGGACTCCTGGAAGTACGCGTTGACCGAGTCGCTGTTAGTGAAGACGGCCTGGCGCACCTGGTCGTGGGTCCACGGCTGACGCTGATCGTTCTGGAAGTTGAGCAGGATCACGGCCACCTTCTTCGTGCCGGTCGCGGCCGCTGCCACGACCTTCGCCGACGGCGCTCGCACGACGCGAACGTCGGAACGGCGGGCCACGATCCGTCGCCCCTCGACGCGGCCGCTCACACGCACGGTCGCCCCCGGGACGAGTCCCGCCACCTGTGTGGTGGAGCTTCGCGCATCCAGCCGCGAACCGACCATCCGCAGAGCCACCGACCTGCCGCCGCGAGTTTTGATCGCGTAGTGGAACGTCGCCCGCTTGCCCCGGAAGTCGTCCGAGTGCCGTACCTGAAGCGTCCCCTCTACGGCGGTCGAGCGACCGCTGGAGGCCGGCGCGATCGCCAGGGCGCCGACGCACAGCGCCAGCCCGATGATGCCGGGCCCAACCGCGCGCATGGCCACGCGCTTGAACTGCTCGCCCGCTCCGCGGGCCGTGTTTCCTATGCCACCTGACATCCCTGTCCAGACGGTGGTGATTTGACGTCGACACCTTGGTTATCGCCCCACGGCGTCACCCCATTGAGCGTCTTGCGAGCCGGTGCGCAGAGGTTGCAGGTGCGCCTGGCCGAATAGGCCACCGAGGGATCGCGCAACGCCGAAACCGCTCTATTCAAGGAGCGCGCATGAGCGGCCGAAGTGAAACGAGACATCGCGCGTGAGCCAGCATCAGCTAGTGACATGGACCGGGGAGCCCAGCATCCGTGAGCAGTGAGTTCGAGCAGCGCTTGGAGGCACTCGAGCGCAGGGTCGAGTTGGTCCTCCGCGGGCTCGAGCGACTCGAGCTGGAGGTGCGCGGCGAGTCTGTTCGTCCGACGCCCAGGGACGAGTCCCGCGAACGGCAGCAGCAGCACTATCCGATTCCTCCCGCACCCCCACCCGGGCCCGCGGCAGCGCCGCCCCATCCGCCACCGCCCTCACCGCCGCCGCCGCCTTCACCGGCACCGCCTCCTCCACCGCAGAGACCGCTGGCGCCGCCCCAGCCGGCGGAGCATGTAGGGGCCACCCACACACCTACCGCAAGGCAGACGCCCGCGTCGGCACAGTTAGAGGACCTCTTGGGCGGGCGCCTACTCGCGTGGGTGGGTGGTGTCGCCGTGGTGCTGGGAGTCGCGTTCTTCGTTGCGATGGCGATCAATCGGGGTTGGATCGACGAGGAGACCCGCATCGTCATGGCAGCGCTCGGTTCGCTTGCGTTTGGCGTCGTCGGCGTCTGGCTGCACGAACGCCAAGGCCAGACCCAGGCATCGATGGCGATGGTCGGTACCTCGATCGCAGCGCTCTACCTGACTCTGACCGCCGCCAGCCAGCTCTATGACCTGATACCCACCGGTCCCGCGCTGACGATCGCGTTCGTGATCGGCACCGCCGCCACCGCCGTGGCACTTCGCTGGGACTCCGTCGTGATCGCGGGTCTCGGCATCATCGGCGCGCTATTGGCTCCTGTGCTGGTCGACGCCGGCACGTCTGATCAATCGGTCGCCTTCGTCCTGATCGCATTTGCATCCGCGGTTGGAGTTCTGCTCTGGCGGCGTTGGGACTGGTTGGCGGTAACAGCCTTCATCGTGAGCGCACCTCAAGTGGTGGCATGGATCTTCGACGCGCCACCGGCTGTTGGCCTTGGTATCGCAGCGGGACTCTTTTGGCTGCTCGGCATGGTGGCCGCGCTCGGCTACGAGTTGCGCGCGCCGGCGACCAGCTTGCGCACCTCCTCGTCGCTGCTTCTCACAGCCAACGCGGCCACGGCCGCATTCGCGTACTGGGCATTCAAAGACATCGACCAACACGTGGCGGCTGATGCCTGGATCGCATCCCTTGCAACGGCGCAGCTCGCGTTCGGAGCCGCTGCGCTCAATTCCAAGCGGATGCATCGCGACGTGGGGCTGGTTTCAATCGCATTGGGCGTGCTGTTGGCCGATCTCGCGCTCGGCCTGATCGTGGAGGGGCCGGCCTTGGCGGCCGGCTGGGCGTTTGGCGCGTTGCCGTTCGTGCTGATTAAGCGGACCAGCGGTGACGGTGTTGACCTTCGTCGCCTGGCGCTCGTCTGGCAGCTGGGCCTCGGCCTCGGTCGCGTGCTCCTCTCCGACGCGGAGCCGAGCAGCCTCATAGAGGGCGCCGATGATCTGCTTCCCGGCATCGTCGCCCTGAGTGCGGTCGCTGTCGCCTACTTCGTCTGCGCGCGACTGATACCTGACGACGAACACTCAATGAAATCGGTGCTCGACGCCGTCGGCCTCGGGATTCTGGCCTATCTCGCAGCGTACGCCCTCGACGGACCCGAGCTTGTCGCGACCTGGTCGCTGCTGGCACTTGTGGTTGCGGCGATCGGAACCGAAGTCCGCTACCGACTCGTCCGACTCAGCTCCATCGGGTTCATAGCGCTCGCGGCCCTGCACGTGCTCGTCTATGAAGCGCCCACCAGGGCGATCACACAGGGCACGGACGACATGGCCGGCGGGATCTTTGCGCTGGTCGCGATCGTGATCGCGTCGTTCACGTGCGGGCGGATCCTTCCCGAGGAAGACGATGCCGTGGCCACCGGCTTCGATGTGACCTCGCTGGCGGCGGCAGCGTACCTCGCCGCATTCGCCCTCAGCGGCGCGATCCTGACGGCAACTTGGGCTGCCGCTGCCCTGGCCTTTGCGATCTTGGCCACCAGAGTCAACTATCCCCTTGCTCTTCCGGCTGCGGTCGGCTTCCTCGCACTGGCGGCAGGACACGTGTTGATCGTGCAAGCTCCGCCCGACTCCTTGCTCTACGGGGCCGACGATCTCCAGCACGCGCTCGCTGGAATCGCGGCGGTCGCCGCAGCGGCGTTCGGATGGTCGCAGTGGGGCGCCACATTGGACGCACACTGGAAGCTTTGGCTACAGGTGTTGGGGACCACGGCTTTGATCTATCTCGGCTCGGTTGCGATCGTGAGCCACTTCCAGCCGGAGACGACGATCACGAACAATCCGTTCGGGCCAGGGCAGTTCGGATCGGGTCTCGACATCGACATCCGGCAAAAGGGACAAGCATTGCTGAGCGCGTTCTGGGCTGCCGCGGGCTTCGCCGGGCTGGTGTTCGGCCTAACGCGCGACAACCGGCCGCTGCGCCTGGGCGGATTCACGCTACTCACGCTCGCGATCGGCAAGGTGTTCCTGTACGACTTCTCGACGCTGGACCAGGCCTATCGAGTGCTGTCGTTCATCGCGCTCGGCATCCTGCTGCTGGCTGGAGCCCTTGCCTACCAGCGAATCCGACCGCCGAGGGCTGCCAACAGCGGACAGAACGCCGAGCGCCCCAGCCCGGGCTAGGACGCTCACTCCGCTACCGAGCTACCTCCCCCGCCATCACCCCGAAGTCGAGCCGCTCGCCGCTGACCTGCGCTTCAACCTCACTCAGGCCCAGTTCACTGTGTGCTTGTGCTCGCCACGGCGATCGGTAGCTCCCTCGTATTCGTGTCTTCCTCCGGGAAGCCGTTGCCATCTTCGGCGACGAACGTAACACGGTAGATGCCGGACTGGCCGCCGGACGGGGTCCAGCGGAACTCGCGAGTGCTCGGATTGAAGGTGGCACCAGGGGGGCTATCTTTCACATCGAAGGTCAACTCGTCCCCGTCGGGATCAGTGGCTGCAACGAAGAACTTGAGGGTTCCCCCTTCGGAAACTGCGGGAGGCCACGCCAAGCCGAACGCCATCACCGAGAGGGCGATGTCGCCGCCACTCACATGCCCGTCGGCGTTGAGGTCGTAGGCGGGCTTCTCGCCGCCGAAACTGCCCGCGACCAGGGAGATGTCACTGCCCGTCACCGTCTGGTCATCGTTCACGTCGGGATCGACGATCCTCAGGCTGGGAGGACAGTTCAGACCGGGGATCTCCGACAGATAGATATCCGAGGTGAAGGTGCCCTGGTCGTCGAAGAGGCCCCGCCAGTCCATCCAGGCGATCTTGTCGCAATCGATCGCCGGCGCCACCTGCCAGGTCCAGTTTGCGGTGACACGCCTCTTGGTTTCGCTCGCGAGGTCGTACATGTAGATGTCGTAGTCCGCGGCTTGCGATCCCTGCTGCCAAACGATCTTGTCGTCTGAGACATCGGGAACTATCTCGTCTGCGGGATCGCTCGAGATCGCCCGTCCCGGGCAGTTGCCGGTCGCGGCATCGTATTCGCAATACAGCACGTCCCAGCTACCGCCTGCGTTGGCGATCCACACGATCCGGTTGCCCGAGATGCGCGGCCACCGCAACTCCGGAGCGGGGGCGGAGAGGCCGTTAGTGTTAGTAACGACCTCGGCAAGCGTCCGCTCAGGGCATGCGCCGGTCGCGGAGTCGTAGTCGCACAGCTTGATCGCCGCCACCGCGACGCAGTCGGAAGGGTCGGAGTCCAGAACGCACTCGGGCACCGGAATGCAGACTTCGAAGAAGTAGATGCATCCCGTTTCCAAGAGCGGGCGCTGCGCCCAAACCAGCCTGTTGCCCGAGATCGCCGGCTCCACTGCACGAAAATCGCCCGTGATCTGGCGCTCGGGGCACTCGCTCGACGCCGGGTCGTACCGGCAGAGATAAATACCCTGCCTCGGGTCATCGCTTGCGTCGTTTCCGCCTCCCTCCCAGACGACCGTGTGACCGGAAACGTCGGGGTCCCACTGCCTGCTGTCGTCGGTCGTCAGCTGGTGCTCGCGGCACGTTCCAGTCGCCGGACTGTGCTCACACAGGTAGATGTCCCAGTTCCACCAAGCCCCAGCGCCGTTGGTGGGATCATGCGACCCGGGTTCGTTGCGTGCATCCTCCCAGACGATGGTGTCGCCCGAGATCGCCGACGCCATCTGCTCCCACACGGCGTCGGTCACCTGCGTCTCCGCCGCGCGAGAAAGATCGTGCAGGTAGATGTCCCACCAATTGCTCAAGTTCAAGGAGGGATCGAAGATCGCGCGACCGTCCGCCCACGTCACCATGTCGCCCGAGACGGCCGGCAGCCACTGGTCCGCTCGCTGGGTTACGAGCGGCTCAGCGGCCTCTTTCAGCACCTGCACACGAGTGTCGTAGACCAGCTTCTCGACGCCAGCCTGCTGGGTGGCATCGAGCCTCAGCACGTAGTAGTCGGTGTCGAGTCCTCCAAGATCCCAGGTTGCGAGCACGCCATCGGTCACCTCGTTCGACGAGGAACCGATCGGCGTCCACTCGGCGGGTGAGACCCCCTTGCCGTAGCTCAGCTCGTAGCCCTGGAAGCCGGCACCCGCGGCCGTCCCCGTCACCTCGACGCTCTCCTGACCGTGGAAGTTGGTGTCGCTGTCCGGCGAGTCGATCTGAAGCCGGAGAGGCGAGTCCACACCCAGCGCCCGCCCCGCGTTGATCCGCCCGCGACCGGAATTGATGTCGAACCCTGGAGCGTCCACGTTGTCGGCCGACGCTCGCATGACCTGCCTGACATCCTCGTTGGTGAACCCCGGATGCTTGGTCAGGATCAGGGCGGCCAGGCCCGACACGTGCGGGGCCGCCATCGACGTTCCCGCCTGACGGTAGTACTCGCCACCGACAGTGAGGCTGTCCGACTGCGGGCCTCGAAGCGAAAGGATGTTGCGGGCGGGCTGGTAGTTCGGCGGTCCGACGTCCGGGCCCCCGCCTGGCGCGGCGACGTCCACCTTCTGCCCGGTGTTGGTGAAGGACGTTCGCTGGTCGTACTGGTCGAAGGCCGAGACCACGATCGCCTCGGACAGATTCTGTGGCGCGTAGAGGTACACGTCCTCGTTGGCGTTCCCAGCCGCAAAGACAACGACCGACCCGAGCCCGTGCGCGTAGCGAACCGCGTCCTCCAGCACCGGGGCCCTGGGACACGGGTCGAAACAGCCCCAGCTGTTGTTGATGACGTCCGCTCCGTTGTCGGCCGCGTAGCGCAGAGCGCCGGCCAGCGAGGCGCCCGTTCCCCCGCCGTCGTTCCAGAGTCCCTTGACGGGCATCACCTTCGCCTCGGGGGCGACCCCGATGACACCCAGGCCGTTGTTGCCCACGGCCGCAACCGTGCCCGAAACGTGTGTACCGTGGCCATTGCCGTCTCGCGGCTGACCGTCCTGGTTCGATCCCGTGAAGTCCCAGCCCCTAGTGTCATCGGTGAACCCGTTCTGATCGTCGTCGAGGCCGTTCCCGGCAACCTCGCCGGGGTTTTGCCAGGCGTTTCCCTGGATATCGGGATGGTTGAACCGCAGACCGGTGTCAACAACCCCGACGACCGTGCCGTCCCCCTGATCGGCACCGGGGTCTTGCCACGCCTGGTCTGCACCAATCTTCCTGAGGCCCCAGAGGTCCTCGTAGGGTTGGCCCCAGGCACCCGTGCTCCATGTGCCATCCTGGTCGGGATCAACGTAAGTGTCGTTCGGCAGAGCCTGGGTTCTCAGTCGGAAGTTGGGGTGCGCGTAGCCCACGTGCGGGTCGGAGCTGAAGTCCGCTGCGGCGGCCCTTACGTCAGCGCTTCTCTTCAACTTCAGCAGGTAGATGTGGGCTAGGTCGGGAAGGCTTGAGCCGTCGGGGGCGCGCTCCGTCCTGTGGCCGAATTCGCGTCTGATCCGTCTCGTCTTGGCGCGGTCATACTTGCGAAGCGCCTTGACCGTGGGAGAAGCCTGTATTCGCATCTCTTCGCCGACGGTCCGGAACAGAGGTCTGGCCGAGCGAACCGCGTACGTGCGGTTCAGCCTGTCCAGCGACGAGCTGCGGTCGCTGGTCGCCTGTTTGAAGGACCTTCCGCTCGCGAGCAGATAGCGAGCCGACTCGGTCAGCGAGCCCTTGTACTTCACGATCAGTTCGCCTCTGACGAACGACGCTCTCTTGCCGCCCTCTCCGGGTCGTAGCGACCTCAAGAGGTCGGCTCGCGTAGGAAGCTCCGCCGGTGCATGCGGCGGCTGGTCGACCGCGCCAACAACCGAGGCAAACGAAGACAACCCAAGACCAACCAAACCGAGAATCAGCCACAGGACCGAAACCCTGCGTTTCGCTCCGCCGAAACCCCACCTACCCCTGTTACGAACCCACCGAATAGCTGCACCAGCCGATCGAGTGCGAATCTGACAGTGGTTATCTTATGCGGTGAGACGAGTTGCGTCAAACGTTTTCCGACAAGCGCTGCTCAGATCGCTTGTTGTCGCGACGCTCGAAACCCACACTGAAACCCACACTCTTTGACTCTTTTGCCGCCCGGACCCCTGCCGGACAGATCGAACACCGAACCCTACTGCGAGCAGTGGCACGTGGCAGCTTCCGCTACCTCCGCCGCCATCACCCCGAAGTCGAGCCGCTCGCCGGTCACCTCGGCCAGCAGCTCGTCGGCGCGCAGCCGCTGGCCCTGCGCCCAGAGGCCGCGCAGGAACGCACCCGCGTCGGCGCTGTCGAACCAGCGCTCGCCAAAACGCTCGACAAGCAGACGGCGCCAGTGCGTCTCCAGCGCCCAGGCGCGCAGGTAGTTGGCGGCGTAGAACGCGTTGTCCACGTCCGAGAGGTAGGTGACCCGCGGCCACTCGACCTCGATCGCGCGGCCGAGCGTCTCCGAGTACAGCGCCGGCATCTCGGACAGCGGGCGCTCGCCACCGTGCAGCGCCAGCTCGTAGGAGAGCTTGGCCGCGTAGCGACGCAGGAAGACGATCTTGGCGGCGCGCGCGAAACGCGCGTAGTCGTCGGGCGTCTCGACGCCGAGCACCGCTCGCAGCCACGCGGGGTTCTCGGTCAGATGCTCGAACAGGAACGCGAAGCTCTCCGTCACCGAGTTGTCCCCGAGGTGCCGGAACTCGAACGGCATCTCCGGTGAGGCATGCGCGTAGTGCTCGGTGTGGCCCGCCTCGTGCAGCAGCGTCGCGTAGTCCTCGCGTCCCCCCTGAGTCGGCATCACGAGGTGGATTTCCTGCGGGACACGCACGGGCGAGCAGAACGCGCGCGGGCTCTTGTGCGGTCGCGGCTCGAGGTCGAGGGTCACGTTGGGCTGCGCGTGCAGGTCGATCCCCAGCCCGGCAAGCGTACGTTCGAGCGCCTCGGTCAGACGCTCGCGCGCAAACAGCTCGTCGAAGCCCGGTGCGCGGAAGAAGCGCGCCATGTCCGAGCGTCGCAGCTCGGCGAGCCCGAGCCCGAGCTGATCGCGCAACGCCGGCTCGACGACCTCTCGGTAACGAGCCTCGACGACATCGGAGAAGGCGGAGGTCTCGCGCTCCAGCGCGGCGATGCCGAAGCCCTTGAGCTGCTCGTGCATCGCGAGGTAGCTCGGCCAGCCGAGGCCGCGCACCAGCTCCTGGGTCCGCTGCGCGATCTCGACCATCAACGGGTTCAACTCGCGCTCCTGCACCGCGAGCCGCGTCGCCTCGATTTTTGCGCGTGCTTCGGGGGCGGGCTCGTTGGCTTGCAACAGCGCCGCTTGGCGAAACGGCTCGACGCGGCCGTCCAGCTCGATCTCGAGCGTCGCCTCGCGCTCGGCCAGCGCCGCCGCCTGCGACTTGGTCGCGCGACCGATCAAGCCCTCGATCGCCAGCTCGAGCAGACGGCGCAGCCGCCGCTCGGCGTCACCCTGAGCCCCGCCCACCAGCCCGCGCAGGGTCTCCACCGAGTCGCGTTCGAACAGCTCGGCGTGGCGATCGTAGATCGCCTCGATCTCGTAGCCCTCCTTGCGACCCGAGAAGTGCAGGTAGTACTCGCGGTCCATCTCGATGGCGAAGCGCTCCGCCTGCTGCGAGTAGCTGTCCAGGTCGAACGTCACGAGCATGCCAGGATACGGGGGTGCCGACTCACGCCGCCAACGCGCCATCGAATGCAGCCAAGCCCAAATCCGCCCGCCCCAGGCCGGGCGAGCGGCTGGAGTTGAGCGTCGACTCGATCGCCCAGGGCGGTGCGGGCGTCGCACGCCGCGAAGGCTACGTGGTGTTCGTCGAGGGAGGATTTCCCGGCGATCGGGTGCTCGCCGAGGTCACGAAGGCAAAGCGCGACTACGGCAACGCCCGCGCGGTCGAGGTCATCGAGCCGAGTGCGGATCGCGTGCCGCAGCGCTGCGATCACGAGGGCGACGAGTGCCCGGGGTCGCCTTGGCAGGCACTCGACTATCAGCGCCAGCTCGAGTACAAGCACGGCCTCGTCGCCGAAGCGCTGCAACGCATCGGCGGGCTGGAGGGATTCGAGCTGGAGCCGATCATGCCGGCGGAGAACCCCTGGCGCTACCGCAACAAGATGGAGTACTCGTTCGGCACAGCCGACGACGGCGCGCTCGCGCTTGGCTTCCACGTCAGGCGGCGCTGGGATTTGATCCGCAACGCCCGCGACTGCTGGCTGGCTTCCGAGCGTTCGAACGCGTTGCGCAACGGCGTGCGCGAGTGGTGTGACGGCGAGGGGCTGTCCGCATACGATCGGCGCGAAAGCGCGGGCCTGCTGCGCAACCTCGTCGTTCGCGAAGGCACGGCGACCGGAGAGATGCAGGTGCGGATCGTGACCTCGCCCGGCGAGTTCCGCACCGACCAGCTCTGCGCGGCGATCGGTCGGCTGGAGCCCGAGGCCGGGATCGCGTGGACGCAAGCCGGCGATGTCGGCGAGACCACCCAACGCGGAACTACCACGCACCTCGCCGGGCCCAAGCAGCTGACCGACGAGGTCGGCGGCCTGCGTTTCAGGATCTCGCCCGAGGCCTTCTTCCAGACCAACACGCGTATGGCCGAGCGGCTTTACTCGATCGCGACCGACTACGCAGCGCTCGACGGACGCGAGCGCGTCTATGACCTCTACTGCGGGATCGGAACGCTGAGCCTGTCACTGTCGCTAGGCGCCGGCGAGGTCTGGGCGGTGGACGTGGTCGAGCAGGCGGTTGCCGACGCAATCGTCAACGCGCGGCTCAACGAGATCGAGAACACCCACTTCTTCTGCGGCGACGTGCGCGACTCGGTCCGTCCGCTGGCCGAGCAGGCGCCGCATCCCGACGTGGTGGTCGTGGACCCGCCGCGAGCCGGGCTGTCGAAGAAGGTCGTGCGGCGCCTGCTCGAGACCGCGCCGAAGCGCATCGTCTACGTGTCGTGCAACCCGACCACGCTCGCGCCGAACGCCCGCCAGCTCGTCGATGCCGGATACCGGCTCGCTAAGGTGCGCCCCGTGGACATGTTCCCCCACACACCGCACATCGAGTGCGTGGCGGCGCTGGAGCGTGAGTCCGCTGGATAGTACCCCGTCGACCAACGTTCGCCCCGTTCTGGCCGACGTTGGCAGACGCGGCACTAGCGCACGCGGCTTGGGTGTTGCGGCCGGGCTCGAACTCGAGACCGCCCGCGAGCTGGCCGCGCACTGCGAGCGGCTCGGCTACGCCTCGATGTGGTCGAACGACCACCCGATGGCAAGCGGGCTGGAGACCGTGGCCACCTTCGCCGAAGCGTCGTCACTCGACGTCGGCGTCGCGGTGCTGGCGCTCGACCGCCACTCGCCGCAGGACATAGCGGCCAAGATCGCCGAGGTCGGCCTCGACCCGCGACGCCTCTGGGTCGGGATCGGCGCCGGCTTCAGCGAACGGCCGCTGGCCGTCGCGCGCGAGGGCATCGAGGCGATGCGCGCCGCGTTGCCGCAGGGAACGCGGGTCGTGCTGGCGGCGATGGGGCCGAAGATGTGCGCGCTCGCGGGCGCACAAGCGGACGGAGCCTTCCTCAACTGGATCACTCCCGAGAAGGCGGCCTGGGCGCGCGAGCGCGTACATGAGGGTGCGCGTGACGCGGCTCGTGACGAGCCGGCCACGATCTTCGGCTACGTGCGGGTCGCCGTCGGCGAGGACGCACGCGAACGCCTGCTCAAGGAGGAGAGCTTCTACCGCCAACTCCACCAGGGCTACATCAGCCATTTCGCCACACTCGATCGCGAGCCCGGGACGGTCGGCGTCGCCGAGCCGAGTGCGGACGCCATCGCGCAAGCGCTCTCGGCCTACGAGCCTGCGATCGACCACATCGTCGTGCGTGCCCTGGCGTCCGCCAACAAGCAGGCGCTCGGCGCCGTGGCCGAGGCCGCCGCGCCCGCAACATAACGAGGGGGCTTCGCCCCCTTCGATCCCCCATCACGCTGGAGCGTCCGCCTACGGCGACCGCAAACCCAATATCGTTTCGCACCATGGCGAACGACGACTATCGCGTTACGGTCGAGTTCTCGGACCCCGAGCACGCGACCCACCTCGACCGCAGGCTGCACGAGCAGGAGCTGGCGCAGGAGCTGCGCGAGGCGCTCGGCGACCGGCTGATCGTGACGCGCGACGGCCCGCAGGTGTTCCTGTACGCGTCATCGGAGTCCGACGCTCGAGCGGCCGAGCAGGCGGTCGGCAAGCTGGTCTCGATGCACGGGCTCGACGCCACCGTCAAGTCCGCCGAGCGCTGGCATCCGATCGAGAAGTCCTGGGAGGACGCCTCCAAGCCGCTTCCCGCCAGCGAGGCCGAGACCTCGGCCGAGCGCGATCGGTGGGAGCAGCGCGAGGCGTCCGACTCGCTCGAGGACGACATCGCCGAGTGGGAGGTGCGCATCGAGCTGGACAGCCACCACGACGCCGTCGAGCTGGCACGCAAGCTCGAGGGCGAGGGCATCTCGCCGATCGTTCGCCGCTGGAAGTACCTGCTGATCGGAGTGGCCAACGAAGATGGCGCGCGCGGACTGGCGCTGCGGCTCGAGCGCGAGGTCCCCGCGGGCGCCCAGGTCTCCGTAGAAGCGGCTCCGGTGTGGCTCTACGAAGGCGCCAAGCGTCACCCGGTCTGGACGATGTTCGGCGGCCTGTCCGGGCCGCGCGACCAGACGCCCGGCTAAGTCCAGCAGGCCCGAGCGGCGCTCACTCCAGCTTGCGCAGATCCTCCCGCAAAGCGGCCCACACGAGGTCGGCGTTCGGCGCCAGCAGGGCGAGCGACATCAGCGGCAGCGCGGGGATCGCGACGTCGCTCCAGATGGCGATCGCGAGCGAGGCGACCAGCGACGCGGCGATCGCGATCGCCGTCGCGGTGCGTCGCAGGCCGAAGCGCCAAGCGGTCGAGAGATAGACCGCGCAGAACAGCAGGTCGCTGACGCCGAGCTGCGAGATGTCGCCGCCCCAGCTCGGAATCGAGAGCGCCAGATAGTCGACGACGCCCGGCTCCTCGGTGACGAGGTAATGGGTGGGCCCGACGCTGACCGAAACCGCATCCGCGATCGCGACCACGATCGCGAGCGCGTACACGATCGAGCCGAGCGGAATCAGCCGAGCGAGCGCGAGGCCCGCGCCCGCGGCGAACAGCGCCTTGAACGGTGCCGCGGCTTCCGGCGCCCCGCTCGACAGCGCCGCCCCGGCAACGGCGCCGACGGCGATCAGCCCGAGCTGCGCCGCGACGTCGTCGCGGAACGGCAGGCAGCCGATCACCAGACCCGTCGCAAGCAGCATCGCCGGCACCGTGGTGGCGAAGAACGCCAGATTCGATCCGCCGAGGTCGTCGAGGCGCGGGGCGGCGATGAACCACGCTTCGGCGAGCGCGAGCAGGCCGAGCAAGACCCCGAGGGATCTGCCGCGCCGCCTAAACCATGACAATTGCGCCACCACGATGACCGCCAACAGGATGACCGAGCGACAGGAGGAGATGATCCGCTACCTGCACGGGCAGGCGGATGTCTGCGCGATGCTGGGTTCGCCGCTCTACGAGCGCCTGCTCGACGATGCGGCCGAGCACGTCGAGCGCGGCGGCGTGCTGTGGCAGGTGCTGGAGCCGTTCGCAGGCGCGCCTTCCGCCTATGGGGTGCCGCTCAAGTTGATGGGCGCCGTGCACCGGCTCGTGCTCGCGGGAGCGGCTCCGCAGCTCGCGGCGCTCTACCCCTCGGCCGGCGGCGAGCTGGACCTCGATCGCGCGTGGCCGGCCTTCGAGCAGGCGGTCGCCGAGCACGCGCGACAACTACCGGAGCTGATCGAGCGCCCGGTGCAGACGAACGAGGTCGGGCGCTGCGCGGCGCTGCTCGGCGGCTTCCTGACGGTCGCGCGGCAGTCCGGCCTGCCGCTGCGCCTGCTGGAGCTGGGCGCCAGCGCCGGGCTCAACCTGCGCTGGGACCGCTACCTGTACGAGTCGGGCGAGCAGCGCTGGGGTGACCCCGCTTCGAACGTGCGGCTCAAACTGGACCCGGACAGCGCGCCGCCGCTCGACGTGGAGGCGATCGTCGGCTCACGCCGCGGCTGTGACATGGAACCGCTCGATCCTTGCGCCGAGCGGGATCGGCTGACCTTGCTGTCCTATGTGTGGCCCGACCAGCGCTGGCGTTTCGAGGCGCTGCGCGCGGCACTTGCAGAGGCCGAGTCTTCACCGGTCATCGTGGAACAAGCTGACGCGGCACCGTGGTTGGAGCACGCGCTGGAGGAGAAGATTCCCAACACGGCAACGGTCGTCTATCACTCGCTCGTCATGTTCTGGATGGACGACGGCACGCGCGAGCGCATCGCAAGAACGATCCACTCCGCCGGCGGGCGCGCGACAAAACGCTCACCGCTCGCTTGGCTGCGCATGGAGTCGGGTGGAGAACGGGCGGAGGTGCGGCTGCGCGTGTGGCCGGACGGAGAGGACCGCGTGATCGCGCGGGCCGGCTATCACGGCCGGCCCGTGGAGTGGCTGGCCTCAGATGCTGACTCTGATGCGTAGCTGCTTTGTCGCTGTCTGCGCGCCTGAGGTCGCGGCGACGGTGATCTGGATGACGGCCTTGCCGCGGTGCGAAACGGCCCTGCGCATCGCGCGGCGAACGCGACTCGCTATCCGCAGCTTGACCGCTCTGCTGCTGTCGGCCGCGACGGAGCTGCTGATCGCCTTGAGCTTGAAGGTTCGCTTCCGACGCTTGTGGTTGGTGACCACGACCTTTCCGGAAGCCCTTATCTCACAGCCAACTTCGCCGCAGCCGGCCGAGAAGGCGGCGAACCGCTGCGCGGGAGACTGGCTCGACCGCTGCCGCGTCGTCAGCTCCAGTGACGGCGTTGACGGCGCAGCGGGCGAGACGGATATCTGCTGCGACATCACGGCCTTGGAGGAGCCGTTGCAGATCGCGCTCCTGCCGTTGAACGTCTGCGTGTCAGAGCAGTGACCGCCGGCGGCGATCACCCTCAGGGTGACCGTGTAGTTGCCGGCGCTCGCATAAGTGTGGGTCGTGGTCGGACTGCTCGTCACGGCGGAGGTCGAGTCGCCGAAGTCCCACACGTATTGCACGACCGGACTCTGGCTGCCGCTCGAGGTGGAGCCGTCGAAGCTCGTGGAGCTGCCCGCGGCCGCGGCGGCGGCGCTGAACGAAGCCGTCGGCCCTTGGTCCGGGATCACGGCGAGCTTGTGCATGCTGGCCACTCCGCCGACGGTGGCGGGGCTCATCGCCGACAGCAGCCCGGTCGCGGCGACGCTGAACTGGCTGAGGTTGGTGGTGCCGTTGTTGCCCGCGTACAAGCTTGCCTGGTCGGGAGCGATCGCCACTCCCTGGGTGGTGTTCCCCGCGGCGAAGGAGGCAGGCGACTTCGCCGCCAGCGAGCCGTCGGATGCGATCGTGAAGCCGTCCACGAACCCGGGCGTGGCGAATCGAGCCGTGTACAGACTGTTGCCGTCGGGGCTCACGGCCAGGTCGACCGCGCTCGTCGCCGCAGTGCTGAGGGCGGGGGTCAGGGATCCGTCCGCGGCCACGATCAGGTGCGTGATCGTTGACCCGCCGCTGTTCGCCGTGTAGACGTGCTCGCCGTCGGGAGTGACGGCGATCGCCTGGGGACCGCTGCCGGTCGCGACGAACGCCGTGCTCATCGCGGTCAACGAGCCGTCGGTTTGCGAGATCGTGAACTGATAGACCCTGTTCGAGGACGAGTTCGTCACGTAGAGGCTCCTGCCGTCGGGGTTGACCGCGGCGGCCCACGCGTTCAAGCCGATCGTCACAGCGAAGGCAGCCTTCGCGGTCAGCTTTCCGTCTGCCGCGACGTCGTACTGGTCGACCTCGCCGCTGCTACCGCTGTTGGGCACGTAGGCGCTCTCGCCGTCGGGGCCCAGGGCGATGCTGCGCGGGTTGGCGGTGGCGGCAACGGTGGCCGGAGACTTGACGGTCAACAGGCCGCCGGCGCCGATGTCGTACTGGCCGATCGTGGAGGTCCCGGTGTTGACCACGTAGAAGCTGTTGCCGTCGGGGCTGACGGTCAGCGCCTGGGCGAAGGCACCGACGCTGTAGCTGGTGCCGTTGAGGGTCAGCGCGCCGGACGCGTCGCCGTTGTAGAGCAGCAACGTTCCCGGGTTGCCGGCCGCCACCGCATAGACGTTGTAGCTGGCCTGCGCTACTGCGGTTTGCAGGCAGGCACACACGGCCAGCGATGCCGCCAGAGCGATGCGAGCAGGCATTCGTCCGGTATCGGACCGTGGTGCGCAGACTTGAGGTGTCCGGGGTTGAACATGGCCGCCTGGGTCGGGTGGACCGCAACATCGTGCTCGTTCATCCCGGTTTCCGACCTCGGTGCCTCAAGGTCGCTCAAGGGGGCACCGATTGATCCACATGACCAGTAGGCGTGCTCGCACGAGGGCTATTGCTGTCGCGAGCGGCTTCGCCGCGCTGGCCGGCCTGATCGCCGCCCCTGCCGTGGCGGCGCCCAGCGGCTCGCTGGCGCAGCTCGCCGGCGGCACGGCCTGCACCAGTGAGGGCGGCACCGGCGGCTGCACCGCCGGCATTGCGCTCGACGAGGTCGTGAGTGTCGCCGTCAGCCCCGATGGCCGAAACGTCTATGTGACCGCCTACACCAGCGATGCCGTGGCCGTCTTCGATCGTAACCCAGCCACCGGTGCGCTGACACAGAGGCCTGGCACTGCAGGATGCGTGAGCGAGACCGGTTCGGGAGGCTCGTGCGCAGACGGCCTGGCACTGAACGGCGCCCACGACGTGGTCGTCAGCCCGGACGGCGAGGACGTGTACGTGGCATCGCGCGTCAGCAGCGCCGTCGCCTCCTTCAACCGCGACACTGCGACCGGAACACTGACCCAGAAGCCTGGGACTGAGGGTTGCACGAGCGAGGACGGCACGGGAGGGTTGTGCGTCAACGGCAGCGGGTTGAGCGGCGCGGTGGGTGTGGCTGCCAACAGCACGAGCGTCTACGTCGCATCGACGACGAGCAGCGCGGTGGCGGTCTTCGATCGCCACCCGGTGAGCGGCATCCTGACCCAGCAGGGGGGCGGTGCCGGCTGCATCAGCGAGGCCGGAGGTTCCGGATGTGCAGAAGGAGATGGTCTCGGCAGCGCCCAGCACGCGGCCATCAGCCCCGACGGCGCGAGCGTGTACGTCACAGGCTTCTCGTCCGACGCGGTGGCCGTGTTCGATCGCAACACCGGTACGGGGGCGATAACCCAGAAAGCAGGCACCGCCGGCTGCGTCAGTGACGATGGTTCGGCCGGCGACTGCGTGGACGGTGTCGCTCTCAACGGAGCTCAAGACGTCGTCGTCAGCGGCGACAACGCGAGCGTCTACGTTGCTGCGATCAACGCCAACGGCGTGACTGTCTTTGACCGCAACACGAGCACGGGCGGCCTGATCCAGAAGGCGGGCACCGCGGCGTGCATCACCAACAGCGGCGCGGGCGGCTGCACCACGGGGACGGCGTTGACCTTCGCGTACGCCGTGGCCATCGGTCCCGACGGTCGCAACGTCTATGCGGTGGGCAATGGCGCCGGATCCGCCGTCACCCTCGATCGTGTCGGTGGCGCGCTGTCCCAGCCGGCGAGCGGGTCGTGCGTGAGCAGCTCCGGCAGCGGCGGTGCATGTGCATTCGGCGTCGGCCTCGGTGGTCCCGAGGACGTCGCCGTGTCAGCGGACGGGCAGAGCGCCTACGTGGCGTCTTCGAGCTCGGACGCAGTCGCCGCCCTCGACGTGCTGAAAGCGACGGCCTCCCTCACACCCAGCCGGCTGGACTTCTCCGCTGCGGTTGGCTCTTCCGAGTCCAAGGCGCTGGTGGTCACCAACGGAGGCGACGCGGACTTGATCACCGGGGCAGCCGGCCTGTCCTCTTCCGCGCAGGGCTTCGCTGTCGCGTCGGACTGCGCCGGCAAGACGATCGCGCCGGGCGGAACCTGCACCTTCAACGCTACGTTCACACCGACCGCCGCAGGTCAGCAGACCGCCGGCGTCTCGGTCGACACAAACGTTGGCACGGTCGCCGCCACGTTGACAGGGTCCGGCTCGCTGCTTCCCACGATCAGCAAGCTGCGGCTTTCGAGGAAGCGAGTGACGCGGCGGGCCCTGCGGCGCAGCCCGAGAGCACTGCGCATTTCAGCGGTTCTGTCGAGCACCGCCTCGGTCAGGTACACGGTCAAGCGCATCGTCGGAAAGAAGAAGCGGTCGATCGGTTCGTTCACCAAGTCCGGCAAGACGGGGCGCAATCGGATCTTCCTGCCCAAGAAACTGGCCCGCAAGCTCGGGCGGGCGCGCTACGTACTGGAGGCGCGAGCCAGCAACGCAGTCGGCTCTTCGCAGGTCAAGACGGCGAGGTTCAGAGTCATCTGACGCCGCTCGGCCGAGGTCGCAGAACAGCCGACGGTGATCAGCAGGGGGCGGTATTGTAGTAGGCGGGCGCGCCGGCCTGTACCTGGTAGAACGGCGGGTAGATCGTGCTGCCGTCCTTCTGCTGCTCGCCCCGCAGCGCCAGCCGAATGTCGCAACGTGCGGCCTTCGGGCCCCAGGCGATGTATTCGCCACCGTGCCACTTGCCGTCGCCATCGACGACGTCGCGGCGCGCACGCGAAGTCACGCAATAGCTGAACGAGTTGACCAGACCCTGGGCCGCGCCGAAGGCCCCCGATCCCTGGTTGAGCGGCTCGCCGGCCTCGGCTGCGAGCTGCTTGGCATGGAGTCCCCACTGGGATGGCAGCACGTAGCAGCGCCAGCCGCGTGGTGCACCTTGCTCGAAGCGATCCTCATGACCACGCACCGCCAGCGCTTGCGCGATCGGGAACGGGTCGTCGGGCCACCCCGCGACGGTATGTCCGATCACTGTCTTCGCGGCGGACCTGGCCGCCGCGCACAGTTTGTCGGCGGAGGCCACGACGGCCCAGCGCGAGCCAACGGCGCCGGCTGCGTAGGTCTGCCAGCGCACCCACCTGTTGCCGCGCGTGGCGCGCCAGCCGGTGCAGTCGGTCCCACGCTTGGCGTAGTTGCTGATGTAGCCGTTTGGAACCGGCCCCGACGGGGCCTTCGCCTGCGCCGGCGCTCCGGCGAGCGCAACCAGGACAAGGATCGGTGCGGCAACAACGCAGACGAGCCGAGCCGGCCGCTCGATCGTTGACATCCCCGCTATAGCTATATGTGATCTGCCCGGACCCATTGCGCCGCCTGCGCCTTCTGATCGACGGCTCCGGGGCAGACTTGAGCTTCCAGGCAGGCCGGCAGCGCATGGTTGAGCGGCCGCATTGACTTCCGGCGCGGTCTGTGGGATGGTCGGCGCTGCAGCGATGTCGATTTCTCGCCTCCAGTCTTGGCCGGGCTCTTGGCGCCGCCGTTCGCGGCGGGCGGCCTCGCTTGCGTTGCTCGCGTCGTTTGCGGCGCTGGCATGGGGCGCGGTGCCGGCACAGGCCGTAACGCAGACTTTCGTTATCACCGGAGGCGAACAGACCTTCGTCGTCCCGGCGGGCGTCACATCCCTGAACGTCGTCGCGATCGGTGGCTACGGCGGGAACGGTGCCGGCAGCGGCTCGTACATAGGGGGTCTCGGAGGCGCGAGCGCGAAGGTGTCCGGCAGCCTGCCCGTGTCCCCGGGCCAGACGCTCTACGTCGAGGTGGGTGACGACGGCGCGAGCGGCGCCGGCGGCGCGGGTGGCTTCAACGGCGGCGGGCAGGGCGGCGGCGGCGGCGGCGGCGCGTCGGACGTGCGCACCGTGCCGCTCGCCGCGGGGCTCGGTCTCGACACTCGGCTGATCGTTGCCGGCGCCGGCGGCGGTGGCGGGGACTCGGCCGGCTCCCAAGACGGTGGCGACGGTGGCGACGCGGAAAGCGATGGGTTCAGCGGCGCTTGGCCTGGTGGCGGCGCGGGCACGCAGGTCGGCGGCGGTTTGGGCGGCGATGGCTACCAGGGTGCAAACGGCCAGGACGGCCAGCTGGGCCAGGGCGGCGCGGGCGGCAACCACGCCGGGCGCGGCGGAGGCGGCGCCGGCGGCTTCTACGGCGGCGGCGGAGGAGGCGCCAGCGGAAGCGTGAGCGCCGGCGGCGGCGGCGGCTCCTCCAAGGTGCCGGCCGGAGGCAGTGTCGGCCTCGCGGCCGTCAGCGAGCTGCCGAAGGTCGAGATCAGCTACGCGCTGCCATCTTCGCCCGCCCCCCAGGGCCAGGCCCAGCCGGTGGCCGACAACAGCTCACCGACGCTAGCCAGCTTCAGCAAGAGCTCCCGCCTCTCGCGCGGCGGGGCGATCTCGTTCCAGATCCAGACGAACGAGAACGCGATCGCCACTGCAAGCGCTACGGTCAACGTGCCCGCCAGCGCCAAGATCTTGCGCTTCAAGAGCCGCAACCTGGTGCTGAGCGGCAACGTCAAGACCAAGGTCACGCTCAAGCTCTCGAGAAGGAACGCCGCCAAGGTTCGCAGGGCGCTGAGGAGGAAGCGGCGGCTCGCGGTCAAGGTCAACGTCGCGCTCAAGGACACGGCCGGCAACGCCGGCGCCGTCAGGCTGAACCTGGCGCTCACGCGATAGCGTCGCCGGTCATCACGCGGCGGCTTGCCATCTGTGGAGGGTGGGTGTCATCGGCGCGCTTTGGCGCGAGTCTGTGTCACGCCGACGTGTTCGACATTGACTGCGCATTGCGAAGAGAATGTCGAACGCCCGAGTGCGCGATCGTAGATCTGGGGCGGCTTTCGTGTACAGCCGCTTCTGCCGATCTCTCGCCGACGGCCGAAGCCGCATCAGGCCTCTACGCTAGGGCCGTCCCTCCGCCGAGCCGACGGCGACACGCTCGACGTCCAGCCGCGGCAGGATCTGCTCCAACCAGTTCGGGATCCACCAATTGTTCTTGCCGAGCAGCTGCATCACTGCGGGGACGAGCACCATCCGCACGACCGTTGCGTCGAGGAAGATCGCCGCGGCGAGGCCGATTCCGAACAGCTTCAGGAACACGTCCGGCGCCGCAAGGAAGGCAAGAAAGACGACGACCATGATCGCGGCCGCCGCGGTGATCACGCGGGCGGTCTTCGCCAGGCCGTCGGCAACCGCGCGGCGCGTATCGCCGTCCTTGAGGTACTCCTCGCGGATCCGCGAGATCAGGAAGACCTCGTAGTCCATCGACAGCCCGAAGAGAATCGCGAACATCATCACCGGCATGAACGGGGCCATCGGGACCTCGTGGTCGATCCCGATCAACCCGCTGATCGCGCCGCCTTTGGAGAACAGAGTCATGACGCCGTAGGCGGCCGAGACCGAGAGCAGATTCATGACCCCTGCCTTCAGCGAGATCAGTGGCGAGTGGAACGCGATCAGCAGCAGCAGGAAGGAGAGGCCGACGACTGCGCTTATGAACAGTGGCATGCGGCTCTTTATGTATTCGCTCTGATCCTCGAGTGCCGCGGTCACCCCGCCGGTGTACACGGCCACCCCGGAATTGCCCACCACCTCGGGGACGATCGTGTCGCGCAGCCGATTGACCAACTCCTCGGTCTCCTTGTCCTGCGGAGAGCCAGCCGGGATCACGTTGATGATCGCCGCGCTGCGTGCCTGGTTGATCAGGGGAGGGGCGACGGAAGCGACTCCCTCCTCGCGGCGAACCCGCGTCACCAAGGTGTCGATTGTGCTCTTCGCGGCCGGGCCGGGCAGCTCGGCGGCGATTACGAGCGGGCCGTTGACGCCCGGTCCGAACCCCTCCGTGATCAGGTCGTAGGACTGGCGCGTCATCGTGTCGGGCGGGTCGTTGCCGGAATCGGGGAAGCCGAGGCGCATGGAGAGGGCGGGCGCCGAGAGCGCGAGCAGCACCGCCGTGGCGGCGATCGCCGCGGTCCAGGGTCGGCGCTGGACCGCGTGGCTCCAGCGCGCGGCCGGCGACTCGCGACCTTCCTCCACGTTCTTTTGCTTGCGCCCGATCAATGGGATTCGCAGGCGATCGACGTTCGGCCCAAGATACGAGAGCAGCGCCGGCAGCAGCGTGACGGCGGCGAACATCACGACAAACACGGCGAACGACGCCGAAATCGCCACGCCGTACATGTAGGGGAGACCGGTCAGGCAGAGCCCGAGCACCGCGATCACGACGGTGAAGCCGGCGATGATCACGCTGCGCCCCGCGGTCGTGACCGCTTCGACCACGGCGTCGTGACGGTCCTTGCCGGCGTTCAGCGCCGACCGGAAACGGGTCAGCACAAGCAGCGAGTAGTCGATCCCGACTCCGATCCCGATCAGGCCCGAGACCGCAGTGGTCCAGTCGGGGACGTCGACGACGTTCGTGAGCAGCGCAATCAACCCTCCGGAGGTGATGCCGAGGCCGATCAGCGCGATCGAGAGCGGCAGGCCGGCGGCGACCACGGAGCCGAACGCGATCAGCAGCACGATTGCGGCGCCGAGGAAGCCGATCCCCTCCGGGCTCGTCGTCTCCTGAGCTGCGTAGATCGGGTCCCCGCCGAGCTTGATTACGAGCCCGTCGCCGCTGTTGCGCTCGGCGGCTGCGATCAACTGCTCGCCCTCACTCTTGGACACCTCCCATCCGTTGACGGTCAGGGGAAGCGTGGTGGTAGCGATCGTGCCGTTCTTGGAGACGCGGATCGCCGTGCGCTCGTCGATGTTGTTGACCTTCTCTGCCTCGGCGAAGAAGGCGTTCATGCGCTTGCGGGCGGCGGGGCTGGTGGCGCCGTCGGGGTCCTTCCAGGCGACGTATATGTCCTGACCGGTGTAGCCGCCGAACTCTCGCTCCGTGAGGTTGCTGGCCGCCTTCGAATCCGATCCGGGCGTGTGGTAGTCGGCCCCGTACTCGCCTCCCATCGAGGAGCCCAGCGCGATGATCCCGATCGCGGCCGCGATCCAGGCCAGCACCACGCGGCCGCGCCGGCGGTAGGCGATGTCGGCGAGGCGGGTGAGAAGACGCGTCATTCGATGCCCCCGCCGGTGTCGACAACCCTGGTCATCGGTCGCTAATCGTATCGACGAGAAGCGGAAGGTGATCTAGTAGGGCGGCAAATCCTCGTACCACTCGCCGAGCACACGGAAGGCTCGCCAGAACGCCCGCTTCGACTCCTCTTGGTCGAGCGCGTCGTCGATGTCGGGCACGTAGAGCGCGTCGATCGTCGGCGTCAGCTTCTGTAGCTCGCCGATCGAGGGGTCCAGCTCGCGGGCAAGCGGCAACCCCGTCTCGTTCAGCGTCCTGAGGGCCGCCGGTCCCATCACCACGATGATCCGCGGCTCCACGATCGCAACCTCCTCGATCAGCCGCCCGACACATTCCTCGGCAGCCTGGTCCGAGTCGGCCACGGGACATTTGATGCAGAGCGTCCCGTACACACTCAGCGGGTCGATGTCGAGCCGCTTGAAGCTCTTCATCAGTGCCGAGCCGCTGCGACCGTAGAAGGCGACACCCTCCTCGACCTCGGACGTCGCAGGCGCGTACTTGAGCAGCATGATGTCCGCCTGGGGATGCCCGGAGCCGAGCACCGGCATCAGGCTGCCACGCGGGCAGTGCTCGCACTCCTGAAGCTCGTGGGTGAGGCGGTTCAGCTCGCGGATCGCGCGCTCGAGATACTTCTCCCTGATCTCGTCGTCGGTCGCGGGCATACGGCGCCCTGATTTAGACGGCCCGTCTGCTTGTCCTTGTGCCTGCATCAAACGTTGTAACGGCGACGGTCCGAGGCTTCCCTTTCTCCCCGACCCGTCAGGCCGACCGTCTGGTACGCGCGTTGCGAGTCGCCCTCGGCCGCGCCTTGGTTTGCAGGAACTTGAGCGACTGAAGATAGATCAGGCTCTTGCGCTTGTGCAGAAGATCCGCGTCCCGCAGGCTCTCGAGAAACTCCTGCGGCCCGTCGAAGTCGCGCATGCGAATCTTCACCGTGCCCAGCCCTTGCGGCACGTGGCTGTCGGACCCGGCGCCGGCGACGATCCGATACTTGGCCGCGAATCGTCGCGCCTCCTCGTTGAACGCGGGCACAGCCACACGAGCGTTGAAGACTTCGATCGCGTCGATGTGCTCGACAATCTTCAGCAGATGCTCGTAGTCCGGCACCGAGTGAAGACGGTCGAACGGGTGTGGAACGTAGGCGAGCCCACCCTGATCGTGAATCGCGTCCACGGTCTCGCGCAGCGTCATCCCGCGTGGAATCTTCTCTTCGATGAACAGGCCGATCACCTCGCCCTCGTGCGCGGTCTTCACCTCTTCGGAAACGATCACCTTGATTCCATTCGCGCGCTCGCGCGCCGCAAGCGCACCAGAGATCTCGTTGTGGTCGGTCACCGCGATCGCTCCCAGCCCGCGACTCTTCGCCGTCTCCAGCAAGACATCGACCGGGGTCGCGCAGTCGGGAGAGTGGTCGGTGTGCATGTGCAGGTCGCAGTGGATGAAGTCGCGCTTGGCGAGCAGTTTGCGAATCTCCGGCCTTCCGCTCGTGTCGTGGCGACGGGCTAGCACTCCGCGGTACGTGGACTCGACCTGGTCGGCAACCCGCTGCCAGCCGATCTCGTCCCGGCGTGCCAGACAGCTCTCGGCAATCCTCGTGCGGAGCTTCGAGTCGGCGATCAAGCGATCGACTTGCGCCGCCAGCACATCCGCGTCCTGCGGCTCGAACAGCAGACCGCCGCCTTCGGGGCCGAGCATCTCCTCGTAGACCGGAATGCGCGAGACGACCGGGGCGGCTCCCGCCGCGATCGCTTTCAGCACGGTCTGACTCGACGGCGCAAGGCCCCCCGATGCGGCGCAGAAGATGTCGGCGCGCCCGACCAGCTCCGCCAGCGAGTTGCGGCGCGCGCTGACGTAGCGCACACGATCGCGCAGCGCTCGCCCAAGACGAGGCAGAGTCTCCAGCGGTCGCTCGCTCCAAACCGTCGCCCGCCACGGACGCTCGGGGTCCAGCCGGCGACAAGCACGCAGGAACATGCGCAAAGCCGAGCGCTCCTCCACGTCGGCATAGGCGATCTCGATCCCGTCACCGCCCCTGGAGTCGAGCGGGCGAAACAAATCGAGGTCCACCCCTGGATGAACCAGCTCGTACTCGCCGGGGAAGAATCCCGCCACGAGCGAACGGGTCACGTCAAAGGTCGCGATACGTGCGTCCAGGCGCCCGAAGAACAGCTCGATGAAACGTCGTGCCACCTGGGTTGACAGCACGCGCTCGGTCGGCGAGTGGAACGTGCCGACGTTCAGCGCGCGTGAGTGGCGCAGCGCAGCGGCCGGCGCGCTGGGCGCAAACGGCTCGTGGACGTGCAGGATGTCCAGCGGCATGAAAGTCAGCAGCCGCTCGATCGTGCGCGTCACGTCGATCGGCACCGCCATCTTGCCGCCCCGTCGCTGTGATGCGACCGGCACGCTCTGGCCCATCGCCAGCACACGCACCTCGCCCGGCTTCAACAACGACTGCGGGTCGTCCTCCGCGGCTCGGATCGCGCGTCGCGACTCGTGCACGAGCGTCCGCGACCCACTGGGGGTCAGCACGACCACGCGATGGCCCCGAGCGACGAGCTGGCTGGAGAGGTTCTCGACGTGCTCGTTCAGCTCGCGTCCCGATTCCCACGGGAACGGCGTCACCTGGGCGATCGCGAGACTCATGTTTTGGCGGTCGCCGTAGGCGGACGCTCCAGCATGAGGGGGGGTCGAGGGGGGCGTAGCCCCCCCGTTG
>JBBDJG010000010.1:103079-111777 GCA_040880005.1 Solirubrobacterales bacterium
CCCCCCCCCCCCCCCCCCCCCCCCCCCCCCCCCCCCCCCCCCGTTGTCTTCGGCGGCCACGACAAGCGGACGCTACACCGTTGCTCAGGTCCTCGCGCTGGGCTTCTTCTTGCTCTTCGGCTTCGATCGCGAGCCGCCCTTTGCTCGCTTGGCTGCCGCGGCCATGCCCTTGCCGGCGTAGGTCGCGATGAACTCCTCGGTGCGCTCGCGTGCAACCGGGTCGGGCACCTGCTTCGGTGGCGACTTCATCAGGTACGAGCTCGGCTCGGTCAGGGCGCCGGCGAGCCCGTTGTTGAGCGCCAGCTTGCAGGCGCGCACAGCGTCGATAACGATCCCGGCAGAGTTGGGCGAGTCCCAGACCTCGAGCTTCAGCTCCATGTTGAGCGGCGCGCCGCCGAACGACTCACCCTCGATGCGAATGTGCGCCCACTTGCGATCGCTCAACCACGGCACGTAGTCCGACGGGCCAACGTGGACGTCGTCGGGGTCGAACTTCTTGTCGAGGATCGATGTGACGGCGTTGGTCTTCGAGATCTTCTTCGACTCGAGTCGCTCGCGTTCGAGCATGTTGTAGAAGTCCATGTTGCCGCCGACGTTGAGCTGGCTCATGCGCATGATCTCGACGCCGCGCTCTTGGAACAGGCGTGCCAGCATGCGATGGGCGATCGTTGCGCCCACCTGCGACTTGATGTCGTCGCCGATGATCGGCAAGCCCGCGTCCTCGAAGCGCTTCTGCCAGTAGCGCTCGCGAGCGATGAACACCGGGATGCAGTTGACGAACGCACAGCCCGCGGCGAGCGCCTGCTCGACGTACCACTTGGTCGCATCCTCGGAGCCGACCGGCAGGTACGAAACGAGAACGTCAGCCTGTGTCTTCTTGAGGATCCCGACTATGTCGGCGGTCTCACCGGGGGCCTTCTTGATCTTCTCGTTCAGGTACTTGCCGAGGCCGTCGTGTGTCATGCCGCGCTCGACCTTGACGCCCATCTCCGGCACGTCGCAGAACTTCATCGTGTTGTTCTGCCCGGCCCAGATCGCCTGCGAGAGGTCCTTGCCGACCTTGTCGGCATCGATGTCGAAGGCGGCCACGAACTTCACGTCGCGCACGTGGTAGCCGCCGAGATCGACGTGCATCAGCCCGGGAATGGAATCGCGCGGATTCGCGTCCTTGTAGAACTCGACCCCCTGGATGAACGACGAGGCGCAGTTGCCAACTCCGATGACCGCGACGCGGACCTCGTCCGCTCCGCGCAGCCCGTCCCTCGCCGCACCGTTGGCGGACTCGCTCTTCGACCCGTTCTTTGCGCTCATATCGGTCAAGCCTCCTGTGGAGTTACCCGGCCGGGGCGTCCCGGTTACGCGCGGCCTCTTTGTTTTCCCTGCGCACCATCTCGGCCCGCACGTGCCAGATTCGCTGGCCCACCGTGAAGGCCGTCAGCACCGCCATCACATATATGGCCGGCGCCAATAGCTCGAAGTCGCCTATCCGTGCGCCCTTCGCGAACACCAAGCCGGCCGAGAGAATCACGACACGGACGGCCCGGGTGGCCAATCCTACCTTGCACTCGATGCCGAGGGCCTCCGCGCGCGCCCTGGTGTAACTGACCATCAGCGAACCCAGCACCGCGACCACGGTCGCCGCCGCCGCCAGTTCGTCTCCCTGCGAGGCAAAGTACGCAGCCACGGCCGTCAGCACGATTCCCTCCTCGATGCGGTCGAGCGTCGAGTCGAGAAATGCCCCAAACGGCGTCCCCTTGCCCGACATCCGGGAGTAACGGCCGTCGAACACGTCCATCAAGCTTCCGGCGATGAACGCGAGCCCCGCGAGGAAGAACAGCCGCTGGGTGATCAGCACCGCGGCCGCGAGGTTGAGGACGAAACCTGTCATCGAGATCGCGTTGGGCGTCAGGCGCGACTCGATCAGCCGATCGCGCATGTTCTCGCGCAGCTCGGCCGCCGAGCCGGGGCCGTTCTCACGCCGCGCACCGCGCCGCGGTCGCGACTGGCGCGGCCGCTGCGACAATTCGCGATCCGGCATCAGGCGGTCGCCTCGGCCGTCCTGGGACTCCAGGACCAAGCCTCCGGCCAGGCCCTCGACAGAGCCCGCGCGCCGAACGCCGCCAGGCCTGCAACAAGCGCGCCCAGCATCGCATCGACGATCCAGTGATTGCCCGTCACGACCACGACGAACGTGATCAAGAGCGGGTAGCAGCACCAAAGCACTTTCGCCCAGCGGCGGCGCACGACCATCGCCGCCGGAATTCCGACCATCAACGAGAACGCCACGTGCATGCTGGGCACGGCAGCGTACGGGTTGAAGAACAGCGTCACCAGCCCGGAGTCGTGCTGGACGTCGACGTAGTAGGCGATCGTGTCGATGAACCCCAGCTCCGAGAAGAAGCGCGGCGGCGCCGTCGGGAAAAGCAGGTATCCGATCAGAGCGAGTCCCATTGAGAACATGAACATGTTGCGCACGAAGTAGAAGCGGTCGTTGTGTCGCAGGTAGAGCCATACGAGCACCGAAGTCGTGACCACGAACTGCGAGTTGACGTAGATGAAATTCGTGACGTCGATCAGGAAGCGGTGGCCCATCGCCCACGCCTGCAGACCCTGTTCGAAGAACAACCCCGTACTCTGCTCGATCGCGACAAGCGTGCGCGCGTGCTCGAAGGCAGCGGCGGGATCGTTTTCGGCCACGCCACGAACCGTTTCGTAGAGCAGGTCGGCGAACACGAACAGCGAGAGCTGCATCAGCGCGTCGGCCGTCGTCTTGGGCAGCCAGCTCGGTTCGCCGGCCTTGCCGGATCGGCGCTTGAGGACCTTGACAAGCGCCGTCAGGGTCACCAGGAACAGCAGGGGGACGATTAGACGGACCACTTCACGATCCTAACCAACTCCGCGTCGTTGTTATCGCTTGCCGGAACCTGGAAAAGCCTAGCGGGCGGGGCCATCGGCAGCCCTATCGAGGGGCCGACAACGCGGCTCGTCACCGGTCACGGCCCGGCGAGCGCCGGCGGCCGTGAAGCCGGACTCGACCCGCAGTGGCCCGGCCCGGTCGGCGCGCACCTCGACCCAATCGCCCTGACGGCCCACGCAGCCGCTCCCCTTCGCGATCTCCCAGTAGGGGGAGTGCCAGGCCCTGACCGTGAACCTGCCCGGTCGTGCAACGACCAGCGTGAAGGACTGCGGCTCCAGCTCGACCAGCCGCGCGCGGCCACCGTCGTCGCTGGTCACGAGCGGCTGCGCGCCGGCGACCTCGTACACCGTCCAGTGCTCGAGCTTCGCACGCGGCGCCAGATAGGGCGCCTGTCGCCGGATCAGGTCGTCCTCGATCTGAGCCGAGTAGTCGAGCTGAGAATCCGAGGCGGCAACGTAGCGCACCCCCTTCTCGCGCAGCCATGACAGGTAGCGCGCGTCGGTCAACCGGCCCTCGTAGAACAGCTCGTTGCGCTCGGTGTCGAGCTGTCGCAGCCAGCCGCGCGCGAGCTGGAAGCGCGGCGTGACGTAGGCGGACTCCCAGTGGTTGAAGGTGAACGGAATCTCGGTTCGCGACAGGGTCCCGCCGTGCGACGCCAGCCAGTCGTTGAGCGGCGCGTAGTAGGAGCGCTTGGTCGAAGGATCTCCGAGGCTCTGGATCGTGTCCGGCAGGGGCGTGATCACCTGCCAGGCGAGTCCGACGATCAGCGCGAGCGCGACCAGGGCCTTGGGCGCACGCGGCCGCTTGGTGACGACGATCGCCGCGAGCGCCGGGCCGCCGAACAGCGATCCCATGCGCGTCACGTTGCCGCCGATCTGGGTCGGTACCACGTACAGCAGCGTGCCGATCGCAAGGTAGGCGATCACGACCGCGCGGAACTGGCGCTCGCCGGGAATTCCGCGCACCGCGATCAACGCGGTCATGCACAGCAGCGGCAGCGGCCACCAAGCAGAGAACCAGTACGGGAAACGGCCCCCTTCCGGAAAGGCGAGCCCCAGCACGGCAATCGGCAGCAGCGAGCATGCCACGACCGCCGCGGCGGCGACGGCGCGCGAGCGATCGCCGCCGGCCCATCCCGCCGTTACGACGATCGCCAGGAACAACGCGGCCACCGGGCTGGAGAGAGCGCACGCGAGCGCCGCCAATGCGGCCAGCCACCAGCGATGGCGCTGCATCGCGCGCAGCGCGCCGAGCGCGAACGCAACGCCGAGCGCGAACGCCAGCCAGCCGTTGGCCAGCATCGCGACCGACCCAAGCGCGGCAAACCAGTAGCTGCCAAACCGTGCCCCCTCCCCCCAACGCTCATGCACCAGTCGATCGAACAGATAGGCGCTGGCGATCGCCGACAGCGCCCCCACCCATATGGGAGTGAACAGCGCCGACAACGGCGGAAAGAGAATGCTGTACGTCAGCATGAAATGGCCCGCGTACCAAGTCCCGTTCCAGATCGCGAAGCCGTGTTGCTCGAAGTACTCCGCCCGGAACGTGTGCGCCGCCAGGTCCCGCACCGGCGGGTTCCACAGCGCGAAGGCGGTCGTCGCGACGGCGCTGATCAGAAGCGCTGTGGCTCCGGGAAGCCGGTCCTCGAGCCGCCTCATCGCGGCCACGATATAGCTTTGTCGGATGCGCACCCTCTGCCTGGGCGAAGCACTCGTCGATCTCGTTTGCGAACGCCCGGTTGCGAGCCTCGCCGACGCCGACCGTTTCGCCGCGCACTGCGGCGGCGCCGTCGCCAATGCGGCGGTCGCCGCTGCGCGGTGCGGCGCCGACGTCGCCCTCGCCGGCGGCGTGGGTGACGATCCCTGGGGTGCCTGGCTCGAGCGGCGCTTGCAGCGCGAGGGAGTGGACCTGCGCTGGTTCAACCGCGTCCCCGGCTCGCCGACGCCGCTCGCGTTCGTGACCGTCGACACCGACGGCGAACCCCACTTCACCGTCTATGGCCAGAGCATTCCGGCGACGATGCGCTCGACCGAGACGGTGCTGGAGGAGGCGGTCGAGGCCTGTGACGCTTTGTTCTTCGGCTCCAACACGCTGGTCGGTCCCGAGGAGCGCGCGATCACGCTGCTCGCGCGCGAGCTGGCGCTGGGCGCCGGCAAGCCGGTGCTGTTCGACCCCAACCTGAGGTTGCATCGCTGGCCCGATCCCGAGCAGGCGATCGGGCAGGTGCTTTCATCGTGCGAGGGTGCTGCGCTCTTGAAGGTCAATCACGACGAGGCCGCCGCGCTCACCGGCAAGCGCGATCCGGGCGCCGCAGCCGAGGCGCTTCGCGCGGCGGGAGCCGAGACGGTCGTCGTCACGCTCGGAGCAGACGGGGCGCTCGCGCGCGGCGAGGTCACAACCGCGGTCGGGGGCGTGCCGGTTCGTCCGGTCGATACGACCGGCGCAGGTGACGTCGTGGCCGGCATCCTGATCGCCGCGCTCGAAGCCTCGGATTACGCGCCCGTTGCAATCGAATCCGCGCTTGCGTTCGCGGTCGAGGCGGCGTCGCGTTCCACCGAGGGTTGGGGTGCGATCGATGCGCTGCCCGACCGCATGCCGGTGTTCGCGTGAGCCCGCCGGCCAAGCGCAAGTCCCGCTCGCCGTGGAAGCGGCCGCCGCGCAAGCGGCTCGAGCGAATACGCGAAGTGCTGCGCGACTTCTATGGGAGGCCTCGCAACGCGCCGCACCACGCGCCGCTCGACGAGCTGGTGCTCACGGTGCTCTCGCAGAACACGAACGACCGAAACCGCGACATCGCCTACAACCGTTTGCGCAAGCGCTTCCCGACTTGGGAGGAGGTCGCGCACGCCCCACTCGATCAGATCGAGGAGGCGATCAAGCCGGGCGGGATCTCCAAGGTCAAGTCGAAGCGCATCAAGGACATGCTGGGGACCATCGAGCGCGACACGGGAAGCCTCGACCTCGAATGGCTCGCGAGCCCGCCGCGCGAGCGCGCGATCGAGTTCCTCGAGTCGTTGCCAGGGGTCGGCCGCAAGACCGCGGCCTGCGTGCTGCTGTTTTCCTTCGACCGCGCCGAGATGCCGGTTGACACTCACGTCTACAGGGTCAGCGAGCGACTCGGCCTGATCCGGCCCAAAGCCCCCTTCGAGGAAGCCCACGACGAGTGGCAGGCGACGCTGGCCACGCTCGGCGACCACGACGAGCCCAATCCCGCCGACGCCTACGAGCTGCACCTCAACCTGCTGCGCCATGGACGGCGCATCTGCTCGGCCCAGCGGCCGGACTGTGCCCACTGCCCGCTGCGGCGGCTATGCCCGCACGGGAAGGCTCTACTCGCGCGCTCTTGATCGAGCCATCAATATCTGCCATAATGACACGTAGATTTTATGCCTCCAGCCTAGGAAAGTAACTTTTCCAGGCCTTTTCAACTTTTTTCCAACGTTAGACGGGCCACCAGAGCGGCCCGGAAGGGACCGCACAGACATGGGCAAGACGATCGGTATCGACCTCGGCACGACCAACTCCTGCATGGCCGTGCTCGAGGGCGGCGAGCCCACGGTGATTCCGAACCGTGAGGGCGGCCGCACCACCCCCTCGGTCGTCGCCTTCACGCAAGGCGGCGAGCGACTGGTGGGTGTCCCCGCGAAGCGGCAGCAGGTGACCAACCCAGAGAACACGATCTTTTCGATCAAGCGCTTCATGGGACGCAAGTTCGCCGAGGTCTCCGAGGAGATGACGATCGTCCCCTACGCGGTCGTCAAAGGGCCCAACGAGGACGTGCGCGTCGAGGCCGCGGGCAAGCAGTACTCCCCGCCCGAGATCTCGGCGATGATCCTCCAGAAGCTCAAGTCGGACGCCGAGGACTACCTCGGCGAGACCGTGACAGACGCGGTCATCACGGTGCCCGCGTACTTCAACGACTCGCAGCGCCAGGCGACCAAGGACGCGGGCAAGGTGGCCGGCCTCGAGGTCAAGCGCATCATCAACGAGCCGACCGCGGCGGCGCTTGCCTACGGTCTCGAGAAGGAGACCGATAAGACGATCATCGTTTGGGACTTGGGCGGCGGCACGTTCGACGTCTCGATCCTCGAGCTGGGCGACGGCGTCTTCGAGGTCAAGTCGACCTCCGGTGACAACCACCTCGGCGGCGACAACTTCGACAAGACGATCGTCGACTGGCTGGCCGCGGAGTTCAAGCAGTCGCAGGGCATCGACCTCTCGCAGGACCGCATGGCGTTGCAGCGACTGTACGAGGCGGCCGAGAAAGCGAAGGTCGAGCTGTCGACGACGCAGGAGACGCAGATCAACCTGCCGTTCATCACCGCCGACCAGTCGGGGCCCAAGCACCTCGACACGCGTCTGACACGCGCAAAGCTGGTCGAGCTGACCGGCGATCTGATCGAGCGCACGGTCGGCCCGACCAAGCAGGCGATGGAGGACGCCGGCGTGACCGGCGCCGACATCGGCGAGGTCGTGCTGGTCGGCGGAATGACGCGCATGCCGGCGGTGCAGGACAAGGTTTCCGAGCTGACCGGCAGGGAGCCGCACAAGGGAGTGAACCCCGACGAGGTCGTCGCGGTCGGTGCCGCGATCCAGGCGGGAGTGCTCTCCGGTGACGTCAAGGACGTGCTGCTGCTCGACGTGACCCCGCTGTCGTTTGGCATCGAGACCAAGGGCGGCGTGTTCACGAAGCTGATCGAGCGCAACACGACGATCCCGACCAAGAAGTCGGAGATCTTCTCTACGGCCGAGGACAACCAACCCTCGGTCGAGGTGCACGTGCTCCAGGGCGAGCGCGAGATGGCCGCCTACAACAAGTCACTGGGCAAGTTCCAGCTGACCGGTATCCCGCCGGCTCCACGCGGCATCCCGCAGGTCGAGGTCACGTTCGACATCGACGCCGACGGCATCCTGCACGTGTCGGCGAAGGACCTCGGCACAGGCAAGGAGCAGAAGATCGAGATCAAAGCCGGGTCGGGTCTGTCCGAATCCGAGATCGACCAGATGGTCAAGGACGCCGAGTCGCATGCCGGCGACGATCGCAAGCAGCGTGAGCTGGCAGAAGCCCGCAACGTCGCCGACAACGCCGCCTACCAGGCGGAGAAGCAGCTCGGCGAGTTGGGCGACCAGGTCGATGCCGCCGCCAAGGAAGAGATCGAGAAGGCGATCAAGGAGGTGCGCGAGGCGCTCACCGCCGAGAACGCCGACGAGATCAAGGCCAAGACCGACGCGCTTCAGCAGGCTTTCCACAAGGTCTCGGAGCAGGTTTATGAGCAGGCCGCCCAGGCCCAAGCACAGGCGTCGCCCGACGGCACGGGCGGCAACGGCGCGACAGCGGGCGATGGCTCCGCTGAGGAAGAGGTGGTGGACGCCGAGGTAGTGGACGAGGGCAAGAGTGACTGAGAGAAAAGGCCGATCGCCTGCGAGCAGGCGATCGGGTCAAAGACGGGACGAGAATGGCTGACAAGAGCCCCGAGCCGGCCGAGCAGGAGGAACAGCGCGTAGAGCACGATCTCGACGCGCTGCTTGCCGAGACCGCACGCGAGCGAGACGAATACCTGGAGCTGGCGAAGCGGACCAAGGCTGACTTCGAGAACTACCGCAAGCGTGTTGCGGGCGAGGCAAAGCAGGCCGAGGCGCGCGGGCGCTTGGCGCTGGCGCGCGAGATCCTGACCGTCGCCGACAACCTCGAGCGCGCGCTCGAGAATATGACGCCCCATACCCAACCGGAAAGGGCGGTGGGCGCCAGCTGGTCGTCCGCGTCCAGGGGCATGACGTAGC
>JBBDJG010000010.1:111787-123556 GCA_040880005.1 Solirubrobacterales bacterium
CAGGGGTAGGGGGCGGTGCGCGACAGGATGGGCGAACTCGCGTCCGGCGTGCGGTTGGTGCGCGACGAGTTGCAGAACGCGCTCGGCCGTGCCGGTGTCGAGAGCTACGAGCCGCTAGGCGAGCCCTTCGATCCCGAATGGCACGAGGCGGTGTTGACACAGCCGGTGCCCGGCCATGACGACGGCAAGATCGTGGACGTGCTGGCGAAGGGGTACAGACTCGACGGCCAGGTGCTGCGACCGGCGCAGGTCGCGGTGGGGAAGAACCAAACCGATCGTCCGCAAGCGGACGATCGGGTCTGAGCCAGGACGATGCCCGAAGACTTCTACAAAAAGCTCGGCGTCGGCAAGAAAGCGTCGCAGGACGAGATCAAGAAGGCCTACCGCAAGCTCGCGGGCAAGTACCACCCGGACCGCAACGCCGGCGACGAAAAATCAAAGGCCGAGGCCGAGGAGCGTTTCAAAGAGATCCAGGAGGCGTACTCGGTGCTCTCCGACGAAGAGAAGCGCAAGCAATACGACAGCGGTGGGATGTTCGCCGGCGGTCCGGGCGGCGGAGTCCGCTTCGACCCGAGCATGTTCCGCGAGGGCGCAAGCGGCTTCGGTGACATCCTCTCCGACCTGTTCGGGCGCGCCTCCGGCGGTGGCGGCCCCGCTCGTCAGCGCGGCCGCGACCTCGAGACCGAGGTTCGCCTCTCGTTCGGGCAGGCGATCGAGGGCACGCAGGTGTCGGTCGCCGTGCCGATCGAGGACCAGTGCCCGACCTGTCACGGCAGCGGCGCGAAGCCCGGCACCGCTCCCAAGCGATGCCCGCAGTGCGAGGGGCGCGGCGTCGTGATCGAGGGACAGGGGATGTTCTCGATCAGCCAGCCCTGTTCGCGCTGCGGCGGGCGCGGCCAGATCGTCGAGGACCCGTGCCCGACCTGCCACGGCAGCGGAATGACCCAGCAGACCAAGCGCTACCGGGCCAAGATTCCCGCGGGTGTGCGCGACGGAAGTCGAATCCGGCTAGCCGGCAAGGGCGAACCCGGCGTCAACGGCGGCCCGGCCGGCGATCTCTACGTGATCACGCGCGTGGCACCTTCCCCGATCTTCAAGCGCAAGGGCGACAACCTCGAGGTGGAGCTGCCGATCTCGATCGTGGAGGCGATCAAGGGAGCGACGATCGAGGTTCCGACGCTCAACGGAACGAAGAAGATTCGTATCCCCGAAGCAACGCAGGATGGTTCCCTGCAACGGCTGCGAGGCGAGGGCCCGCCGAAGCTGTCCGGCAAGGGCAAGGGCGACCTGCACTATCGCGCGCGCATCCAGGTTCCAAAGTCACTCGACAAGCAACAGAAGGAGGCGCTCGAGAAGTTCGCCGAGGTCATGAACGGTGACCCGCGCGCGGACCTTCTGAAGCGAGCGCGCACGGAGGTCTAGGCAAGTGACGAAACGCAACGACAAACACGACGCCGATTCGCGGCCCGAGCCGGCTCAGGGCGTCTTCATGATCTCGGTGGCGGCTGATCTGGCCGGCATGCACCCACAGACGCTGCGGGTATACGAGGCACGCGGGCTGATCAAGCCGAACCGCTCACCGAAGGGGACACGGCTCTACTCGCAGCACGACGTCGAGAGCCTGCGTCGCATCCAGGAGTTGACGACCCAGCTCGGCATGAACCTGGCGGGCGTCGAGCGAGTGCTGGTGCTCGAGCGTACGATGGACGCGATGCGCGCCCAGCTACGAGAGCTTCAGGAGCGGGCGGACCTCATGGAACAGGACGTACTGGACCGCATCGAGCAGGTGCACCGCTCCTACAAGCGCGAGCTTGTTCCATGGGAACCGCCGGGGCAGATGTTGAAGGCGAGCGACGCGCGCAGCGTAAGGATCCCAATCAGGAAATCCGGTTTTTCCTTAGACGGAAAAACCGGGAACTCCGGAGGCGCGAACTAGTGCAGCCTGACAAATTTACGAATATCTTCCGGTTTTTCCTTAGACGGAAAAACCGGGAACGCTCGAGGGATGGCTTGAGTGCAGCCCGATAAGTTCACCGTCAAGTCGCAGGAGGCAATCCAGGCTGCGCAGCGCCTTGCGCACGAGCGCGGCAACTCGGAGATCACGCCCGAGCACCTGCTGATGGTGTTGCTCGAGCAGGAGGGCTCAATCGTCGTGCCCGTGTTACAGAAGATCGGCGTCGACGTTGCGCAGGTACGGTCACGCGTCACGGGCGCGCTCGACAAGCTCTCCTCGGTAACCGGTGCCGCCGCGTCGGAGTCGCGGCCTGCGGGCGAGCTGGTTCGGGTCTTCCAGGCCGCGGAGTCGGAAGCCGACTCGCTCAAGGACGAGTTCATCTCCACCGAACACCTGTTGCTGGCGCTTGCAAACTCCCAGGGCGAGGCCGGTGAGGTCCTGCAGTCGGCCGGTGCCACGCACGAGGCGGTGCTCGCTGCCCTGGCCGAGGTGCGCGGCCCGCACCGCGTCACCGATCCCAACCCCGAAGACAAGTACCAGGCGTTGGAGAAGTTCGGTCGTGACCTCACGGAGCTGGCCGAGCAGGACAAGCTCGACCCTGTGATCGGGCGCGATGACGAGATCCGGCGAGTGATCCAGGTGCTCTCGCGCCGCACCAAGAACAACCCCGTCTTGATCGGCGAGCCGGGCGTTGGCAAGACCGCGATCGTCGAGGGCCTCGCGCAACGCATCGTCTCGGGCGACGTGCCCAGCTCGCTGCGCGACCGACGCGTGATCGCGCTCGACATCGGTGCGCTGATCGCCGGCGCCAAGTACCGCGGCGAGTTCGAGGACCGCCTGAAAGCGGTGCTAAAGGAGATTCAGGAGGCCGAGGGACGCATCATCGTCTTCATGGACGAGCTGCACACGATCGTCGGCGCCGGCGCCGCCGAGGGCGCGGTTGACGCATCCAACCTGCTCAAGCCGATGCTGGCGCGCGGCGAGCTGCGCGCGGTCGGGGCAACGACGCTCGACGAGTACCGCAAGCACATCGAAAAGGACGCGGCCTTGGAGCGCCGTTTCCAGCCGGTGTTCGTCGGCGAGCCGTCGGTGCAGGACACCGTAGCGATCCTGCGCGGCCTCAAGGAGCGCTACGAGGTTCACCACGGCGTGCGCATCCAGGACTCGGCGATCGTCGCCGCGGCGGTGCTGTCCAACCGCTACATCGCAGACCGCTTCCTGCCCGACAAGGCGATCGACCTGATCGACGAGTCGGCGTCACGACTGCGGATCGAGATCGACTCGCTCCCCACCGAGATCGACGAGGTCGAGCGCCGCATCCAGCAGCTCGAAATCGAGATGCAAGCGCTCAGGAATGAAAAGGACGATGCGTCGGTCGCACGTCGTGAGGCGATCGAGGCCGAGCTGGCCGAGCTGCGCGAGACCTCAGGCGAGATGAAGGCGCGTTGGCAAACCGAGAAGGACGCCATCACCGAGATGCAAAGCGCCAAGGAGCGGCTCGAGCAGTCCAACCGCGAGGCCGAGCGCGCCGAGCGCGACCAGGACCTCCAGCGCGCGGCCGAGCTGCGCTACGGCACGATCCCCGAGCTGGAGTCGAAGGTCGCGGAGTTGGAGGAGCGCCTCAGGACGCTGCACGAAGAGTCGGGCTCGATGCTGGCCGAGGAGGTAACAGAGGAAGAGGTCGCCGAGGTGGTCGCCAAGTGGACCGGCATCCCGGTCTCGAAGCTGATCGAGGGCGAGGTCGAGAAGCTGATCCAGATGGAGCAGCGCCTGCACGATCGCGTGATTGGCCAGCACGAGGCCGTCGAAGCGGTGTCGAACGCACTGCGTCGCTCCCGTGCGGGATTGCAGGACCCCAACCGCCCGATCGGCTCGTTCCTGTTCGTCGGACCGACCGGCGTCGGCAAGACCGAGCTTGCGCGCGCGCTGGCCGAGTTCATGTTCGACTCCGAACAGGCGATGGTGCGCATCGACATGTCCGAATACATGGAGAAGCACACCGTGGCACGACTGATCGGCGCCCCGCCCGGCTACGTCGGGTACGAAGAGGGCGGCCAGCTCACCGAGGCCGTGCGCCGCCGTCCCTACTGCGTGATCCTGCTCGACGAGATCGAAAAGGCGCATCCCGACATCTTCAACGTGCTGCTACAGGTGATGGAGGACGGGCGCCTGACCGACGGTCAGGGCCGCACGGTCGACTTCAAGAACACCGTGTTGATCATGACGTCGAACGTCGGCTCGCAGCACATCGCCGAGGTCACCGACCCCGAGCAACTGCGCACAGACGTGGAAACCGCCCTGGCGGCACAGTTCAAGCCCGAGTTCCTCAACCGCATCGACGACGTGGTGATCTTCAAGCGCCTCGACAAGGACCAGATCAAGCAGATCGTCGGCCTCCAGGTCGACAACCTGATCGGTCGCGTGCGCGAGCGCGGGATCGAGGTCGAACTGACCGACAGGGCGCGCGATTTGCTCGCCAACCTCGGCTACGACCCGACCTTCGGCGCGCGGCCTCTCAAACGCGTGATCCAAAAGCAGTTGGTCGACAAGCTGGCGCTGGCGATGCTGGAGGCCAAGTTCGCCGAGGGCGACACGGTGCTCGTGGACGCGGCCGACGACAAGGCGGAGCTGGCTTTCGAGAAGAAGAAGGCTCAGTCGAAAACGAAGGCCAGCGTTGCCGCGTAGCGCCTTGCGTCGCCAGGGCAACGTCACGGTCAGCTCGCGAGTCGCCGCCCCGCGCGAGCGCGTCTGGGCGCGCGTCGTCACGCCCGAGGGCGTCAACCACGAGCTGATGCCGATCATGCGCATGACCGTTCCGCGTGGGCTCGGCTCATTCGACCTCGAGCGGCTGCCGGTCGGTGAGCCGATCGGACGCAGCTGGATCCTCCTGGGCGGGCTGATCCCGGTTGACTACGACGACCTGAAGCTGGATCGCGTCGATCCCGGGTTCGGCTTCCTCGAGCGCTCGACGATGCTCACGATGCGACTCTGGGAGCACGAGCGCACGCTCTCCGACCAAGGCGACGGCTGCGTCGTCACCGACCGCCTGCGTTTCAAGCCACGCCTGCCGCTGCCGATCGGCCTGGTCGAGCGGATCGTGCGCGCGATCTTCCGCCACCGCCACCGGCGCCTGCTGCGCTGGTTCGACTCGGATTCGTAGCTGAGATTTCCCATTGCGAAGGTGATCCATTACATCTACTGATGTAATGTGATGTAATCGTGGTCGTGAGCCATCGCACCCAGATCACCCTCACCGACGAGCAGTACGAGCTTCTGAGAAGGGAGGCCAAGCGCTCCGGGCTCTCGATGTCGGAGCTGGTCCGCCAGGCGCTCGATTTGACTCTCACAGACCGTGCTGACACGCAATTCGAGGCAGCGCTGCGCGAGAGCTTCGGCCTCTGGAAGGACCGTGACTTCGACGGCAAGGAGTACGTGGAGCAGATCAGGGGTCCCGGCCTGGGCCACCGGCTCGCCAGATGGCGGTAGTCGTTGACACGTCGATCCTGATCGATCACCTGCGAGGCGTGGACGCCGCGCGCAAGCTGCTCAGCGATGCCGGCCGAGCACGGCGCGGCGTGGCCGCTTCGGTGCTGACGAAAACCGAGCTGATCGTTGGAGCGCACAGGGATGACGAGCGCAGGATTCAACAGCTATTCGCCCAGGTCTACTGGGTCCCGGTTGTCGAGACGCTTGCGGACCAAGCGGGGAGTCTTGTCGCAAGGTTCAAGAAGAGCCACCGCGGCATCGAACTGGTCGATTACGTGATTGCGGCAACAGCGATCGCGCTGGATGCTCCGCTGCTGACGCGAAATGTCAAGCACTTCCCCATGTTCGAGGGCCTACAGTCCCCCTACTGAGCCGAGGGCGTACGCTGACGCGGGCAGGCGGCGTCTGATTGGATTCTGCCGCGCGGCAACAGCCCACGACCCGGGAGGAGACATGCCCACCTACATCATGCTTTCCACGCTCACGCCCGAGGGCGTGCAGACCGTCAAGAACAACCCACAACGAATCAAGGAGGTCAACAAGGAGCTGGAGCAGCTCGGCGCCAAAGTCACCGCGCAGTGGGCCGTGCTCGGCCGCTTCGACTTCATCAACGTGGTCGAGGCTCCCGACGAGAAGACGATGGCCAAGGTTTCGCTCGAGCTGGGCTCACGCGGCACCGCCCACTTCGAGTCGCTCGCCGCGGTTCCGATCGACGAGTTCATAGCTTCGCTGTAGGTGGCAACCTGTTACCGCCATCCGGGACGGGAGACAGGAGTCTCCTGCTCCAACTGCGGCAGGCCGATCTGCACCGACTGCATGGTGAACGCGCCGGTCGGGATCAAGTGCCCCGAGTGCGCCAAGACCCCGCGTTCCGCGCGCGCGAGCATGAAGCCAGACCGTGCGGCGCGCGCCGTCGCCGTGGCGTTCTTCGGAGGGTTCGCGATCGGCTGGGGAATCCTGCTGCTGCAGGGCTTCGGCCTGTTCTTCGCGCTGATTCTCGGCTACCTGATCGGGATCGGCATGGGCGAGTTGGTGCTGTGGGGCAGCGGCCGCTACCGGTCCAAGACGACGTCCTGGGTCGCGGTCGGGGGCTGTGTCTGGTCATACCTGGTGCCCTACCTGTTGGCGCTCGGAGTGGACCTCGGCGCGGTCGCCAATAGCCTCAGCCGTGCGCCGTTCGTCGTGCTGGGCGCGATCATCGCCTGCTACGTCGCCTACCGACGCGTGGAGTAGCCGACTGTGATCGAATTGATCGCGTGACGAAGGTTCTCGTGATTGGCGCAGGCGGTCGCGAGCACGCGATCGTGCGCGCGCTCTCGCGCAGTCCGCAGACGCCGGAGCTGCTCTGTGCGCCCGGCAACGCCGGCATCGCGGACGACGCGCGCTGTTTCGACGTCGGAGCGGAGGACGTGGACGGGCTGGTGCGGCTGGCCGTCGAGGAGGGCGTGGACCTTGTCGTCGTCGGGCCCGAGGCGCCGCTCGTCGCCGGGATCGTGGACGCGCTCGCAGAACAGGAGATCGACGCCTTCGGCCCGAGCGCGCAGGCGGCGCGTATCGAAGGCAGCAAGGCGTTCGCGAAGGACCTGATGAAGGAGGCCGGCGTGCCAACCGCAAGCCACGCGGTGCTCACGTCCTACGAGCAGGCCGAGGCGCAGATGGATTGCGCCTCCTACCCGGCGGTGCTGAAGGCCGACGGCCTCGCCGCGGGCAAGGGCGTGATCATCTGCAAGGACCCGCGCGAGGCGCGCGCGGCTCTCGAGTCGTTCTTCGTCGAGCGCACATTCGGCGACGCCGCGGAACGCGTCGTGCTGGAGGAGTTCCTCGAGGGAGAGGAGCTGTCGCTGCTCGCGCTGTGCGACGGCCGTAACGTCGTGCCGATGACGCCGGCACAGGACTTCAAGCGCATCGGCGACGGCAACACCGGACCCAACACGGGCGGCATGGGCAGCTACTCGCCGGTGCCCGGCTTCGACGACGCGGCGGTCGCGGAGATCGTCGCGTCGGTGCATCAGCCGATCGTCGATCTGATGCGCCGCCGCGGCGCTCCCTATCACGGCGTGCTGTATGCAGGCCTGATGATCACCGCGGCGGGACCGAAGGTGCTGGAGTTCAACTGCCGCTTCGGCGATCCCGAGACGCAGGCCGTGCTGCCGCGCCTGCGGAGCGACCTGCTCGACGTGATCCGGGTTGGCGTAGCGCCGGGCGGGCTCGCGGGGACGCAGCTGGAGTGGTCGAGCGACTGGGCGGTGACGGTCGTGATGGCCTCGGCCGGCTATCCGGCCTCGTCGCGCAAGGGCGACGTGATCATCGGACTGGACGGGCTTGACGACGTGGAGCTGACACACGCCGGCACCGCGCGCCGCGACGATGAGATCGTCACCGCCGGCGGGCGTGTGCTGAACGTGACCGCCCTGGCGCCGACCGTCGTCGAAGCCCGTGAACGCGCCTACACCGCGGTCGAGCGGATCTCGTTCGAGGGCGTGCAGTACCGCCGTGACATCGCCGCGCGGGTGGCGGAGCGCGTGGCCAGCTAGTCTGTCAGTGACCTGTAAGTGAACCGTCGAGGAGGTTTGCTTGGAGACACTCGAGCCTGAGGCCACCACCAAGGCTGCGAGCGAACCCGAGGAGCTGGAGCCGATGCCCGAGGTCGAGCAGGCCTTCGAGGAGATCGAAGTCGATGCTCCACGGGTCGGAATAGTGATGGGCTCGGCGAGCGACAAACCGCATATGCAGCCCGCCGGAGAGGAGTTGAGCGAACGCGGAATCCAGTTCGAGGTCCGCGTCATATCGGCGCACCGCGACCCGGACAAGGTCGCCGACTACGCGCGCAATGCGCACATGCGCGGGCTGCGCGTGATCATCGCCGGCGCGGGGATGTCGGCCGCGCTTCCGGGGGTTGTCGCCGCCCACACCGACCTGCCCGTGATAGGAGTGCCGATCAAGGCCCGCAACAGCGTCGGCGACGGTCTGGACGCGCTGCTGTCGACCGTGCAGATGCCGCCCGGCGTTCCGGTCGCGGCGGTCGCGATCAACGGCGCCCGCAACGCGGCGATCCTCGCCGCGCGGATCATGGGCTGTTAGCTGCATGATCGCCCGCTACGCCCGACCTGAGATGGCGGAGATCTGGTCGGATCAGCACAAGCTCGAATGCTGGCTCAAGGTCGAGCTGACGGCCTGCGAGGTGCTCAGCGAGCACGGGGTGATACCCGCGGAAGACTGGGCGCAAATTTCCTCACGCGCGTCGTTCGACGCCGAAGCAGTTGCCGAGCGCGAGCAGGTGACCAACCACGACGTGGCGGCGTTCGTCGATGTCGTCGCCGAGTCGGTCGGCGAGGCAGGCCGCTGGATCCACTACGGGCTCACGTCGTCGGACGTGCTCGACACCGGGCTTGCGCTTCAGCTCAAGCAGGCCGGTCGCGTGATCGACAACGGCGCGACCGAGCTGATCCGAGTTCTCTCCGAGCGAGCAAACGAGTTCCGTGACACTCCGTGTGTCGGGCGCACGCACGGCGTGCACGCCGAGCCAACCACCTTCGGCCTCAAGCTGGCCGGTTTCACGTTCGAGGCGCACCGCTCGCGATCCCGGCTGGCGCGCGCGTTCGCGCAGGCCGAGGTCGGCAAGCTCTCGGGCGCGGTCGGCACCTACTCTGCGCTCGAGCCCGCGATCGAACGGCACGTGCTGGAGCGACTCGGCCTCAACGGCGAGCCGATCGCGACGCAGGTCGTGCCGCGCGATCGCCACGCCGAGCTGTGCTCGGCGATCGCGCTTGCAGGCTCCTCACTGGAACGACTCGCGACGGAGGTCCGCCACCTCCAGCGCGTCGAGGTGCGCGAGGCCGAGGAGCCGTTCGCGTCGGGCCAGAAGGGCTCGAGCGCGATGCCGCACAAGCGCAACCCGATCCTCAGCGAGCGCATCACGGGACTGGCGCGCGTGCTGCGCGGCAACGCCCAGGTCGCGCTGGAGAACGTCGCCCTCTGGCACGAGCGCGACATCTCGCACTCCTCCGCGGAGCGCGTGATCCTCCCCGACTCGACGACGCTGCTCGACTACATGCAGTCGCTCGCGATCGAGGTGATCGGCGGATTGACCGTCTATCCGGAGCGGATGAAGGAGAACCTCGAGCTGACCCACGGCGCGCTGTTCAGCCAGGCCGTCCTGACCGCGCTGGTCGATGCCGGCATGACACGCGACGACGCCTACCGAATCGTCCAGCGAAACGCCCAGCTCGCCTTCGACGAGCGCCGCCACCTGCTCGAGCTGCTGCGCGAGGAGGCCGAGGTGATCGAGCTGCTCGACGACAAGGAGCTGGAGGAGCTGTTCGACTATGCCCTGTTCACCAAGCACCTGCCGATCCTGTTCGAGCGGCTCGAAGGGCTCCAAACCAACTAATCGTCCCGAGCGCATTCGCGGTGGGGCGCTGTTAGCATCGCAAGCGTGACCCAGACCGCCATCGACATCAGCAAACTCCGGCTTCACAGCCGCGGCAAGGTGCGCGAGATGTACGACCTTGGCGGTGATCGCCTGCTGATGGTCGCGTCGGACCGCATCTCCGCCTACGACGTGGTGCTGCCGAGCGAGATACCCGACAAGGGCAAGGTGCTGACCGCCCTGTCGGTCTTCTGGTTCGGAAAGACCGAGAAGATCGTGTCCAACCACATGATCTCCGCCGACGTCCCGGAGGAGGTAGCGGGCCGCGGGCTGATCGTCGAGAAGCTCGAGATCTTCCCGGTCGAGTGTGTAGTGAGAGGCTTTCTGTCGGGCTCCGGCTGGCGCGAGTACCGCGATACGGGCGAGGTCTGCGGAATCCCCCTGCCGCAGGGACTGCGCGAGTCCGATCGCCTTCCCGAACCGATCTTCACGCCGGCCACCAAGGCCGAGATCGGCGACCACGACCAGAACATCGGCTTCGACCAGGCCTCCGAGCTGATCGGCGACCGCGAAACGGCCGAGGAGCTGAAGCGCCTCTCGCTCGCCCTCTACCAGGCCGCGAGCGTGCACGCCGAGAGCGGCGGCATCATCCTCGCCGACACCAAGTTCGAGTTCGGTCGCGACGCACGCGGGCACATCGTCTTGGCCGACGAGGTGTTGACGTCCGACTCGTCGCGCTTCTGGCCGCTGGACAGCTACGAGCCCGGCGGTCCGCAACCGTCGTTCGACAAGCAGTACGTTCGTGATTGGCTCGACTCGAGCGGCTGGGACCACAGCCCGCCCGGCCCCGAGCTGCCCGCGGAAGTGGTCGCCAACACCCGCGCCAAGTACGTCGAGGCCTACAAGCGCATCACCGGCGAGCCGTTCACCGGATGAAGATAAGGATCCTCGTCCGTCCGAAAGAGGGGATCCTCGATCCACAGGGGCAGGCGGTAGAGCGGGCGCTGCCGGCGCTCGGCTTCGACGATGTGTCGAACGTCCACGTCGGCCGGCTGATCGAGCTGGAGGTCGCCGACGGCGACGCGGCGGCTGCACAGGTACGAGTCGCCGAGATGTGCGAGCAGCTGCTCGCCAATCCACTGATCGAGAGCTACGAGGTCGAGGTACTGAAGTGACGGAAAAACGTGGGGGCTATACGCCCCCCTCGACCCCCCCTCATGCTGGAGCGTCGTCCTACGGACGCCGCAAGAACACTGTGGGGGTCGTGGTCTTCCCTGGTTCCTGTGACGAGGCCGACGCTCTCAATGCGGTGCGGCGCGCGCAGGGACTGGAGGGCCGCACGCTGTGGCACGGCGACCACGACCTGAGCGGGATCGACGCCGTGGTCGTCCCCGGCGGGTTCTCTTACGGCGACTACCTACGCGCGGGTGCAATCGCGCGCTTCTCGCCGATGATGGAAGCGGTCGGCGCGTTCGCTGCCGAGGGCGGTCCGGTGCTGGGAATCTGCAACGGCTTTCAGGTGCTGTGCGAAGCGCGGCTGCTGCCGGGGGCGCTGCTGGCCAACACCTCGCTGCGCTTCGTCTGTCGCCAGGTGGATCTCGTCGTCGAGAACACGGACACCCCTTTCACGCGGAGCTGCACCGACGGCGAAACGCTCTCGATCCCGGTCAAGCACACGACCGGTCGCTACTTCGCTCCCGATGCGCTGCTCGACGAGCTGGAGTCGCGCGACCAGGTCGTGCTGCGCTACGCCTCCGGCCACAACCCCAACGGCTCGCTGCGCGACATCGCGGGCGTGTGCAACGAGGCCGGCAACGTGTTCGGCCTGATGCCGCACCCCGAACACGCAATCGATTCGCTGACCGGCTCCGCGGACGGGATGAAGCTGTTCGAGTCCCTGGCATGGGTGGCGGCATGAGTCGTCCCGCCACGGACCCCGAGTCGGCCTTGGCCGACTCGG
>JBBDJG010000010.1:123566-132620 GCA_040880005.1 Solirubrobacterales bacterium
GGGGCCTCCTAGACCGAGCGCTTGCGCTCGGTCTAGATGAGGACGAGTTCGAGCGCATCGGCGAGTTGCTCGGCCGCGAGCCGAACGCACTCGAGCTGGCGGTGTTTTCGCTGCTGTGGTCCGAACACTGCGCCTATAAGCATTCGAAGAAATTGCTGAGCACGTTGCCGACGGAGGGCGAGCGCGTGCTGCTCGGCCCGGGCGAGAACGCGGGCGCGGTCGATGTCGGCGACGGCCTCGCAGTCGCGTTCAAAGTCGAGAGCCACAACCACCCCTCGGCGGTCGAGCCCTTCCAGGGCGCCGCGACCGGCGTCGGCGGCATTCTGCGCGACGTGTTCGCGCTCGGCGCGCGACCGATAGCGGTGCTCGACTCGCTGCGCTTCGGCGAGCTAGAAAAGAACGACGAAAGCCCGAGGACGCGCTATCTGCTCGAGCACGTGGTCGGCGGGATCGCCGCCTACGGCAACTCGGTCGGCGTGCCCACGGTCGGGGGCGAGATCTACTTCGAAGCGCCCTACGAGCAGAACTGCCTCGTCAACGCGATGTGCGTCGGGATCGCCCCCGCCGATCGCATGCTTCGCTCCGCCGCCGGCGGGCCGGGAAACCTGATCGTGTTGATGGGTGCGCGCACCGGCCGCGACGGCATCGGCGGGGCGAGCGTGCTGGCGTCGGCCGAGCTGGACGAGGCCGACCAGGCAAAGCGGCCGAGCGTGCAGATTGGCGACCCGCTCGAAGAGAGCAAGTTGATCGAGTGCTGCATGGAGCTGGTCGAGGCGGACGTGCTGGTCGCACTGCAGGATCTGGGCGCAGCCGGGCTGTCGTCGAGCACGGCGGAGATGGCCTCCAAGGGCGAGGTCGGGCTCGATCTCGACGTTGGGAAGGTGCCGCTGCGCGAGGCCGACATGGAGCCGTTCGAGGTCATGATCTCCGAGTCGCAGGAGCGGATGTTGGCCGTCGTCGAGCCGCGCCAGCTCGACCGCGTGCTTGCCGTGTGCGGGAAGTGGGAGGTCAACGCGACCGCAATCGGCGAAGTCACCGGCACGCCCAACCTGCGCGTGTTCGCCGACGACGAACTGGTCGGCGAGATGCCCGTCACCGCACTCGTCGACGAGTGCCCGCTGTACGACCTCGAGCCCGAGGAGCCGGAGGATCCTCTTGGTCCCTACCGCGCCCGAATAGCTGGGCCCTCGGCAAAGAGCTCGACGGGCGATAGCCCGAAGAGCCAGTCTTTCTCAGCAGAGAGCCATCTCCACGAAGGCGGAGATGGCCAGTTGTCCTCGCTGCTCGCTCTGCTCGGCTCGCCGAACATCGCCTCACGGCGCTGGGCCTTCGAGCAGTACGACTGCGTCGTCGGCTCGCGCACCGTGCGCCGGCCCGAGCAGGCCGACGCCGCGGTGTTGAAACTTGCGTACGAGGGTCGCGAGACCGGTCGCGCCATCGCTGTCTCGATCGACGGCAACGGCCGCCGTGTCGCCTGCGATCCCTACATCGGCGCCGCGGAAGCGGTGATCGAGTGCGCCGCCAACCTCGCCTGCGCGGGAGCACGGCCGCTCGGCCTGACCAACTGTCTCAACTTCGGCAACCCCGAGAAGCCGCACATCGCCTGGCAGCTCGAGCGCGCGGTGTCCGGCATCGGCGGTGCGTGCCGCGCACTGGAGGTCCCGGTCGTCGGCGGCAACGTCTCTCTATACAACGAGGGCAACGAGGGTCCGATCTATCCGACGCCGGTCGTCGGCATGGTCGGCGAACTGGCACGCGACGACCGCTCCGGGTGCAGCGCGTTCCGCGCGGCGCAGCCCGGCGACGAACCGGACATGATCGCGCTGATCGGGCCGTTCGCGCCGTCGCTGCGCGGCTCGGAGCTGGCGAAGCTGCGTGGCCGCCTGGAACCAGGACTCGAGCCGTTCGACCTCGCGGCCGCACGCGCCGCGATCGAGCTGGTGCGCAACGCTGTCGCGGACGGGCGGGTGTCGAGCGCGCACGACATATCCGAGGGCGGCATCGCCTGCTGCCTCGCCGAGTGCGCGATCTGGGGCCGGGTCGGCGCGAGCGTCGATCTCGAACCGCTCCTGCGACGTGCCGGCATCGACGACGTGGCCGCTGTGCTGTTCGGCGAGGGGCCTGCAGGATTCGTCGTCAGCGGCCCGCGCGAGGTGCTGCTGGAGCTGAGCACGCAGGCCGGGCCGAGCGCATTCCTCGCACTCGGCGCCGTGGGCGGCGATTCGATCCGCATTTCCGCCGGCGCTGCTACGATCGACGTGTCGGTCGAGGACGCACGAGGCGCCTTCGATACGGCTTTCTCAGCGAGGCTCTCTTGAACAACGGGACAGAGCACCGTGGCAACGGCGCGCCCGGGCGCGTTGGACCCCCCGAACCCGTGCTCGGCGAGCGGGAAGGCCCGCGCGACGAGTGCGGCGTATTCGGTGTCTGGAGCCCGGAGCAGGACGTCGCGCGGCTCGCTTACTTCGCGCTCTACGCGCTCCAGCACCGCGGCCAGGAGTCGGCCGGGATCGCCACAGCCGACAGCGGCCACATCACGACGCTGCGCGACCTCGGGCTCGTGTCACAGGTGTTCGACGAGCGCAGCCTGCAGGCGCTGACCGGCGACGGCGCGATCGGGCACGTGCGCTACTCGACCACCGGCGGAACCGGCTGGGAGAACTCGCAGCCGGTCTATCGCGACGATCGCCACGCGGTTGCGCTCGCCCACAACGGCAACCTGATCAACGCCGTCGAGCTTTACAACGAGCTGACAGCCACCGGCGTGCGCTTTCGATCGACGTCGGACTCGGAAATCATCGCCGCGCTGTGCGCATCACACCCCGCCGACAGCGTGGAGGACGCCGTCACCGCGATCATGCCCCGGCTGCGCGGCGCCTACTCGACCGTGATCCTCACCGAGGGCTCGATAGTCGCCTTCCGTGACCCGGCCGGCGTGCGTCCCCTGTGCCTCGGCGAGTTGAACGAGCGTTACGTGGTCGCGTCGGAGAGCTGCGCGCTCGACATCATCGGTGCGCAATTACTGCGCGAGGTGCAGCCCGGTGAGCTGATTTCGATCTCCGAGCGCGGTATCGAGACGCGCCAGGTCGTCACCTCCGAGCGCCAGGCGTTGTGCGTGTTCGAGCACATCTACTTCTCGCGACCCGACACGCAACTGGAGGGCCGCACACTGCAGTCAGTGCGCGGGCGCATGGGTGAGATCCTCGCGCGCGAGGCTCCGGTCGAAGCGGACCTGGTGGTCGCGGTCCCCGACTCGGGCAACGCGGCCGCCAAGGGATTCGCGCGCGGGTCGGGCATCGCGCAAGACGACGGCCTGATCAAGAACCGCTACGTGGCGCGCACGTTCATCCAGCCCGGCCAGGAGCTGCGTCGCCACGGCCTGAGGATGAAGTTCAACCCGCTGCCCGAGGTCGTCGCCGGCAAGCGGCTGGTCGTGGTCGATGACTCGATCGTGCGCGGCAACACGATGCGCCAGATCGTCGGCATGCTGCGCGAGGCGGGCGCAACCGAGGTCCACCTGCGCATGTCATCGCCCCCGATCCGCCACCCATGCCACTACGGGATCGACATGCCGACCGCGGAAGAGATGGCTGCTCACGACAAGACCGTCGAGCAGATATCAACCGACCTCAACGCCGACTCGCTCGCCTACCTGTCGCTCGAAGGCGTTTACGAAGCGGTCGGGTCGAGCCGCGACACGCACTGCGACGCATGCTTCACGGGCCAGTATCCACTCGAGGGAACCGAGAGCGCCAACGGCAAGCACGCTCTCGAAGATCTGGCCGTGGTGCGATCGTGAAGCGGAACGGCACACCCGAGTATCGGGGGGCTCACCGCCCCCTCGACCCCCGGCATGTCAGAGCGTCCGCCTAACGGCGGCCGCTTCAATATAGGCGTGCTGGTCTCCGGGTCGGGGACCAATCTCCAGGCGATCCTCGACACCGTTCACGGCCGCGACGGCATCGAGGTCGTGGCGGTGGCCAGCAACCGCACCGGCGCCAAGGCGCTCGAGCGGGCACGCGACACGGGCGTTGGCGCAGAGGCGTTCGAGCTTTCCTCATATCCGAATCGTGCGGCCCGCGACACCGAGATGGCTTCGTGGCTGCAATCGCGAGGCGTCGAGCTGGTCGTGCTGGCCGGATATATGGAGCTGGTCGAGCCGGCCTTCCTCGCCGGCTTCCCCAAGCGCGTGATCAACGTGCATCCGTCGCTTCTGCCAGCCTTTCCCGGCCCCACACCGATCGAGGACCAGATCGCCTACGGCGTCAAGGTCGGCGGCGTGACGGTCCACTTCGTCGATGAAGGGGTGGACAGTGGTCCAGTCGTCTTGCAACAGGCAATGCAGCTTCCCTACACTCGCGATCCGGAGGAGATCCTGAACCTGCTGCACGGCATCGAGCACGAGCTACTTCCCCGCGCCATCCGGCTGATTGCCGCTGGAGCCGTGAGCTTCGATGCCGATAACTCTCGGTATGTGCACGTTGACGAGCAGGCGATGAGCGCCCGTGGCTGAGCGAACCGACCCAACTGCGGTCGCCGGCGTCAGCGCCGACGAAGACCTGAAGGTCGAGCGCGCGCTGCTGACGGTCTCCGACAAGCGGGGCTTGGTCGATTTCGCGCGAGTGCTGTCGGAGCTGGGAATCGAGATCGTCTCGACCGGTGGGACGGCCCAGGAGCTCGACGCGGCCGGCATCGAAACCCGGCCGATCGAGGACTACACCGGTTTCCCCGAGATCCTCGACGGACGCGTGAAGACGTTGCACCCGAAGATCTACGCGGGCTTGCTCGCCGTGCGCTCCAATGAGCAGCACCTGCGCACGCTCGACGAGCAGGGAATCGAGCCGATCGACTTGATCGTCGTGAACCTGTACCCATTCGAGCGAATGGCAAATCGCCGTGGCTCCTCGGACGAAGAGGTCATCGAGAACATCGACATCGGCGGACCGACGCTGATCCGCGCGGCCGCCAAGAACAGCGGATTCGTCGCGGCAGTGGTGCGACCCGAGAGCTACGACGCCGTCGCCGAAGAGCTGAAGATGACCGAGGGCCTGCTCTCGGCGGGCACCCGCGAGACGCTCGCGACCGAGGCGTTCGGTGTCACCGCACGCTACGACGCGGCGATTTCGCGCTGGTTCTCCGAGCGCGAGGACGCGTTCCCCCAACACTTCGTGGCCGCGTTTGAAAAGGTTCTCGACCTCTCATACGGAGAGAACCCTCACCAGCGCGCCGCCTACTACGAGCAGGTTGGGCAGCGCACGCACCTGCTCGCTCGCACCGTGAAGATGCACGGCAAGGACCTCTCCTACAACAATCTGCTCGACCTCGACTCCGGCCGTTGGCTGGTGCGCGAGTTCGAGGTGCCCGGCGCCGCCATCGTCAAGCACAACAATCCCTGCGGATGCGCGATCGCCGAGACGATCGAGGAGGCCTACGAGAGCGCGCTGAGCTGCGATCCGCAGAGCGCGTTCGGCAGTGTCGTCGTCTTGAACCGCAAGGTCACCAAGGAGCTGGCACAGGCGCTCAACGAGAACTTCGTCGAGCTGCTGTTCGCGCCCGGCTACGACGAGGACTCGCTCGAGATCCTCCAATCGAAGCCCAACATCCGCATCATCGAGGACTCCGAGCGCCGCCGCCCCACGCCCGGCGAACGCGACATGGACCGCATCACCGGCGGTCTGCTGATGCAGGACCGCGACACTGACATGCTGGAGCGCTCCGAGATGCAGATTGCCAGCGAGCGCGAGCCGACCGAGCAGGAGTGGGGCGAGCTCCAGTTCGCGTGGAAGGTGTGCAAACACGTGCGCTCGAACGCAATCGTGATCGCCAAGGACCTGGCGACGATCGGGATCGGCGCCGGTCAGATGAGCCGGATCGACTCGGTGCAGATCGCGATCAACAAGGCGCACGCGAACAACGACGCCAAGCTGAAGGGGTCGGTGCTCGCCTCCGACGCGTTCTTCCCGTTCTCGGACGGTCCCGAGGCAGCGATCGAGGCCGGCGTGACGGCGATCATCCAGCCCGGCGGATCGAAACGCGACGCCGAGGTCGTGCAGGCGGCCAGCAAGGCGGGCGTCGCAATGGTCTTCACCGACCGGCGCCACTTCCGGCACTAGCGTCGCTCGGCCCGGCCCTCGATCAGAGCAGGCGCTAGATTGCACGTGGGGGTGTGGCCCGAAGGCCGGGCAGCAGACTTTTAATCTGCGGGTTCGGGTTCGATTCCCGGCGCCCCCATCGATCGGAAGCTCAGCGTGCAGCGCCCGGCTTGCCGGCCGGACTTTTAATCCGGGTGTCGTCGGTTCGAATCCGACCGGGCGCACTCGGAAGTTCCCATGCTGATGCGCATTCCGTAGGGTGCCGCTCGAGCGAGAGGAAAACTTTGTCCCCAGTTTGTCCCGAAATACGGTTCTTACAGACAGGACCGTCGTCGTGGCCATGGTGATCGTGCCGGAACCGATCAGCGAGGGCGGAAAGCAGACAGCCTGGCGGCTGAAGTACACCTGCCTCGCTTGTCACTACGAAGAGTCAGCGGCAGCCAGCTTCGATCTGTCCTCGATGTCGCCCAGGGTTTCAAGACTTATTTCAAGTACTTGCAGGCTGGATACTAGGTTGGGGCCAGTTCCCAGTAGGCCCGTGGATCTGTCGCCGACTTCCCTACCCAGTTGATGAGACCAGCCTCCCTCAGGGCCGAAAGCTCCTTCTGGGCGACTGGACGGGAAACGCCGAGCAGCTCGGTGACCTCGCCGGTGCTGAGCCGCCCTGCCTCCCGAAGAGCAGACGTGATCGCCCGAGCGTGCTCGGGAAGCCGAGCCTCCAACTCCTTGTCTACAGGCTCGGTCAGGAAGGTCACTTCGACGCTGCCGGAAGTCTGATTGTAAATCGGGTCATTCAATCCAGCCTGCCGCATCTCTTCGAATATTCGCCTGATGCCCTCACCCAACTCCTGGCCGAAATGGAGATCGGCGCACACACGAGCGATTCGGGGGTTGCGAGCAAAGCGAGTTGCCCCGAGAGGTGTCGCCAGATCGACCAAGCCAGGGAAGCGTCCTGGGCTTGCGATCTCGATGCGGTCATCAAAAATGTCGACCCGAATATGGTCGCCGCTCACGCTGTAGGAACGGTGCACCGCCGCATTCACCAAGCCTTCTAGCCAGGCATCTTCCGGAACAATTGGAACATCACCAAATCGGCCTGTCGGCTGGAGCGCACGACGGACAGGCTGCATTCTCTTGACGGCCTCACGCGCCTCGAGTAGCTGCCGCGGAATCGGCCCCTCGGCGCGAACATCGTGCAGAAGCTGCTGCCGGGCCCCGGCGCCTCGCTCCTTCCCTCGATACCGGAGAACACGAACGAACGCTTCCGGAAGGATCGCCTGCGGATGCTCAGCAAAGAGCAGACAACCGGCAACAGTCAGCTCGTTACCGGTAGCAAGACCACGAGCGCGCAGCAACCGTCGAGGGTTCTCTGCGCCCACTGCGTCCGCATACTGTTGCAGGAGGGTGGCGTCCACACTATCGACGTCGGCCTCAGGCAGCGGGCGCGCCTCGTAACTGGCCTGTCCCTTGTCATAAACGAGCTCCTGCCGTTGTCGAAATGTGAGCCGTCGATTTTCGTCGCCGACCCGCAGAAACACCTCGTCGCGACGATTGGCATGAACCACGTCGCTCGGCTCCACCTCGAGAACGAGGAGATGGTCGGGCGAGCCGCTCGCGTCCACGCATTCAACCAGGCGATGACGAATGTGAACGGCCGGCTCACAGAAGTCGATGCTCGCCTGTATCTGATCGTTACGCTGCCCCGTCTTGTCATCGGTACCCTCCACCTTTCCCCGGTGAAGTCCGACGACCACGATGCCGCCTTCGGCATTGGCCATCCCGACCAGGGTGTCCCCCAGATCCTTTGGCGCAATGCGATTCGACTTCCGCTCGAACCACTGGTCTTCGGCGACGGCGAGCAGGACAGGACCGGCGACCGATGCGTCCCCGCTGAGCGCGCTCTCTACGTGAATGGTGGACATTTACGTTACTTATAATAATTGCAAGTAGTGAGAGGTAGCTATTTCCCTGTCCAGAGCCAAATCTGTACGTTGCCTGCCGTTCCGGCCCATCGAGACCGGTCGATAGGAGTGAGCGCGCGGACGCCTCGAAATCACGATCCAGAGCGACTGCGGCGAGGTGGGATCGACCCGACGCAGCCGCATTGGCCAGGCTCGTAATCCGGGTGTCGTCAGTTCGAGTCCCGCCGGGCGCATGCTGCAAAAGCCCCACAGCGCCGGGGATTGGCGCAGCCTACCGAGGACGCGGCGCGGTCAGCCTGAGTCGAACATCGGTGCTCCGATTGTTTGAGACTGCGTCCCGCGCGACGATGCGGGCGAGCAGGCTGGTGCGGCGCACGCCGGCAAGCGACCTACGAGCCTTCGACCTGAGTTTCACCCGGACAGAGGCCACGGCGCCACCGCGTAGATCAAAGACGGCACGCCCAATCACCGATGCGGCGGTACGTTGCGCACGGCGAGACGACCGCTGCAGAGAAAGCGTCCCGATGCAACGAATCTCGTCGGGCGGGCAGCGGAGCCTGATCACTGCTACGCCCCGTCTCGACAGCCTGACCCTTCGATTCAGGACCTTCATCAGCGGACCCTGAGTATCGGCCGAGCCGAAAGCGGGCAGAACCGGGAGCTGCGGAACCAGCGTCGTCGGAGGCGGCTGATTCACGGGCGGGGTATCGCTCACCGTCACGCTTTGGCTTTGGGTGTCGGTGGCGCCGTCGTTGTCGGTGACGCGCAGGCGGACGGTGTAGGTGGCGGCGGTCGCGAAGGTGCGCTGGGCGGTTGTGCCCGTTCCGTCGTCGAAGGAGCCGTCGTTGTCTAGGTCCCAGGCGCGCGAGGCGATCGTGCCGTCGGGGTCGGTCGAGGCGGCCGAGTCGAAGGTGGTTGTCTGGTTGGTCAGCGGCGAGGGCGGGGAAACGGTGAAGGAGGCGCTCGGTGCCCGGTTTTGGACGACCACGCTTTGGCTTTGGGTGTCGGTGGCGCCGTCGTTGTCGGTGACGCGCAGGCGG
>JBBDJG010000010.1:132720-152311 GCA_040880005.1 Solirubrobacterales bacterium
CGAAGGTGGTTGTCTGGTTGGTCAGCGGCGAGGGCGGGGAAACGGTGAAGGAGGCCGTGGGGGGCTGGTTCGGTGGCGCCACATTGCACAGGGCCGGACTAATGTCGCTGCCCCAGGCGCCCAACGTTCCGGAGTCTGCGGGAAACAGATCGGTGACCCGAAGCTTCCAGGTGCCCTGTTGCTGCTTCCCGTCGAGGCGCGAAAGCTGGTCGCCCTGCGGCCTGAAGCTGCCTGTGTAGGGGACCGCGCCCGACGTGACACCGCTCGCGGCCTCGTCGTCGAACACGGTGTTCGTGAAGTTGTTGCCGTTGTTGTTGACTCCGCCGACGCGATTTACGAGCTGGATGGTTGTCGAGTCGGGCGCGATCAGCTCGATCTTGAGGTCGCCGTCCCAGGTGTGCGTGATCTGGTCGACGCGGACGTTGACGTCCTTGATGATTCCGGACTGGCTGACGACGAGGTCGGACGTGACACCGGTCGTGTTCCCATCCGGAATCGCCTTGGGCACGTCGGTGCTGTTGCGCGTCACAGGGGATCCGACAGCCCCGGTCGGCACCGAGACCGGAACCTGGTACACGCCTTGCGCCGTGGTCAGACCGAGAGTCATCGGCAGGTCGGTGCCGCATGGGGCACCGCTAGCGAGAGACGCGGCGAATGCGGTCGAGTTTGCCGCACTGGCGCCCGTGCCTATGTCCGGGAACGGCGAGTTGGCCTGGGTGATCGACAACCCGGGCGCGGAGCTAGAGAGCGCGCCGCTCACCCCCATCGCGGAGGAGTTGCCCGAGTTTCGCACCGTTTCGCTGACCGTGAACGGCTCTCCCGGCTCGACGACGCCGTCGTTGTCACCGGCCACGTCGCCGACCGAGGTCGACTGATGCGACAGCACCGGTGCGGTGGTCTGGTTGCCGTTCGACACAACCAGCGCAAAATCCTGATCGGTGCTGTCGCCGTTGCCGGGCACGCCGTCGCCGGCGACGTTGGTACCGAGCACCTGAGCGCTGATCCTGCCGCTCGTGCTGGCGGGCAGAAATACGTTCTCGAGGTTGTTGCGCGTGTCCGACGACCCGCCCGCAACCGAACTGCCGTTGAAGAGCTGGTTGCCCCGATAGATGCGCCCGCCCGCGTCGACCACCAGATCGAGGTCGTTGACGAACGCGTTGCCGCTGGTCGGGCCGGGAGGATCGGTCCAGGCGAGCGTGACCTTCACGGGCTTGCCGGTGTCCGCGACGTCGTAAGCCCGCACCAAGCTCTGGCCGGTGGTTGAAAGCAGGTCGGCCTGGTCACGGTAGTCCCGCGTCGTGCCGTCGAGGACGTTGCCGAGATTGACCCGGCCCCACCCCTGGTTGTCGTCGGGCGCGTTGCCCAGCGTGCCCAGTGCGCCGTCACCCATGCTCCCGCCGGTCATGTCGCTGGCGGCGTTGACGAGGATCGCCTTCACCATCGCCGGCGACGGCAGCGTCGAGCCTCCGCCCTGGGTGCGGCGGAACCAGTCCATCACCATTGCGGCGGCGCCACTGACCTCGGGCGTCGCCTGCGAGGTTCCAGACACTCGAGAGTAGAGCGTGTTGCCGGCCGGGAACTGCGGGTCGCAGGTCCCCGATCCGGTGTAGCCGGCGTGCTGTGGAGATGCGCCGGTAACGTGCGTCCCCGGTGCCACCAGGTCGGGTTTCATGCGGCCGTCTGCGGTAGGCCCGCGTGAAGAGAAATCGACCACGTCGTGAGCGTCGTTGGCGTCGGCATCCGTGACGCCGCATCCGTCCGTCCCGCCGCCGCGAACGTTCTCGGAAGCGCCAACCGCGATCACGTTCTTGGCCGTGCCCGGCGAGCCGACCGTCTTGGTGCCCGGTCCGGCGTTGCCCGCCGCGAAGATCTCGACCATCTGCTGGTTGCCCGACTGCGTCGAGCGAGCGTCGCGCACGATCGCGTCATAGGTTTGAGAGTCGGCGTTGTAGCCGCCGGCCGTGTCGGCGCCCCACGAGTTGCTCGACAGCCGGGCGCCGTTCTCGTACGCCTTCGAGGCGAGCGCCGCGAGGCCGCCGCTGTTCTGGAACATGCCGTTCGTGCATCTGAAGATCTTGCTGGCGCCGATCTGGGCGGCGGGCGCGATGCCCAGTCCGTAGTTGTAGCCCTGGGCATCCTCTACCGACGAGGTGGTGCCGTTGTTGAAGCCCGCCGCTATCGACGCGACGTTGGTGCCGTGACCGCCACAGTCACGTCCGTTTGAGTCGTTGGTGGTGTTGTTGATGTACACCACCCGATCCGCGTTCGAGGTCGAGCCGTTGAAGAAGAAGTCAGGATGGGCGGGTGTCGTCGATCCGGTATCGAGGCCTTCGTCGGTGACGTCGATGGCGAACGGAAGCTGCGAGCCATCGAAGCCCTGGCCAGTCAGCCACGACAGATAGCCGGTGCCACTGGGCACGTTGGCGGTCAGGTTCCCGGCGACGATCTGGGCGGCCCGCTCGTCGCGCAGGTGCGGCGCTACGTAGGGTCCAATCGAAACGACACTGGGGTCACCGGCGAGAACGGTGAGCGCGCGACCGTCGAGCGCGACGAACTGGGTCGTCGTCGAACCGAGGGTCGACTCCTGCCTCAGCTCGCGGGCCGCGCGCTCGATCGACCGGCGGGCGGCTGCCCCGTCGCTACCCGAGACGGTCTGTATCGTCACGCGGACGCGGCCGGCGTTTCCGGTTCCCGACAGGAGCTTGTCCGAGGCGCGATAGGGCACTGCAGCCCGGACCGCGGGATCGCTGCCCGGCAATCCGGCGACGGCCCTCAACTGTGGCCCCGACCCGTAGACGAGGTACGCGTCCTGAGCCATGTACGTGATTACGCGCATACCCGTGGCGCGCAGGCGGGCGAGCCACGCGTCCTTCACCGGTCCGACGAACTGAACGACCGCCAGCCCGGGGCCACGTGGCCTCGACCTCTTGTGGCCAAGCGGGGCTCGCTCCGTTCTTGGGTCGAGCGTGCGACCGTTCAGCTCGATGTAGCGCGTGCCGTCCCTTGCAGCTGCCCCGGCACGCGCCAAGCGTGCGATGTCGGCGCCGGTGGCCTCAACGAGTGAGAAGGAACCGTAGTCGGCGATCAGGCGGGCGCTCGACTGCGCCAGCGCAGCCTTGCCCTGCTGCGTGGCCGGCACGACAAGCACACGGGGCCCGGCGGCGCCATTGCCGGTCGCTGCCCCGACCGTCACCACCGCGACCACGAGGATCGCCAGCAGCGAGCAGGAAAGGGCGGCCATTGCCGCTCGAGCGTTTTTTATTGGGTACATCTCTCAGACTCAGCGCAGGCCTAGCCCAGTTCGATTGTAGGTGAGGCCGCTTGTGCCGGCAGCAATACGTGCGATCAGAGCATGCTTCGACAGCGGGCCCGCCGTCAGGGCGATCGCATTGCTCCCAACCCTGTCCGAATATGTCCCCACTATGTCCCCAACTGAGCAGTGCCGAGCGCACATATACTCGCTCCATGAAGACGCGGGCCGTTGTGCTGGGAGCGGGTTTTGGGGGTCTCGAGCTGACCACCATGTTGTCGGAGGCGCTCGGCGACGACGTCGACGTGACGCTGATCGACAAGAACGACGCGTTCACGTTCGGATTCTCCAAGCTCGACGTGATGTTCGGCCGGAAGAAGCCCGACGCGGTCCGCAACGCATACAGTGACATCGCAAAGCCCGGCGTGCGCTTCCTGCAGCAGACGATCACGGAGATCGAACCCGAAGCGCGACGTGTGACCACCGACGGCGGCGTCCACGAGGCCGACATCCTGGTGGTGGCGCTCGGAGCCGACTATGACCTGGCCGCCACGCCGGGGCTCGCCGAGGGTGGCAACGAGTTCTACTCAACGCAAGGGGCCGAGCGGCTGGGCGAGTTGCTTCCCACCTTCTCGAAGGGTCGAGCAATCGTCGGTGTCTGCGCGGCGCCGTTCAAATGCCCGCCGGCGCCGAGCGAGGCCGCGTTGCTGCTGCACGACTACCTGTCCGACCGGGGCGTTCGCGGCGATTGCGAGATCTCCATCGTGATCCCGTTCGACACCCCGGTTCCTCCGTCACCCGACACCTCCCGCGCGCTGGTCGCCGCCTTCGCCGAGCGCGACATCACGTTCGTCGCCGGCCTCCGCGTCGGCTCGCTCGACCCGGCACGCCGCGTCGCCGTGCTCGACGACGGCAGCGAAATGCCCTACGACCTCTTCCTCGGCGTTCCGAAGCACTGCGTTCCCGACGTGGTCGCAGCCGCCGGCATGATCGAAGATCGCTGGGTGCCAGTGAACCCGAAGACGCTGGAGACACGGTTTCCAGGTGTGTACGCGGTCGGGGACGTCGCGGATGTCGGAACGCCGAAGGCGGGAGTGTTCGCCGAAGGAACGGCGCGAGTAGTCGCCGATTCGGTGATCGCTCGCCTGCAAAGCGGCGAGCAGCCCGGCGGCTACGACGGACGCGGCTCCTGCTACATCGAGTTCGGCGCCGGCCGCGTCGGCCGCGTCGATGTGGATTTCTTCTCGGGGCCAAAGCCCACCGGAACTTTCAGCGAGCCGTCCGAGGCGCTCGTCGCCGAGAAGCAGCACTTCGGCTCGAGCCGCCGCGCCCGCTGGTTCAACCGCTGACCCGCCCGTCACGCTCAACCGACCGCGCGACGCTCCTGCCTCGCGGCTTCATAGGAAGCGACGAACCGCCGCCCCAGCGACTGCCACGCGAAGGCACCGCGAATCTGCTCGTAGGCGTTGTCGGCTCGCTGTCGTCTCGCCTCCGCGTCGTTCACCGCCTCCACCAGCGCGTCGGCCACGGCGTCCACGTCATTGGGTTCTACCAGCCAGCCGTTGGGCCGTCCAGGCTCGGTGTTGACGAACGAGGGCGGGCCCCCGCTGCGCGTGGCGATCACCGGAACGCCGCAGGCCATCGCCTCCAGCAGCACCTGCCCGAAGGGCTCGTTGTAGGAAGGCGCCGCCATCACGTCGGCGCAAGCGAGTCCGCTGGGCAGATCCCTGTGGCCTCGCCAGCCGACGAAGAAGATTCCCTCGGTGCCCTCCTCGCGAGCAACCGTGTGAGGGTGCTCGCCCTCCCACTCGCCGGGGAAGCCTCCCCAAATCACAAGCGGTGCACGGATGCGAAGGCGCGACCGTGCGCGAGCGTAAGCACGTACCAGCAGCGGCACTCGCTTGAAGCCGAGGAACCGCCCGACAAACAGCAGGACCGGGGCCGGGTCGCCGGTCTCGGGGTCGAGGAACTGCTGCAGATCGCTTTCGCTGTAGCGGATGCTGCCGGGCTTGCCCGATGCGTCCCAACCGCGCGGATCATCGACGAGCCAACGGCGCCAGCGTGCGAGTCGCTCGTCGAGGGCGACGGTCTGCCGGTCGAAGCGCTCCACGTCGACCCCGTTCGGGATCCGCTCGATCAGCCGATCGTCGACCTTCATCAGTCGCTGCGCCTCGTCGCGATCATGCGGGGAGATCACAATGAAGCGGCTGGTGCGCCGCGCGGCAGCTCGCAATCGCTGCGCCCAGTGATCGCCAAAACGCCAGGACGACCAGCGGGTCTGCTCAAACAATCGCCGCTCTTGGGGTCCAAGACCACCGGCCTTCGGCAGGTCACCGGCTTCGGCCCGGTCGGCCATCCCCTCGAGACTCGTGTCCAGCCTGTGCGCGATGGCCGCCAGGCGATCGATGTCGTCCAGCAGCTTCAACTCGGTGCCGTGCAGGTGGGTGACGATCGCACACTGGGGCCAGCGTCGCTCGACCGCCTCGTGCAGCGGCGTCAGATGGTGGAGGTGAAAGACGGCGGGATCGTCGCGCCACGCGTCGGCCATCAATGATTCCCAAGCAAACGCCAGGTGGTCGCCAAGCTCGGGCGAGACAGCGGCAAACACGCGATCGGGCACGTTCTCTCGAGCCTCGAACGAGGGGTGCAGCGGTACCGGATCCGCGATCGGATCCCCTCCGGCTCGGTACGTCTGCATGGCAGCGTTGTAGTTGGCGGCCGCGACACGAATCCCGTCAAAGAAAGTCGCCGCGTGCGTTCGATCCCCTGGAGTACCCAGTGATCCGCAGGCCAAAGTCACCGGCCAGCCCAGATCGTCAAGCGTGCGGGAGAGGTAACGGGCGACCTGGGCGGATCCGCCCCTCGGATAGAAGAGCAGACCCATCGCAACCTGTCGCTCGCGCAGTTGCCCGCTCAACCTCGTCTCATCAGTCCGAACGGACTTCCCTCCGAGTCCTTGCAGATCGCCCACCGCTCGCCCGGATGAACGATCTTGCCGCCGAGCGCTTCGACCTGATCGAGCGCGGCCGCCAGATCGCGGACCGCGAAGTAGGGAAGCGAGAAAGAGTCGCCGGGACCCTGCCCGCGTCGATGAATGCCAACGGCGGGCGTTTCGGAGCGGGTCTGCCAGCCCTCCCCTTCTTCACCGGAGCGGTCCGCCAGCTCACCTCCGAGCAACCCGGACCAGAAGCGCCGTGCGCGCTCAGGGTCATCGGCGGGAAATTCGATCAATAACGGGGCGGCGCCTGGCACAGGCGACACGATAGCCGGGGCTGGGGTCTCGGCGTCCGGGTCGCAGGCGTCAGCCGATCTTCGGCTCGAGCGCAAGCGAGCCGAAGCACTGGCCGTCACTGGTTTCGACCGTTATCAAGGCGCTCGAGCGCTTGCGGCCACGGAAGTGGATTCCGACATCGACCACGCCCTGACGGCCGATGTCGTCCTCCGTCAGGCGAAGGCTTGCTTCCCAGTGCCTAGATCGGCCGCGGCCGCGCAACACGATCCGATCGTCGACAGTCCCTCTCCCGTAGGTGAACGCGGAGTTGACGCCGCCGCAGCTCAAGGTGATGCCGCCGTCGATGTCGACGACCCTGCGGTTTCGGACCGTGAACAGCAGATACTGCGTCGCCCCGTCGGTGTCGCTCCAAGGTCCGCTCTTGGGTGCGGTCGGTTGGCGCGCGCTGGTCCCGGGCGCGAACACCATGACGCACGCAAGCAGCGCAATTGCAGAGAGAGCCATGCTCATGGGACGACGTAGGCGAGGCATCGGAGATCTTTCCTCGCATCGACTGTGGAGACGTCGAGCGCGAGCAACCCGGAGGCCGCCTCATACTGACGTCCAGGCTCGTCGCAGCGCTACCACGCGTAGCCGAGGACCTGGGCGATTGGGTACTTAGAACTGGCGGGAAGCACCGTCCGTCAGCGTACGATGCCTCAAATGGGGTACGAGAGACGGGAAACGGCGAGGCAAACGTCGGCGCTGCGTCTTTCGCAATCGGGGTGTCTGCTCACGCTCACGCTGCTCGTCCTCGCCTTACTCGCGTCCCCCGCCCGAACGGCGAGCCTGGGTGATCCCTACTACCCGAAGCTCGGCAATCGCGGATATGACGTCTCCGCGTACGACATCGCGCTGACCTACAACCCGGCGCGGAGCACGATCGCCGGAGCAACCACGATCGTCGCGACCTCGACATCGCCGCTGAGCGAAGTCGCGCTCGACTTTGCGCGCTTCCGCGTCGGTCAGGTCACCGTCGATGGCGTCGATGCCGCTTCACGACTGGTTCACGGGAAACTCGTCGTTGTGCCAGCCACACCGCTTGCTGCCGGCGTCGTCTTCACGATTCGGGTTCCGTACCGGGGAACTCCGCGCGCGATCAACGACCCCTCCGCCCCGTCCAGGATCGGCTGGATTGGCCGCGGGGATCTCACCTACGTCGTGTCGGAACCGTCGGGCGCCCACACCTGGTTTCCGGTCAACGACCACCCCTCCGACAAAGCCACCTACGAGATTCGGGTCACCGTCCCGAGCCGTCTCAAGGCGCTTTCGAACGGCAGGCTCCTGGGAAGCGCGCCGGCGGGGGCCGGACTGACCACCTGGAGCTGGTCCGAGAGCGCTCCGATGGCCTCCTACCTGGCAACCGTAGTGATCGGTCGCTACAAGATCGCCGAACAGCCGGGGCCAACTGGCGTGCCGATCCTCAACGCTTACTACAAGCGTCCCTCTCGCACCGAGCGACGCGTGCTCTCCAAGGGGGTTCCGAGAATCATCAGGTACTTCTCGGGCCTTTTTGGCACGTATCCGTTCGACTCCGTGGGAGTAATCGTGCTGCCCGACGTGGGCCCGCTTGCGATCGAGACCCAGACGCGGCCGCTGATCTCCTCCCGGTTGATCAGGTCGGACCGCTACGACGTCCTCGCGCACGAGCTGGCTCATCAGTGGTTCGGCGACGCCGTGTCGCCCGCCACCTGGCGCGACATCTGGCTCAACGAAGGGTTCGCCACCTACGCCGACTGGCTCTGGCAAGCGCACGCCGGCGGCGTACCGATTCGCCGCCAGATCCGGTTCACCTACGACTACCTACGCGGAGCGCTCGACATCCCGCCGGCGAACCCCGGGGCGAAGCACCTCTTTGGCACCAGCGTCTATTTCCGGGGCGCACTTGCGCTGCAAGCGCTGCGCAATCGGGTTGGCGACCGGGCCTTTTTCGCGATCTTCCGCGAGTGGGTGGATCGCTACAAAGGCGGGGTGGCGACAACCGCGCAGTTCATCACGCTCGCGGAACAGATCGCAGGTCGCCCACTCGCGTCGCGGCTTCGTCCTTGGCTGTACGCGCGCAGGCTGCCGTCGAGAGAGCGCTTAGCGTGGCAAGGCGGTCGAGACACGGATTGAGCCGGGCGGCATGGGCGTTTAGTATCTCCGATCGGCGAGCGAGTTGGAGGAGCTGACAGCGATGGAGCCGGTGGCAAGCGAGCAAAGCAGCGTGGCCGGGGCGCGGCCAAAGGCGCTCGAGGCGACGACGATGTGCGAAGCGTTCCAGATCACGGCCGCCGAGCATGCCGAGCGCCCCGCATTGCGCTTGAAGGACAGCGACTACGAGGCCAGTTGGGCGGACTACGCCGGCACCGTGCGGCGGCGGGCAGCCGCCTTCGCCCAGCTAGGCATTGGTCGCGGCGACGTCGTCGGCTTGATGCTCGTGAACCGTCCCGCCATGCACCTCTTCGACGCGGCCGCCATGCATCTCGGAGCGACCTGCTTCTCGATCTACAACACTTCCTCCCCAGAGCAGATCGAGTATTTGCTCTCCGATGCCGCCAACCGGGTGCTCGTCACGGAGCAGGCGTTTGTCGAGCGCGTACTGGCGGCGCGCGATCGCGTCGACACACTGGAGCACGTGGTCGTGGTCGACGGCGACGCCTCCGAAGGCACGATGTCGCTCGAGATGTTCGAAGCGCTCGGCGCCGCCGACTTCGATTTCGAGGCCGCGTGGCGCGCGGTCGAGCCGGATGACGTGTTGACCCTTATCTACACGTCCGGCACCACCGGTCCGCCCAAAGGTGTCCAACTCACCCACGACAACATGATGAGTGTGTGGCGCGCGCTCGACCAGATCTACCCGATCACGCCAGGCGGGCGATCGATCTCGTTCCTTCCCACTGCCCACATCGCCGATCGCTGGGCCAACCACTACTCGTCGATGGTGCTCGGCAACACGGTCCACTGCTGCCCGAACCCGCGTGAGATGGTGGCCTACTCGATCGAAGTGCGCCCCACGATCTGGGGAGGCGTACCGCGGATCTGGGAGAAGCTCAAGGCGGCATTGGAGGCCGGTTTCGCCGCAGAGACCGACGAGTCCAAGCGGCAAGCCGCCGAATGGGCTCTCGACGTCGGGCTCGAGCGCGCCCGTGCCAAGCAGCAAGGCCCGGTGCCCGCGGGCCTCGAGACCGAGTGGCGCAAGGCGGACGAGCTGGTCTTCGCCGGAATCCGCGCTTCGCTCGGGCTCGACCAGGTGGAGCTGTTCGCGGTCGGGGCTGCTCCCACCCCGCCGGAGGTGGTCCTGTTCTTCGACGCGATCGGCATCGAGATCGCCGAGCTGTGGGGTCTGTCGGAAACCACGGCCTGCACCACGATCAATCCGCCCGGGGCGATCCGCGTCGGCACCGTCGGAAAGCCGATCCCGGGCGTGGAGGTTGAGCTGGCCGAAGACGGAGAGATCCTGGTGCGCGGTTCAGTCGTCATGAAGGGCTACCGGAACCTGCCCGACAAGACGGCCGAGGCGATCGACGAGCACGGCTGGTTCCGCACCGGCGACATCGGCCAGTTCGATGACGATGGGTACCTGCGCATCGTGGACCGCAAGAAGGAGCTGATCATCAACGCGGCCGGAAAGAACATGTCGCCCGCCAACATCGAGGCCAAGCTCAAGACCGCAAGCTCCTTGGTCGCGCACGCTGTCGCGATCGGCGATCGGCAATCCTACAACGTCGCCCTGATCGTGCTCGACCCGGACGGCTGCGCAGCGTTCGCAGCCGCCAACGGCCTCGCCGACTCCTCCCCCGCCTCGATGGCCGGCCAGCATGTCGTCGAGGAGGAGATCGCGGGCGCCGTCGAACGAGCCAACGCGCGGATCTCGCGCGTGGAGCAGATCAAGAAGTTCACCATCGTGCCTGGCGAGTGGGAGCCGGGTGGCGACGAGCTAACGCCGACCGTGAAGCTCAAGCGCAAGCCGATCGCCGAGAAGTACGCAACCGAGATCGAGGCTCTGTACGCGGGGTAACGCGTCACGAGGTCTGGTCAGACTGTTCGACGAGACATGCTTGGTAGCCGAGTAGGTAACCGCTCGCTAATCCGATTTGTCCACCACCGAGATCCCGCAGATGACCGCGAGCCTTGGCAACGAGATCTCGCGCACGGTCCGGGTCGGGCGGAATGTCCTGAACTCTTGCCCGCGTCATTGGGAGATCATGCTCTGGATATCACCTACCAAGGGAATGATCGGGCGCTCCGCGATCGACCGAACCACGCCCGATCGCCGGCGCAAGCGGTCGCGGAACTCTCGCCGGGTGAGCATGACGAGTTGGATGTCCCGTTGGGCGAGATCTTCAATCTTGCGCATCGCTTTGGCGAGCGCGGAGCGATCGAAGTTGCCCACCACGATCACGTCGATGTCGCTGCCAGCTTCGAGATCTCCTGCTGCCCATGACCCAAAGATCGCCGCGACCTCAACGCCGGATGTAGCTGCAAGGCGCTTGCTGAGTTCTGCCTCGACGCCGATCGATGCCTCGATCAACTCGCGCAGCGGTCCGTAGAGGGGCGAGTTCGCACAGGCGCGAAAGCGATGGATCCGCCCAAGCCGCTCGCGCTCAACCAACGATGCTCCCTCCAGCCGGTGCAGCTCGGCATGAAGCGTCGATGGCGCACCGCCGACAAGCTCCAGCAGGTCGCCGGCCGTCCACCAGCGTCGCGGGTTCTCAACCAGCAGCGTGACGAGACGGGCTTGGAGGTCCGATCGAAAAAGGGGCAGGAGCGCAGGTGCCTTTGTTCGCATAACTCGAATAATCATACGGCATAACCAAACGATCTCCTGAGCGCTGAACCGACGTTGCGCGAGCTTCCTCGTGCCCAACCGTCAGTACTCGGCGCGCACGGTTCGCAGCGCCCCGGCGCCGAGAAAGGCGCCCAGCCACACGATCAGCGCGGTCGCCGCCAGTGCTATGGAGACGCTTGAATCGCCGCCGGTCAGCCGGCCGATCACGTTCGGCAGCATCAGATCGCCAAGCGTCTCGTTGACACTGTCGAGCGCCGCGAGCAGGTTCAGCCCGATCAGGTTCAGCACGAGCGAGACCGCGATCGCCGCCCCGATCGACCTCAGCAGAGCGCCGATCGCCATCGACACCAGGCTGTACGTCGCCAGTACCAGCATCAACTCCCAGACGAAGTCGAGAATCGCTGCGGTCGTCACAGCCGTGAAATCTTCGAGCGGCAGCGCCAGCGACCCGACCACGGCGATCGCCATCGCCGGCCCGACGAACGCCAGTATCGCCGCGATCAGCGCCGGCAGGCGCACTGCATACAACTCCATGCGTGGGCGACCGGTCATCGCCATGTAGCGGAAGGTGCCGTTGGCCATGTCCCAGGCGCCGGTCTGCGCTCCCATCAGAATCGCGAACACGACCGCCGGCAGGACGATCGCGCCCGTGAAATCCTCCAGCAGCTCCTTGCCGCCGGTGTATTCCTGCGGCTTCGAGCCGTGTACGACGAGCGACATCACAATCACCGCGATCGCGACCACGGTCGTCAGGATCACTGCGGTCAGGAACAACCCGCGGCGACGCACGATCTTCAGGTACTCCTGCTTGATCACGACGCGACCCCGGGAGGAGGAGGCGGTGGAGGGGGCGGCGAGTCCCGCTGCGGGGCACCGGCCTCGCTCGGCGTCGAGCCGGCGGTGATGTCCAGGTAGCGCCGCTCGAGCGACTGCTCGCTCTTGGCGAGCGCAGCAACGCCGATGCCGGCCTGTACCAGCGCACGGTTTATCGCGATCGCAGCCTCGCGGGTCGGATCGACTTCGACGACCAGCCTGTTGGATTCACCCGCCGCAACACCTCGAACAGCGGGCAGCTTCGTGAGCACGTCCCGGGCGCGAGCGGGATCGTCACAGTCAACCTCGATGCCGGTCTCGCCCGCGGCGATCAGCTCCTGAGTCGATCCCTCGATCACGACACGCCCGTGGTCGATGATCGCCACGTAGTCACACATCTTCTGGACCTCGTCGAGCAGGTGCGAGGAGATGAACACGGTGCGGTTCTCCTGCTCGACCATCTCGCGCACCAGCAGGCGGAACTCGGCCATGCCGGCCGGGTCGAGCCCGTTGGTCGGCTCGTCTAGCACCAGCAGCTCGGGGTCGCACAGCAGCGCCCGCGCTAGCGCCAGCCTCTGCTTCATCCCCAGCGAGTAGTTCTTGACGCGCTCGTCGGCGCGCCCTTCCAACCTCACCCGTTCGAGCAGCCCCGGGATGCGCTCCACAGCCGCCGCATCGAGTAGCGCTCCCCAGGCTTCGAGGTTCCGGCGGCCAGTCATGAATGAGTAGAAGGCCGGCTCCTCGACGATCCCTCCGACGCTTGCGAGCGCTTGTTGCGTCTGTTCACCGATAGCGTGGCCGCGCACACTGATCGAACCGCTGGTCGGCCGCGCTAGCCCGAGCATCATTCGGATCATCGTCGTCTTCCCGGCGCCGTTCGGCCCGAGGAATCCGAAACAGGTTCCCGCGGGCACCCGCAGCGCAACGTCATCGATCGCGGCGCGCGGCCCAAACCGCTTTGTCAGCCCCGTTGTCTCGATTACGACCTGGTCGTTCATGCCTGACTCCAGTGAAAAGCCGAGCTACGAGCGCTTCTTGCGCGGCGGCTTCGACCATCCCTTCCCGGTAGCTCCATCGATCTCCTCGACCCAGGCGTCGAGCACGCGGACGACATCATGGGCGTTCCGTCGAAGGATCTCCACCGCGTCCGCGATCTGTTGCGGCCTCACTTCGACGTAGTCGTGCTGTATCACGTTGCGCACGTCCGCCAGTCGCACCAGACGGTCGCGCTGTCGTAGCGAGATGACGCCGGCCTCGCGCAAGCGATCAAAGCTCTTTCCCGTGGTCTTCGCTGAAGGATGAGCAGCACGACCCGCCTCACGCAGACCGCGATCAACTATCTCGCTAACGAAGTTCACCAGCTTCTCGACCGCACGCTCGAGCGCGCCAACGTAGTTACGACGCTCGGGATCCCGAGACTCCAGCGCCGCGAGCACGTTCTCGCCGGTCAGGGGCTCGCCGATCATGGCCGCTGCGTGCAGCAGTGCCTCGTACGTCTTCGGAAGGGCCGCCAGTCGAGCATTGATCGCCGAACGGTCGGCGCTTAGCTTCCGGACCTGCCTCCTCCCGGTACGCGCTCGTCCCCGATCGTCAGCCATCACCGCTTTGCCAAGAACTCGTCAAGCTCCCTGCGCGCTCGACTGGCGAGCTTCCGCTCCTGCTCGGCTGCCGTCCCTGCGATCTCGTCACGCAGAGCCCGCAATGCCTTCCACGTGCCATCTCGATCAACGAGCGGGCGGCCGTCCCGCAGGATCTCATCGAGCAGTATCGGCGCTCGCTCGGCCTCGGCCAGTTCGACGATCTGCACGTCTCGTCCGGTGGCGTTGGCCAGGCGGGCCTGGAGACCAACCCGCTTCCAGAGTTCATCGTGCCGAAACCTCACCAGCACATCGATGTCGGAGCCGTGCGCAAGCTCGCCGCGGGCGGCGGAACCGAAGATCACAGCACAGGCAACCCCCGCCTCCGTGCGCAGCGCAGCGCGCAGCTTTCCAAGCAGTGGCCAGAAGTGTCGTGCGTAAAGTTCCTCGCGCGCATCGAGCGCGATCCGCCGGCCGCTGTGCTCGCCACGCAACAAGCCTTCTCCAACCGCCCGCCGCAGCGTGCGATCCGAAACGCCAAGCTCCGCGGCCATTGACCTCCGCCAGCTCGTATGGCCAACAGTTCGGCTCATGTGTCCAGCCTATCAGGCAAAGCTACACACGGTGTCTATACACCGCGGTAGACTGCCGGTTCCAGCCCCGTAGCGGGGCATCGAACCCGCCAGCTGAGGAGGAGAGAGTCCTGTCCGTCGCCATCACGCACGAATCGTCCCTGTCGGACATCGACCTCAGCGACCCCTCGCTTTGGGAGCAGGGCCCGCCGCACGAGCTGTTCAAGCGACTGCGCGCCGAGGCGCCGATCCACTGGAGCGAGATGTCCGCCTACGACGACGAGCCCGGCTTCTGGTCGATCACCAAGGCGGATCACATGACCGAGGTGAGCCGCGACTACGAAACCTTCTCCAGCGGCCGCGGCGGCGTGTTCCTGCTCGACAAGGCTGCGCCGATGGACCTCCAGGGGCATCAGATCATCTCGATGGACCCGCCCCGCCACACACGCTTGAAGCAGCTCTTCCAGCGTGTCTTCACTCCCAAGATGATCTCCGAGCAGGAAGACCACGTGCGCGAGATCGTCAACCAAGCGATCGACAAGGTGGCGCCCACCGGCAAGGCCGACGTCGTACAGGACATCGGCGGCCCCGTCACCGCCCGCGTGATCGGCTCGATGCTCGGAACAGCGCCGGAGATGGACCAGCAGCTCGTCGATTGGGCGAACGAGATAATCGCCTTCGAAGACCCCGAGTTCCGGCCCGACTCGAGCCTCGACTACATATATGAAACGTTTCAGGAAAACTTGGCCTACGTGGTGCCGCTGATCGAGACGCGGCGCAAGGAGCCCGGCGACGACCTGCTCAGCAAGCTGGCCGAGGCGGAGGTCGATGGAGACAAGCTCAACGACGTCGAGCTGGGCTCGATGTTCGGCCTGCTGATCAGCGCCGGCACCGATAGCACCAAGTCCGTTTACACGAGCGGAATGAGGGCGCTGATGGATCACCCCGACCAGCGACAGCTGCTGATCGACGATCCGTCCCTGATTCCGAACGCCGTCGAAGAGGTCCTGCGCTGCTTCCCCGCCTTCTCCTACTTCCGTCGCACGGTCACGCGCGACGTCGAGTTCCACGGGCAGCAGATGCACGAGGGCGACAAGCTGGCGCTTTGGTACGTGTCGAGCAACTACGACGAGGACGTCTATGACGATCCTTACGAGTTCGATGTCAAGCGCACGACAGCGCACCAAGCATTCGGTGCGGGAGGCAGGCACTTCTGCCTGGGGGCCGCACTCGCGCGGCTGGAGCTGAAAGTGCTGCTGGAGGAGACGTTGCGCCGCCTACCCGACATGGAGCGCGACGGTGAGCCGGCGCGCACGCGCTCGACATTCCTCAATCAGTACAAGCGCCTGCCGGTCAGGTTCACGCCCGAGCGGGCCTGAGACGGCCCGAGCTGCAGCGATGGAGAGGGCTTTCACGGTCCAACAGAGGTCTGGCCGGCGGCGCGAGGCCACGCGCGAAGAGATCCTCTCGGCGGCCCAGCGCCTGCTCGAGCAGGGCGAGCCGCTGGCGGCACTGAGCGTCAACCGGATCGCGGCGGAGGCCGGCGTGTCGCGTGCGACCTTCTACCTGCACTTCCCCGGCAAGCGGGATCTGCTCGCACAGCTCGCCGCGCAGGAGGTGCTCGAGTGGGACGAGATCGCCGCGCCGTTCTTTGCCAACCCCGAGGCGGGTCGCGACGAGCTGGAACGCGTAGCGGCCGGCGTGGTCGCGATGTGGCGCGAGCACGCCGGCGTGCTGGGCGGCCTGGTCGAGCTGGCCGAGTACGACACCGAGGCGCGTGAGACCTGGCGCGCCGCGGTGGGCCAGATCGGCGCCACGATCGCCGCGGCGTTACGCGAGCGCAGTCCTGAGCTGACAGCAGCGGAAGCGGACACGCTCGGCCAGATGGTTGCGTGGATGGGCGAGCGCTCCCTCCATCAGATGGTCGGGGCTCAAGCCGACGACGAGACGATGGATCGCGTCGCGCATGCACTCACGGACGCCGTGTGGCGGATCGCGGAAGCTCGGCCCCGAAACCCGGCTGTGGATCTGACTGACTCCTTACCGGGCTCGCGTCAGCTCTAGTTGCCGCTCTTCGCGTCGAACGAGAGGATCATGTTGGCGACCTGTTTCGCCACCTTCTTCTCGCCGCCGGCCGACACGGTGTTGATCACGCAGCTCTTGGTGCCACCGGCACCACCACCGTGTGGACCGTCCCCTTCTTCTTGCGGATGTAGGAGTAGAAGAAGGCCGGGCCCGCCTTGACCTTGATCGTTCGCGAGGACTGCTGCTGGAAGTCCTTGATGCGCTTGTCAAGCTCCGTCGCGAGCTCGCCGGAGAACTTGGTGAAGGTAGCTGGCGCGGGGCCCAGTCCTTGGCAAGGCTAGCGAATCGGCTGCACCTTGCCCGAGAACGCGAGCTTGCGCGCGGCGTTGGCCGATCGGTCGTAGACCTCGACCTGAAGGTCCAGGCCCGGATAGGCCACGTACACACTCGTCGGGCTCTTTAGATCCTGCACTGCGATTCCGCCGCCGACCTTGGTCGAGACGGTGCCCTTGCGCTTACTCAGCTTCACGAGCGTCTGATAAGCACTCCGCACCGGGTATGTGCCGACCGTGAGGAAGCGCGGGCGCGGGTCGCCTATGCTCACCCCCGCGGGCAGATAGCGGACGAAGATGCGTCCGCTCGTGGTGTCGGTCAGCTCGTACGTGACGCCCGAGCGAGGTCCCACCCAGTAGACCGGATGGCTGGCGGAAGCCTGCTTGGCCACCAACTCACCGATCGTTGCCGCCTGGGGCTCTCCCTTTTTCGAGCCGTCGTCCTTCAGCAGCAGCCATGCCGCTGCTGCAATCGCTACAACGACGACCACCCCGGCCAGCAGCCAGGCCCAACGACGCTTCGGTGCAGGTGACGCTTCCAAGTCAGGTGAGTCCCTCAGTGTCCCTGGGCTTTCTACCACGTGTTTCTACTTCTGTTCTAGTTCTACTTCTGCGAGCGTTTTCCTGCCGCTGAATGGTGGTGCGGTTAGCCTCTTGCAGTGCGGAATCCAAGGGATCACCCGGCAACTACTTGTTGTTGAACGAGATGATCATGTTCACGACTTCTTTGGCGATCTTCTTCTCTCCACCAGCCGACACCGTGTTGATCACGTAGCTCTTGTTGCCGGCAGGCACCACCACGACCTTGTGGACCGTGCCCTTCTTCTTGCGGATGTAGGAGTAGAAGAAAGCCTTGCCCGCCTTGACCTCGATCGTCCTCGACGATTGCTCCTGGAAGTCCTTGATGCGCTTCTTGAGCTCCGCAGAGAGGTCACCGGAGAACTTGGTGAAGGTTGCCGGCGCGGGCCCCTTCACGCGAAGCACGAAGAACCCCTTGCCGTTCTTTTGACGTATCACGGCTATCGGCCTGCCGGGCAGCGTTTCCAGCTCCTTCCGCGTGAGCGGAGTCCACCCGGCCGGGAAGGTGAGCGTGAAGTCGTTCACGCCGGTCCCGCTTACCTCGCCGCCGCTGCCTTTGTCGTCCTTGATCAGCTTGTCGTAGGCGACGTATCCGCCCCCGGCAAGGACCGCCACGACGAGGATCCACAGCAGGGCTCGCCGGCGGCGAGACTTGGGGGCGGGTTCTCCGTTGGGCGTCAGGCTCAAGGTCTCCAGTGCGTTCGGGGGCAGATCGACGCAGGGCGGGATGTCGCCCATCTTCGACAGCGGCCGCCCGGCTCCTGCCGCCGCCCATGGGCATCACGGACGATCCTTCCCGCCAGCTGAGCGCCGGCCCGATCCGGTGTCGAACTGGCGGACCATCGCAGCGATCTGGGTGGCCGACTGCTTGTCGTCGGCTGGCGAGACAGTGCTTATGTCGAAGGTTCTATCGGCCGCCGGCACGATGACGACGGTATGAGTCGTTCTGCGCCGCGTGCGCAGATAAGAGTAGACGAGAGCCACGCCAGCCCTGATGCTAAGAACCCGGGAGGTCTGCTTCTGAAAATCAGCGAAGCGTCTGCTCAGCTCACTGGTCAGGTCACCGGCGAACGTGCTCAGATCCCGTGGAGGACGCCCTCCCTTCCTGACCACGAGCAAACCCTTGCCGTCTCTTTGGCGGATTGCCGCGAGCGGTGAGCCGGACATCTTGCTGAGATCTGATTCAGGGAGGGGGCGCCAGTCGGCCGGATACGAAAGCGTGAACGGGGCCTCAGGTGGGCCGAGGATCGTCCCGGCGCTTTCGTCCCCGCCATTCAGAAGACTGCGCGCGAAGTGCATACCCAGCCCGAGACCGGCGAGAACGGCAAGCGCCACGAGGACCCGTGCTGGCCTGCCCGATCGGGCCACGCGAAGCGGCCTGGGGGGCGCCGCTCGTCCGCGTAGCACGCGGGGAAGGGTCATTGGACCTGAACCTGGAAAGTAGCATCGAATTCTGTGACCGAGCTGGTTGTCATGGCCGCGCTTGAAGCTACGCCGAGAACATACCAGCCGTTAGCAGGAGCGCTGAAGGTAGTCGACGCGCCCTGGTTGCGTGTGCTTGCCCCCGGGCTGGCGAATGCAACGGTGTTACCGACGGCTGCTCCAAGAGTGTAAGTGAGGTTGTCAGCGGCGCCCGCTACGTTAGTTGCGGGGTACATGCCTACAGTCCAAGTCTGACCGCCTGCCGTCGCGTTGGTGTTGGCCGTGGCTCGTATGCGGAAGTTCGTTGTCTTGCCGGAAACCGCATAGTCGGCGCCATCGAAGTAGAACACCGCGGAGCCTGGGTTGGGTGTGACGTAAGAGGTTCCACTCCGTTTCATGCAGCCGTCCTCGCCGAATGCGAAGGTCGCACCGGCGAGGATTTCGGTACAGGCGGTGGTGGTGTCGCTGCCGACAGCGCTTCTGTCCTGGACGGTATCCCACGAGTCGTCCGCGGCTGCCTCGCTGACGCCCGGCGCGATCTTCACCCAGGAGCCGCCGGTGCGGCGGTAGAGGGTGCCGCCGTTCAGGTCGTCGTCAACGAACAGGGTGCCCTCGTCACCGGAACCTGGCAGGCTCGAAGCCGAGCCGTTGACCGAGCCCCAGACGTTCGTGTTGATGTCGCCGTAGCCAACAGCGTTCGCAACTATCTCGCTCGTGTCCACGGCGTTTGCCCCAATGTCCTGGACATCCACAGAGCCGTCTACGATCTCGTCCTCGGCGGCTCCTGTCTCGGCCGTTGCGTTGCCAACAGCATTGTTTGCGATGTCGTCGGCTGTCAGCGTGTCCGGTGCTACCTTGTCGGTCGTGACGGCGTCAGCGCCAAGTTTGGCGTTCGTCACCGACCCGTCCGCGCAGCACGCGCCCGTCGCGCCGGTGTCGCCCTTTGAAGCGACCAGGTCCCAATCGGTTGGGTTCGACT